>CAZNCE010000120.1:0-10776 GCA_964571285.1 uncultured Nocardioidaceae bacterium | reverse complement strand
CCGACGCTCGCCCGGCCCACAGACGGCTTCGCTCAGGCGCGGCCCGGATCCACCAGCAGCGGCACCAGCATCTCCGCGCTGGTCAGCGAACCGTGCATACCGATCAGTGCGGCCTCTTGCGGGAAGTGCTTGCTCGAGGTGATCCCGATGTCACCGAGCCCGGCCAGCAGCACATCGCCGATGCGGGGTGCCACGGCGGGTGCCAGCGACGGCCCGAACCAGCCGTCCTCGACCGCCTCGTCGCGCGACACCACGAGCAGGTCGTCGCCGAACCGTTCGGCGAACCGCTTGGCCACGTCCAGTTCCGCCCCGGCCCGGCAGTACAGCTGGCGCAGCCGCGCCTCGCCCGCGAACACCACGACGCCGTCCAGCAGGTCGGGCTCGGCCTCCACGTCGTACAGCAGCGCTCGCTCGATATCGAGCATGCCGTGGTCGGCGGTGATCACCAGCACCGTGTCGGCGGGCAGCTCGGCCCGCAGCCGCAGTGCGAACAGGTCGATCATGCCGAGCTGCATCCGCCACGCCTCGGACCGGCAGCCGTCCCGGTGTCCGGTCGCGTCCAGGTCGGCGTCGTAGACGTACACCAGCGACCGGGGGTCCGACACGGCGTACGCCGCCTCGGCCAGTCGCTCCCCCGGGCTGTCCGCACCGGCGTACACCGCCCCGCGCTGGCCGGCCATCGTGAGGCCGGTGGACTCGAACGACCGCTTGCTCACGGTGGTCACCGCGATCCCGTCCTCGGTCAGTGCCGAGTACGCCGTGGGGTGCGGCTGCCACTCGATCGGGTCCACCCGGGAGTCCCAGCGCAACGCGTTCAGCACCCGCTGGGTGCCGGGGATCCGGCAGGTGTAGCCGACCACCCCGTGCGCACCGGGCGGCAACCCGGTGCCGAGCGAGGTCAGGCTGGTCGCGGTCGTGCTCGGCACCCCGCAGGTCACGGCGGCGTCCGGATCGGACGGCAGCAGCGACGACAGGTACGGCGCGTCGGCGGCGTGCTCGCGCAGCAGCTCCAATCCGAGCCCGTCCACCAGCAGCACCGCATAGCGCGCGGCGGGTGGCAGGTCGAGCACGCCGTCCCACCGCCGGCTGCCCAGCGCCACACCGATCGAGGGCACCAGGTCGGCCAGCGAGCCGGTGCCGTACCTCGGGCGCACCACCCGCGGATCGGTGAGGTCGCTCAAGGTCGCCGGCCGGCAGTCAGCGCCGACAGCGTGGAGGCGAAGTCGAGCAGCCGCTGCACTGCCTCGGCGCCGTCGGCGGCCGAGCTCACCCGGATGGAGAAGTCGTCGGCGGCGGTGGTGCCGGTGTAGCCGTGGTCGGCCTCGCACTCGGGGTCGGCACAGGTGGCCGGCTCCAGGTCGATCCGGCTCACGGCGCCCCAGCCGATGGTCAGCACCGCCTCGTCGGCGAGCGAGCCGCCCCGGCCGCCGGAGGCGTACGTCGCGGGGTTGGCGACCATCCGGGTGGTGACCACCGAGCTGACCGACCCCATCGGCACCGCCTCGGTCGAGGTGGAGGCGTAAGGCGCGGGCAGCAGGTCGTCGGGTGCGTGCTCGTCGGTGTGGGCGAGCAGCAGCCGGGTCGGCGTGAGCACCACCACGGTCACGTGCCGGCGCACCTCGTCGCGGTCGAACGTCGGCTCGTGGTGCACGAAGAACGCCAGCACCTCCTCGCCCGCCAGCGAGCCGTGCACGGCGTCGGCCACCACCTGCGGGTAGTAGCCACACGCCTCGATCGCGTCCTTGAGCCGCGCCTCGGTACGGGCGGACGCGGCGGTCACCGAACGGTCAGCCATGCCGGCCAGTGTGTCACGCCGCCTAGGGACCCCTCGCATCTCTCAGCCCTGCACGGTGTCCACGTCCGAGTTGGCCAGCCGGCGGGCGAACCAGTCGGCGCGCTGGTCGCGCGGGGCCGCCAACCGGCAGGACCCGGACAGCACGCTGCATGCGGCGGGCCCGGCGAGCACCAGGCTCAGCGAGAGGTCGGCCACCTCGGGCAGGTCGTTCTTCAGCGTCGACACCCGCTGCAGCAGGTCCTCCACCCGCGCGACGTCGACCTCCTCGCCACCGCGGTAGCCGAACAGCAGCGGCGCCGCCTTGATCTCGCGCACCATCGCCGCCGCGTCCATGTCGGTGATCGGCGGGATCCGGAACGCCTTGTCCTGGAGCAACTCCGAGGCCGTACCCGCCAGCCCGAAGGACAGGATCGGGCCGAACAGCGCCTCCTCGACGCACCGGATCGCCAGGGGTACGCCTGGCGGGGCCATCCGCTGCACGACGAACCCGGCGGTGTCCGGGTCGTCGATGACCTCGTTCAGGCGGCGCCACGCCGCGGACATCGCGTCCAAACCGTCGATGTTGCGCCACACGTGCGACTGGTCGGGTCGCTGCACCAGGTGGGGTGCGGTGGCCTTGATGGTCACGCCCCAGCCGAGTTCGTCGGCCGCGGCCACCGCGGCGTCCAGGCTGTCCACGCGGACCCGCGGCCACAGGTGGATGCCGTAGCGCGCGAGCAGCTCCCCGGTGCGCGCGTCGTCCAGCACCAGCCCCTCCGGGGACTCCGCCAGCCAGCCGTGCACCAGCCGCTGGGTGGCATGGAAGTCGGTCTCCGGGTAGACCGCGACCTGGCCGTTGTCGCGGCGGCACCATTCGGCGTAGTCGGCGACCCTGGCCAGCGCTCGCAGCGCGGTCTCGGGCGCGGGGTAGGACGGCACCGACCCGCGGCCGGCGACCCCCTCGACATCGGGTACGCGGAGCAGCTCCGGAACCCCCTGGGTGGCCAGGAAGGTGGAGATCACCGGCTTGTCCGACTGCTCCCCGACCGCGGCCAGCACGTTCGCGACCGCGTCCCCGCGGGTGTTGATCGGCGGGATGAACACCGCCACCACGGCATCCACGTCGGGATCGTCGACGGCATCGTCCAGGGCGTGCTCGAAGTCCTCGGCGGTGGCACCGGCCCCGAGCGCCACCGGCTCGGCGACCTCCAGGCCGGCCGCCGTGGCCGCGTCAACGGCCAGCAGGCCGAGGGCGTCGGAGTTGCCGACGATCGCGACCCGGCGCCCGCGCGGCAGCGGCTGGTGGGCGAGCAGCTGGGCCACGTCGAACATCTCGTCCAGGGTGTCGACCTGGATCACCCCGGCCTGCCGGAACATCGCGTCCACCGCCGCCTGGGGCGCCACGGACGAGCGCACCGCGTGGCCGACCGGCACGCCCTGCGTGGTGCGGCCGGTCTTCACCGCCACGATCGGCTTGCGCCGGCCGATCCGCCGGGCGATCCGGCTGAACTTGCGGGGGTTGCCGATGGACTCCAGGTACAGCAGCACGACCTCGGTGGCCGCGTCCTCCTCCCAGTACTGCAGCAGGTCGTTGCCGGACACGTCCGCCCGGTTACCGGCGCTGACGAACGAGGACAGCCCGAGCCCGCGGCGATCCACGTTCTCCAGGATGGCCAGGCCCAGCGCGCCGGACTGGCAGAAGAACCCCACCCGGCCGTGCCTCGGCATCAGCGGGGAGATGGAGGCGTTCAGCCGCTGGTCGGAGGCGGTGTTGATCACGCCCAGCGCGTTGGGTCCGACCAGCCGGAGGCCGTACGAGCGGGCCAGTCCGACCAGCCGGCGCTGCTTCTGCCGGCCCTCCGGGCCGGTTTCGGCGAACCCGCTGGAGACCACGATCATCCCGCGGACGGACTTGCCGGCGCAGTCGAGGATGACGTCCTCCACCGCCGCCGCGGGCACGGCCACGATGGCCAGGTCCACCGGGCCCGGGAT
Organism: uncultured Nocardioidaceae bacterium; assembly: GCA_964571285.1. Lineage (GTDB taxonomy): Bacteria > Actinomycetota > Actinomycetes > Propionibacteriales > Nocardioidaceae > CAZNCE01. Next base: position 7,010 of record CAZNCE010000120.1, on the reverse strand, counting down.
GTCGTTGACGTTGGAATACGCCGGCAGGCCGGACACCGGCTGGGCGGACGGGTTCACCGCATATACCTGTCCGGTGAACCCGCCCAGCACCAGGTTGCGGACCAGTGAGTGGCCGATGCTGTCGGCCTCCCGGCTGGCGCCGATCACGGCCACGCTGCGGGCGCCGAAGAACCCGCGCTGGATGGAGCGGGCCTCGGCGCGGTGCTCGCGGGACTGCATCACCCCCACCGACGTCTCGGTGGGATCGATCGGGAACACCAGCCGCATGACGCCCTCGTGGATGCCGCTATCCACCTGGTAGCCGGCGTCGCGGAACACCTGCATCATCCGAGCGTTGTCGGGGAGAACCTCGGCCACGAACTCGGTGAACCCGCGCTCCCGGCCGGCCTGGGCCAGATGCTCGAGCAGCAGCTGGCCCAGGCCGCGCCCCTGGTGGGCGTCCTCGACCAGGAACGCCACCTCGGCCTGGTTCTCGTTGATCGCGTCGTACCGGCCGATCGCGATCATCTGCCTGCCGAGCGTGACGATGAACGCCACCCGATCGGTGTGGCTGACATGCGTGAACCGGTGGACGTCGCGCTCGGACAGCGTGGGGTACGGCGCGAAGAACCGGCGGTACTTCGACTCCGGTGACACCCGGCTGTAGAACTCGACCAGGGCGTCCGCGTCCTCGGGCAGGATCGGCCGCAGGTGCGCCGCCCGGCCGTCCAGCAACACGACGTCGGCCTCCCAATGCGACGGGTAGCCGGGATGTTCGGCCTGATCCTGGGCGGCGGAGACCACTGGTTCGGAGACGAGGGGACCTCCGGCCGGATCATCAGTCACGCCGGGCAATCTACCGCGCCGGCAGGCGGCCCCCGCATCTCAGGTCGCCCGCCGGCAGGTCACCGCGGCAGGTCACGGCGGCAGGTCACGGCGACGGGTCACAGGGCGGCAGGTCACAGGGCGGCAGCCCCCCGCTCGCCGGTGCGCACCCGCACCGCCTGGTCCACCGGCAGCAGCCAGACCTTGCCGTCGCCGGCCCGACCGGTCCTGGCGCCGGCCACCACGATGCCCACGACATCGTCCGCGGCCTCGTCCTCGACCAGCACCTCGATTCGGACCTTGGGGACCAGGTCAACGGTGTATTCCGCACCGCGGTAGACCTCGGTGTGGCCGCGCTGGCGGCCGTACCCGCTGGCCTGGCTCACCGTGAGCCCCTGCACGCCGTAGTCCTCCAGACCCTGGCGGATCGCGTCCAGCTTCTCCGGCCGCACGACGGCGGTGACGAGCCTCATGCCGGGGCCCCTTCCGGTTGCGGCGTGCCCGCAGCGCGGTGCACGCTCGGGTGCGGCGAGAACGCACCCCCGGTGCCCAGACCGCCGAACTCGTACGCCGTCTCCGCGTGCTGGGTGAGGTCCACGCCGGTCACCTCGTCCGCCTCGGCGACCCGGAACCCGATGGTCAGGTGGATGACCAGGCCGATCCCCAGCGTGAGCACCGCGCAGAACGCTATCGAGAACACCGCCGCCACCGCCTGGGCCGACAGCTGCGCCAGCCCACCGCCGTAGAACAGGCCGCCGGGTCCCTCGCCGGGCAGCGCAACGAAGCCGAGCGCGAGCGTGCCCACCAGGCCGCCAACCAGGTGCACGCCGACCACGTCCAGCGAGTCGTCGTAGCGCAGCCGATACTTCAACCCGACCGCGAACGCGGCCAGGACACCCGCCGCCACGCCGAGGCCCAGCGCGCCGACCGGCGACACATCCGCACAGGCCGGGGTGATGGCGACCAGGCCCGCGACCACGCCGGACGCGGCGCCGAGCGACGTCGGTCGCCCGTCCCGGACCCACTCGGTCGCCAGCCAACCCAGCATGGCGGCCGCCGGGGCGGTCAGCGTGTTGATCCAGATCAGGCCGGCCTGTTCGGCGGATCCGGCGGCGCCGCCGTTGAAGCCGAACCAGCCGAACCACAGCAGGGCCGCGCCGATCATCACCAGCGGGATGTTGTGCGGACGCTGGCTCGGGTCGCTGCCGAAGCCCTTGCGCCGCCCGACGATCAACGCCAGGACCAGGCCGGCCACACCCGCGTTGATGTGCACCACTGTCCCACCGGCGAAGTCGATCGCCTCACCGGCCCAGGAGCCGACGGCGCCGTCTGCCGACAGCAGCCCGCCGCCCCAGATCATGTACGCCAGCGGGCAGTAGACGAGCACCGTCCACAGCGGGACGAACGCCACCCAGGCGCCGAAGCTGGCCCGGTCCGCGATGGCACCGGACACCAGGGCGACCGCGATGATCGCGAAGGTGGCCGCGTAGCCCGCGCCGATCAGCTCGTCCGGGCCGAGCGAGCCGAGCCCGACCCCGGCGAACGGGTTGCCGACCAGCTGGGTGACGCCGTCTCCGGTGGTCATCGAAAAGCCGCAGAGCACCCACACGACGGCGACCAGGGCCATCGCGGTGAAGCTCATCATCATCATGTTCAGCGCGGACTTGGCGCGCGTCATGCCGCCGTAGAAGAAGGCGAGTCCGGGAGTCATCAGCAGCACCATCGCTGCCGACACCATGACCCAGATGTGAACCGCAGAAAGCTCCATGTCGACGTCCTCTCCATGCACAAGGAGGGATAAGGCCGTCGCTGACCCGGCGCGCGGGTCGACGGGGACGGCCGAGCGGAACGGGGCAAGCACCCGGAACCCGCAGCGCGGGTCGGGAGCGGTCGAACTGGGAGGAGGTTCCGGCCTGCGCGTCGTCGGGCAGCCGGTCGGAACGCCGGCGTACGCGTCGTCGGGCAGCCGGCCGATGAACTGGGTGAAACCCTAGCGGGAGGCGGACCGCGCGCGCGACACCGCCCCACGCACTGGGACCTCCTGTGGCCGAAGGCTTCCGGGTCATGACACAGAGTGCTGCCACCGCGCCGGTGCCCAGCCATCACAAGCTGCCCGGTAGCCGCAGGTCAGCGCGCGAAGTAGTCCATTCGGACCATTGCACAACCGAACTACCCAGGAAAAGACTCACAGACAGTGACAACACCCTGGGAGGGACTCATGCGGAAGATCCCCGTCCTCGCGGCCACCATCACGACGGCCGTCGCGACGGCCGTCGCGCTCGGGGCCGGCACCGCCGGCGCCGACCAGCAGTACGAGGTGGTGGCCAGCGGGCTGAACAACCCACGCCAACTGTCGTTCACGCCGAACGGCGCGCTGTTCGTCGCCGAGTCGGGCCGTGGAGGGGACGGCCCGTGCATGATCGGCGGCGAGGGCGACGAGGTGTGCTTCGGGTTGTCCGGCTCGATCACCAAGGTGCACCACGGCACCCAGCGACGGGTCCTGACCGACCTGCCGTCGCTGGCCACCGAGGACGGCAGCCAGGCCTCGGGGCCGGCTGATGTGGAGGTGACGGGCAACCAGCAGTTCGTGGTGAGCATCGGGCTGGGCACGAACCCGGCCAACCGGGCTCAGTTGCCTGCCTCGGGTCAGGCCATGGGCACGCTGATCCAAGGCACGTTCAACCGTGGCTGGTCGACGATGGCCGACATCGCCGGACACGAGGCTCAGACCAACCCGATCGACGACCCGGACAGCAACCCCACCGGCGTGCTCCGCCACGGGGGCACGTACCTGAACACCGACTCGGGCGGCAACACGCTCCTGATGGCCACCCGGACCGGCCGGGTGCGAACGCTCGCCGCCTTCCCCGACCGGATGGTCGACGCGCCGCCGTTCCTCGGCCTGCCGCCGGGGACGCAGCTGCCCATGCAGGCGGTGCCGACCTCGGTCGTGCGCGGGCCGGACGGCGCGTTCTACGTCAGCCAGCTGACCGGGTTCCCGTTCCCGCCCGGAGGTTCGAACATCTACCGGGTGATGCCGGGCCACACGCCGACGGTCTACGCGACCGGCCTGACCAACGTCACCGATCTGGCCTTCGCGCCGGACGGCACCTTGTACGCCGTGGAGATCGCGGAGCAGGGCCTGTTGAACGGCCCTGTCGGCGCCCTGGTGAAGGTCGCTCCGGCGGCCTCGGGCGGCCAGAACGAGGTGGTGTTGAACGGGCTGACGGCACCGTACGGCGTGGCCCTGCGTGGCGGCGACGCGTTCGTCACCACCTGCTCGGTGTGCGCCGGCGGCGGTCAGGTGATCAAGGTGGACCTCGGCTGAGCCGTGACACGGCCGTGCGGCACGGCCGGGTCACCACGACAGGCGGCGGAATCCCCGGCGGACCCTGCTCCCCCGGGGATTCTGCCGCCACCCGAGCGAGGGCTAGTCTCCGGTTCATGCGCGACAACGAGCAGGCCCCACAGACCAGCCCGGGAACCACCGCCTTCCGTGCCGCCCGGGACTTCCTGCTGGCCCATCGCGAGGACTACCGGGCGGCGTACGACGGCTTCCGTTGGCCGGAGCTGGACCGGTTCAACTGGGCCACCGACTGGTTCGACCAGTTGGCCATCGAGCACCCGGACCGCCGGGCCCTATGGATCGTGCAGCCGGACGGGTCCGAGGACGCGCTCAGCTACGCGCAGATGCGCGACCGATCGGTGCAGGTGGCCGGCTGGCTGGCCGAGCTGGGGGTACGCCGCGGTGACCGGGTGCTGATCGTGCTGGGCAACTGCGTACCGCTGTGGGAGTGCATGCTCGCCTGCATCCGGCTCGGTGCGGTGATGATCCCCGCGACGACGCTGCTTGCCCCTGCGGACATCGAGGACCGGGTGCAGCGCGGCGAGGCCCGCTGCGTCATCGCGCACGCCGCCGACGTGGACAAGTTCTCCTCGGTCGGCGACGACGTGCTGCGGGTGGCCGTGGACGAGTCCGTGGACGGCTGGGCCGCCTTCGCCGACTCGCACACCTGGTCCGGTGACTACGCCGGCGACGCGCCCACCACGGCGGACGAACCGCTGCTGTTGTACTTCACGTCCGGCACCACCAGCCGGCCCAAGCTGGTGCAGCACACGCACGCGTCCTACCCCGTCGGCCATCTGTCGACGATGTACTGGATCGGCCTGCAGGCCGGCGACGTGCACCTGAACATCTCCTCGCCGGGCTGGGCCAAGCACGCCTGGTCCTGCCTGTTCGCCCCGTGGAACGCGGGGGCGACGATCCTGCTGTACAACTACGCCCGGTTCGATGCCCCCGCGCTGCTGGACGTGATGCGGCGCTGCGACGTCACCACGTTCTGCGCGCCGCCGACCGTGTGGCGGATGCTGGTGCAGCAGGACCTCGGCGCCTACGAGCTGGGGCTGCGCGAGGTGGTCGCGGCCGGCGAGCCGCTGAACCCGGAGATCATCGGGCAGGTACAGCGCGCCTGGGGGCTCACCGTGCGTGACGGGTACGGCCAGACCGAGACCACCGCCCAGGTGGGCAACTCCCCCGGCCAGCGGGTCAAGCCGGGGTCGATGGGCCGCCCACTGCCCGGCTACGTGATCGCGCTGGTCGACCCGGCCACCGGTGAGGTGGGCGACGACGGCGAGATCTGCATCGAGCTGGCCCGCCGCCCCACCGGACTGATGACCGGCTACGCGGGCGACGACTCCCGTACCTCCGAGGCGACCCGCGGCGGCTTCTACCACACCGGTGACACCGGCACGGTGGACGAGGACGGCTACATCACGTACGTCGGGCGCGCCGACGACGTGTTCAAGGCCAGCGACTACCGGATCAGCCCGTTCGAGCTGGAGAGCGTGCTGATCGAGCACCCGTCGGTGGCCGAGGCGGCGGTGGTCCCGTCGCCGGACCCGGTCCGGCTGGCGGTGCCGAAGGCGTTCGTGGTGCTGGTGCAGGGGGTCCAGCCGGGCCGGGACGCCGCCCGTGACATCTTCACCTACACCCGCGAGCACCTGGCGCCGTTCAAGCGGATCCGGCGCCTGGAGTTCGTGGCGGACGCGGAGGGGCTGCCGAAGACCATCTCGGGCAAGATCCGCCGGGTCGAGCTGCGGCACGCCGAGGAGGACCGGACCGGGACCGGCACCGAGTACACCGAGGACGACTTCCGCTGATCCCACCCGACGACTCGTCTGCGCTAGCGCGGGCGTGTCGCGGTGGGCGACCGCAGACGAATCGGAGAATGGATCGATGGCCCGTCGTACGAAGTCCGCTCCACCGCCTGACGACTTCGAGGAACACATCCTCGACATCGACGTCAGCGAGGAGATGCGCAGCAGCTACCTCGAGTACGCCTATTCGGTCATCTACTCGCGCGCGCTGCCCGATGCCCGCGACGGCCTGAAGCCGGTCCAACGCCGGATCCTCTACACGATGGCCGAGATGAACCTGCGGCCGGACCGTGGCCACGTCAAGAGCGCGCGGGTGGTCGGCGAGGTGATGGGCCGGCTGCACCCACACGGCGACGGGGCGATCTACGACGCGCTGGTCCGCATGGTGCAGCCGTGGTCGCTGCGGGTGCCGCTGGTCGACGGGCACGGCAACTTCGGCTCCCCGGACGAGGGACCGGCCGCGATGCGCTACACCGAATGCCGGATGGCCCATCCGGCGCTGCCGATGACCGAGTCCATCGACGAGAACACCGTCGACTTCAAGCCCAACTACGACAGCCGCGAGACCGAGCCGGTGGTGCTGCCGGCGGCGCTGCCCAACCTGGTGGTCAACGGCGCGTCGGGCATCGCCGTGGGCATGGCCACAAACATGGCACCGCACAATCTGGTCGAGGTCGTCCAGGCGCTGCGGCACCTGCTCAAGCACCCCAAGACCGACCTGGACGGGCTGATGCGGTTCATCCCCGGTCCGGACCTGCCGGGTGGCGGCAAGATCGTGGGCCTGAGCGGCATCCGCGATGCCTACGAGTCCGGCCGCGGCTCGTTCAAGATGCGCGCCTCCGCGCGGATCGAGAACGTCACCCCCCGCCGCAAGGGCATCGTGGTGACCGAGCTGCCGTACCAGGTGGGCCCGGAGAAGGTGATCGAGCGGATCAAGACGTTGGTACAGGCCAAGAAGCTGCAGGGCATCGCCGACGTCAAGGACCTGACCGACCTCGAGCACGGCCTGCGGCTGGTGATCGAGCTGAAGAACGGCTTCCACCCCGAGG
>CAZNCE010000119.1:5215-10929 GCA_964571285.1 uncultured Nocardioidaceae bacterium | reverse complement strand
CGCGGGCTCGGCGCGGAAGGCCGACCGGCGCGGTGTACCCGAGCGCGGGCTCGGCACGGAAGGCCGACCGGCGCGGTGTACCCGAGCGCGGGCTCGGCGCGGAAGGCCGACCGGCGCGGTGTACCCGAGCGCGGGCTCGGCGGGAGGAACGGCAATCAGCCGCCGGCGACGGCGGGGATCACCGAGATCTGGCTGCCGTCCGGCGTGGGCGTCTGCAGCCCCTGTACGAACCTGGCGTCGTCGGTGCCCACGTACACGTTGATGTAGCGGCGCAGCGCGCCCTGCTCGTCGACGATCCGACTGCGGATCCCCGGGAACCGGCTGTCGAGCGAGGTGAGCACGTCGGAGAGGGTGGTCCCGTCCGCGGACACCTCCGACTCGCCTTCGGTGTAGGTGCGCAAGATCGTGGGCACCCGAACCTGCACTGACATCGGCGCTCCTCCCGGGTCGCTCTGCTGCCACCATCCTGCCCGACCGGCCCAACCCCGTCAGCCCGGTTCGGCGGCCTGCCCGGCCGCTGGCGGGCCGCGGGTGGTTCGCCCCGATCAGCGCAGCAGGGCGTCCAGCCAGCCGACCACTCCGTCCGGGCCGTCCACCACCAGGTCCGCCCGGTCGGCGAGCTCGGTCACCTCGGACGAGCCGGAGCACACCAGCAGGCCGGGGACGCCGTCCTCCCGCAGCCGGTCGACCGCGTCGAAGGCGGCCAGATCACCCAGGTCGTCGCCGACGAACGCGACACTGCCCGCTCCGGCCTGCTCGTGGGCCAGCCGCAGGGCACTGCCCTTGTCGGTGCCGGGCGGCCGCAACTCGAGCACCAGCCGGCCGGGCTCGACCACCAGCCCGGTACGCGCGGCCAGGTCGCTCAGCGGCTGCCGCAGTCGCGCGAACATCCCGGCCGGGTCGTGCGTGCGCCGGGTGTGCACGGCCACCGCCGCCCCCTTGTCCTCGACGTACGCGTCGGCCGCGTCCAGCCCGATCAGCAGCGGGGCCAGCTCGTGCCGGGCCTGCTCCAGCCCGGGGTCCGGCGGCACCTCGAGCGTGTCGCCGGTCCGGCCGTCCCAGCGCTCGGCGCCGTAGTGGCCGTACACGTCGACCCCGCCCGGGCCGGGGGTCAACGACAGTCGCTCCACCACGACCCGGGTCGGCCGTCCGGTGATCACCGCGACGTGGCCGTAGCGCTCGGCCAGCCGGCGCAGCAGTCCCGGCGCCTGTGGATGCGCGACCGCGTCCTCGGGATCGGGGACGATCGGCGACAGGGTGCCGTCGAAGTCGAACGCGAACAGGGCCTGGCTCGGTGCGGCGGCGACGGCGTCCAGCCACACCTGGCCGGCGGCGGTGGTGGGAGTGGGCACGGGCCCGAGCGTACGCGTGGGCGGTGTCCCACCCCGGTCGTCGTCTAGCCCGCGTCGGCGGTGAGGATCACGGTGAGCCGGTCGAACTTCATCGGCGCCACGGCGGCGTGCGTCCGGGAGATGCCCAGCTCCTGGGCGAGCCGGTCGGCCTGCTCGGCCATGCCGGTGGGGTAGTAGACGGTGCTGGCCGGAATCACCCCGCGCCAGTTGTCCACGCCGACCACCTGCCACCCGGCGTCCCGCAGTTGGGCGGATCGGGTGGCGGCCAGGCCCGAGATCGCCGAATTGTTGTAGACCTCGACGTAGACGTCCGGCACCGCGTCATCGGCCGATTGCGGCTTGTCCTTCTTGTCCCCGTGCTTGGCCACGTTGGCGCCGGCCCGCTGATCGGCCTGCTTCCCCTGGTCGGTGCCGCTGCGGTCCGACGGACCACCCGACCCGGCTGCCGGCTGCTGATCGGCGGCGCTGGTGGAGGGCTCGGTTGCCGCCTCGTTCACGGCGTCGTCTCCCGGACGGTCCACCACGAAGTAGGCGATGGCCAACACGATCGCCGCGACGCTGATCGCCGTCACCAGGCTCGACGAGATGCGTCCAGCCTGGCCGGCGCGCCGACGCAGCACCCAAAAGCCCGAGCCGGGACTCGCCGCGGCCATGTCCTCAGACCTCGAAGCCCAGCCGGCGGGCGGATCGGGCCCGCTGCCGGGCGGCGCGCAGCCTCCGCAGCCGCTTGACCAGCAACGGGTCGAAGGCGAGTGCGTCAGCGCTGTCGATCAACGCGTTCAGCACCTGGTAGTAGCGGGTCGCCGACATGTCGAACTGCTCGCGGATGGCCTGCTCCTTGGCCCCGGCGTACTGCCACCAGTGCCGTTCGAAACCGAGGATCCGCTGGTCGCGCTCGGACAACTGCTCCTCGGGGGAGCGCTGCGGAGCGGGCGCGGCGCCCGCCGCCTCGGTACCCGACATGCCTTGCTCCATGGTCTTCCGGTGATGTGCGCGGTCCGCGGGCCTCGCGAGCGGGGCCCGCGTCTTCATCGTAGGCGACGAATGACAACAGTGTCATTCGCCTCGCCGCGGCGTGCGGGACCGATCCGGCCTAGCCCTGGGGTGGGATCGCGACCTGTCGCCCCCGGGCCACCAGCCGTCCGGTCCGGTCCCACAGGTCGCAACTCTCGCATCCGAAGGGCCCATCGTACGGTGCGCCCAGCAGGTCGGCGAGCAGCCAGTCCCCCACGGACCAGTCCCCCTCCGGCAGCGACAGCACCCCGACCTGCAGCTGCAGCGTCGGTGCCCAGCCGAACCGGCCGGCGGCAAAACTCACCGGCGGTGCCATGTCGGCCAGCGCGACCAGCGCCAGGCCGTCCACCGGCCGGTGGTCCGCGAATCGCACCCACATCCGGATCCGTGGCTCCCCGAACGAGCCGCGCAGCCAGCCGGAGGCCTCGGGGACGAACGCATAGTCCAAGACGCCGAGCAGCCCGGCGCGGCCCAGCGCCGACCCGTCGGGTTGCGGGCGGATGCAGCGATCCGGGTCCGGCACCTGTCCCAGCGGCGACGGGATCCCCGGGTCCGGCGGAGCCGCGCCGGACCCGGCCGTCGGCAGGTCGCCGAACGTGACCAGTGACTCGACGACCACCGTGTCATCCTGGACCAGCGCGGCGGCCACCTTGTCGATCCGGCGGCCGCGGTGCAGCAGCCGTACGGCCACGCGGGCCGGCCCCGGGGCCGCCCTGCCGACGAAGCTGGTGGAGACCACGACGGGATCGCGCCGCGAGCCCAGCACGGTGCGCGCCGCGTTTGTCACCACCGCCTGCAGGTAACCACCGTTGAGGATGACACCGTCCACGTTCCAGGCCCCATCGAGCGTCACGTCGGCCGAGACCGGCGCCGAGTCGCTGGTGCGGACTGCAGTGGACGCGGCGTCCATCCGGGCGTCGACGGCGCGGTCGAAGGCGTACATGCTTGCCGAATGTAGTGCCGGTCCTGCGGATAGCCTCGGTGTCGTACCCCCGGGTAGTCGTCCGGCGACGGCCCGGACCGTCACTTGAACCGAGCGTGACCTGGAAGGAGAACAGATCCCGTGGCACAGCAGGCAGCCCGGTCCCGGCGACGGAAGAAGGGCGGCGCCTCCGCGAACCAGATGGTGGTCGTGGCGAACCGGCTTCCGGTCGACCGGGTGGTCGACGACGACGGACAGGTCACCTGGCGCCAGTCCCCCGGGGGCCTGGTGACGGCGCTCGAGCCGATGCTGCGGCACCGCCACGGCGCGTGGATCGGCTGGCCGGGCGACGACTCCGGCGACGCCGAGGCGTTCGAGCAGGACGGGCTGACCCTGGTGCCGGTCGGCCTGAGCGCGGACGAGGTCGTGGAGTTCTACGAGGGGTTCTCCAACGGCACGCTCTGGCCGCTGTACCACGACGTGATCGTGCCGCCGGAGTTCCACCGCGAGTGGTGGGACGCCTACGTGCGGGTCAACCACCGGTTCGCGGAACGTGCCGCGGAGACGGCCGGGCAGAACGCCGTGGTGTGGGTGCACGACTACCAGCTGCAGCTGGTGCCGCAACTGCTCCGCGACCTGCGTCCGGATCTGCGGATCGGTTTCTTCCTGCACATCCCGTTCCCGCCGACCGAGCTGTTCATGCAGATGCCGTGGCGCCGGCAGATCATCGAGGGGCTGCTCGGCGCCGACCTGGTGGGCTTCCAGGTGCCAGGCAACGCGGCCAACTTCGTCCGCCTGGTTCGCTCGCTCACCGGCCACAAGACTCACCGCGAGCTGGTGCACCTGCCGGACGGCCGGGTGGCGCTGGCCAAGGCCTACCCGATCTCGATCGACTCGCTGGAGATGGAGGAGCTGGCGCGGCGTCCCGAGACGATCGAACGGGCGGCCGAGATCCGCGACGAGGTCGGCAACCCGCGCCGGATCCTGCTCGGCGTGGACCGGCTCGACTACACCAAGGGCATCCGGCAGCGGCTGCGGGCGTTCGGCGAGCTGCTCCGCGACGAGCGGGTGGACGTCGAGGAGGCGGTGTTCATCCAGGTCGCCACCCCGTCCCGCGAGCGAGTGAAGCAGTACCGGGTGCTGCGCGACGACATCGACCGGCTGGTGGGGCAGATCAACGGCGACCACGGACGGATCGGCACCCCCGCGATCAACTACCTGCACAACTCCTACCCGCGCGAGGAGATGGCCGCGCTCTACACCGCTGCCGACGTGATGGTGGTGACCCCGCTGCGGGACGGCATGAACCTGGTGGCGAAGGAGTACGTCGCCTGCCGCTTCCACGACGACGGCGCGCTGCTGCTCAGCGAGTTCGCCGGCGCCGCCGCCGAGCTCAAGCAGGCCCTGTTGATCAACCCGTACGACATCAACGGGCTGAAGGACACGCTCGAGGCGACGCTGCACGCAGACCCGGCGGACCTGCGCCGACGGATGCGGGCGATGCGCCGCAATGTGTTGGACAACGACATCAACCGCTGGGCGGGCAGGTTCTTGGACGACCTCGCGCGCGCATGACGCGGCCGGGTCGATCCGCCGGACGTCCGCTGGGACGATCCGCGCGGGCGTGGCCGGTGATTAGGGTGGGCGGGTGACCAGCCAGCCGTCCGCATCCGCACCGGCCAGCCCCGGGTCCGCGACCACACCCGGCGACGCGGCCCACACCCGGACCCCGCTCTCCCGGCTGGTCGCCGCCGACTGGGCCGAGGCGCTCACCCCGGTCGAGGACCGGATCGCCGCCGCCGGCGAGTTCCTGCGCGCCGAGGTCGCCGCCGGCCGGGGCTACCTGCCCCGGGGGGACCGGGTGCTGCGGGCGTTCGCCGAGCCGATGACCGACGTCCGGGTGCTGGTGGTCGGCCAGGATCCGTACCCCACCCCCGGCCACGCGGTCGGGCTCTCGTTCTCCGTCGAGCCCTGGGTGCGGCCGCTGCCCAAGAGCCTGGTCAACATCTTCACCGAACTGACCAACGACCTGGGGGTTGCCGCTCCCACCAGCGGTGATCTGACGCCGTGGAGCCGGCAGGGCGTGCTGCTGCTCAACCGGGTGCTGTCGGTGCGGGCGGGCAGCGCCGGGAGCCACCGCGGCCGCGGCTGGGAGCAGGTGACCGAGCAGGCCATCACCGCGCTGGTCGCCCGTGGTGGGCCGCTGGTGGCGCTGTTGTGGGGCCGCGACGCGCAGACGCTCAAGCCGCTGCTGGGCGGCGTGCCCTACGTCGAGTCCGCACACCCGAGCCCACTCTCGGCCCACCGAGGGTTCTTCGGCTCGCGTCCGTTCAGCCGGATCAACGCGCTCCTCGCCGAGCAAGGCGCACCGCCGGTCGACTGGGCCCTTCCCTGACGCACGGCACTGTCGCAGACTGCCGTAGGGG
>CAZNCE010000119.1:0-5115 GCA_964571285.1 uncultured Nocardioidaceae bacterium | reverse complement strand
ACAACGAGGCCCTGGTAGAGGTGGCCACCGGACGCCGGTGGACGTACCGGGAGTTCGACGCCACGGTCGATGCCGCCGCGAAGGGGCTGATCGACCGCGGGATCGCCACCGGTGACCGGGTCGGCATCTGGGCGCCCAACTGCGCGGAGTGGACGATCGCCCAGTACGCGACCGCGAAGGTCGGCGCGATCCTGGTCAACATCAACCCCGCCTACCGGACCCACGAGTTGTCGTACGCGCTGAACCAGTCGGGTCTGCGGCTGCTGCTCTCTGCGGTGGAGTTCAAGACCAGCGACTACCGTGGCATGGTCGAGGAGGTACGGCCGGAGTGCGGAGCGCTCGAGGACGTGATCTTCTTCGGCACCGCGGACTGGACGGCCCTGCTCGACGCGGGCGAGTCCGTCGACGACGCGGAACTGCGGGAGCGGTCGGCGTCGCTGTCGCCCACGGACCCGATCAACATCCAGTACACGTCGGGGACGACGGGGTTCCCCAAGGGCGCGACGCTCAGCCATCGCAACATCTTGAACAACGGCTACCTGGTCACCGAGCTGATCAACCTGACCGCCGACGACCGGCTGTGCATCCCGGTCCCCTTCTACCACTGCTTCGGCATGGTCATGGCCAACCTGGGCTGCACGACCCACGGCGCGACGATGGTGATCCCCGCGCCGGCCTTCGATCCGGCGGTCACGCTGCACACGGTCGAGCAGCAGCGCTGCACCGGACTGTACGGGGTGCCGACCATGTTCATCGCGATGCAGAACCACCCCGACTTCGCCGACACCGACCTCTCCAGCCTCCGCACCGGCATCATGGCCGGCTCGCTGTGCCCCGTCGAGGTGATGAAGCGGTGCGTCGCCGACATGCACATGGCCGAGGTGGCGATCGCGTACGGGATGACCGAGACGTCCCCGGTGTCGACCCAGACCCGGGTGGACGATGACCTCGAGCGGCGCACCGCGACGGTGGGGCGGGTGCACCCGCACGTGGAGATCAAGGTGGTCGACCCGGTGACCGGCGAGACCGTGGAGCGCGGCCAGCCCGGCGAGTTCTGCACCCGGGGCTACTCGGTGATGCTGGGCTACTGGGACCAGCAGGCCTTGACCGCAGAGGCGATCGACGAGGACGGCTGGATGCACACCGGCGATCTGGCCGAGATGCGCGAGGACGGCTACTGCAACATCGTCGGCCGGATCAAGGACATGGTGATCCGGGGCGGGGAGAATCTCTATCCGCGCGAGATCGAAGAGTTCCTCTACACCCATCCCGACATCGAGGACGTGCAGATCATCGGCGTCCCGGACAGCAAGTACGGCGAGGAGCTGTGCGCGTGGATCCGGATGAAGGAGGGCACCGAGCCATTGGACGCCGAGGCGGTCGCCGCGTTCTGCCAGGGCAAGTTGGCCCGGCACAAGATCCCCCGCTACGTCATGGTGGTGGAGGAGTTCCCGATGACCGTCACCGGCAAGATCCGCAAGATCGAGATGCGTGAGGTGGCCACCAAGGAGCTCGGCCTGACGTTGTGAGCCCGCTCAGTCGCGCAGCCGGCGGGTGACCCACCACAGTCCGAGGAACGGCAACACCAGCGGCACGAACCCGTACCCGCTGCCGAAGTCCGACCACACGGTCGCGTCCGGGAACGCCTCGGGCACCACGCGGCTGGCGGTGCCCACGGCGAGCACGCCGGCCAGCTCGGTGGCACACGCGACCAGCGCGACGCGCAGCGACGTCGCGCCGTCGCGGGCCAGCGCGACGGTTGCCACGATGTAGACCGCCGCAGCCAGCGCCGACAGCAGGTACGCGAGCGGAGCCTGGTCGAAGCGGGTGGAGATCTGGACCGCCGACCGCGCGGTCGCCGCCAGCGCGAACACGGCGTAAACGACGACCAGCAGGCGGCCCGGCCCGGTGGGTCCCACGGTCGCTCACCCGGTCCAGATCTGCTGCATCCGCACGACCAGCACCGGGATCACCAGGCACCCGATGACCAGCACCGCGGTCCCCCAGCGGCTCTTCTCGGCCACTGACCAGATCACCGCCAGCGGCAGGATCAGCACCGCGGTGAGCAGGTAGCCGACGAACGACACCCCGTCGACGTCGCGATCGGTGCCCACCAGCGCGACGATCCCGGCGACCAGGTTGGCCACCAGGGCGAGTTCCAGCGCGCTCAGCCCGTAGAACAGCGGGTTGTCCAACGGCCGCCCGAGCACCACCAGCACCAGTGACCAGGCCGCCAGTGCCAAGGCCGCCGCGATCAGCACGACGGCGAAGGTGTCGTTCACCCGGTCACTCGTCGATGGTGTCGCCGAGCTCCTGCAGCGCCTTCTCGGCCACGGTGAGCTCACGCTGCGCGAGCGAGATCAGGTCGGCCAGCCCGGGCGCGCCGAACCGGTCCCGGATGTTCTCCACGGCATCGACGATCAACGGGTCGATCTGGTTCTCGGTCATGGCGCCATCCTCTCAACCCCGCGGTGGCTCGTCCGAACCCACCGACGCACCACGCTGAGGCAGCCGCGAGCCAGCCCGCCGGACCGCTGCATCGGACCACCCACCTCCGGCCTTCCCTTACACACAGTGATTTTACGTTGCTTGACCTGTAGCGGCCGTCGGCCCTAACCTCCGGGCGGGGGCCGGGCACCCTCCCGGCCGCATACGCCAAGAGCAGGAACTGCGGAGGCGGACATGAGCGAACCCACGGATCCACGCAAAGCCGACGAGGCCACCGGGGCCAGTGAGGCGACCGGCCAAGAACCGGCAGTCGCGCCCGAGATCTCCAGCCGCTACCTGCCGGCGGCGACGTACGCGGACCTACCCGAGCCACTGCCCATCCGGCGGGTGATCGGCCCCAGTGTGCTGCTGCTCGCCGGCTCGATCGGATCCGGGGAGTTCCTCCTCTGGCCGTACATCTCCACCCAGACCGGGCTGACGCTGGTCTGGCTGGCCACGATCGGCATCGTCACGCAGTACTTCTTGAACATGGAGATCACCCGCTACACGCTCGCCACCGGCGAGACGGCGGTGACCGGCTTCACCAGGCTCTGGAAGCACTGGAGCTGGCTGTTCATCCTGATGGCGGTGATCCCATGGATGTGGCCGGGCTGGGCGACCGGCAGCTCCACCGCGCTGACCTACGTGTTCGGCTGGCCGGACGAGGCGATCGTGCCGATCACGATCGGCTCCCTGGTGCTCATCGGCATCGTGCTGACCGTCTCCCCGGTCGTCTATCGCACGGTGGAGAAGATCCAGTTCTTCCTGGTCGCGTTGATCGTCGTGTTCATGATCTACATCCTGTTCGGCGCACTCACCGGCGAGAGCTGGACGGCGTTCGGCGAGGGGTTGACCACGGAGATCCCGAACATCCCGGATGCCATCGGCACGATCGGGGTCGCCACCCTGCTGGGCGCGATCGCGTTCGCCGGGGCCGGCGGCGTGATGAACCTGGCGCAGTCCAACTGGGTACGCGACAAGGGCCTGGGCATGGGATCGCGGTTGCCCAAGATCGTCTCGCCGATCACCGGCGAGGAAGTGGCCAAGCCCTCGATCGGCCACTTCTTCCCGCAAGACGAGGCGAACATGCGGCGCTGGCGGGGCTGGTGGCGGGTCGCCGACCGCGAGCAGTTCGTGACGTTCCTGGTGCTCGGCTGGCTGGCGATCATGCTGTTCATGATGCTGGCCTTCACCTACGTGGGGACCGGCGGAAGCGCAGAGGGCTTCGACTTCATCCGCGAGGAAGGCGAGTCGCTCAACGCCGCCCTCGGCGCGTGGGTCGGCCCGGCGTTCTGGTTCACCGGTGTGGTCGTGTTGATGTCGACCAACTTCACCGTGCTGGACATGGTCGCCCGGGTGGTCGCCGACATCTGCAAGACCACCTGGTTGCGGGAGAGCCGCACCTGGACCGAGAGCCGGATCTACTTCGCCATCGTGTGGGCGATGATCGTGTTCGGCTCGGTGATCCTGCTGGCCGGCGTCGACCAGCCGCTGGTGCTGATCGTGATCGCGTCGGCGCTGAACGGCATCGTGATGTTCGTCTACTCGGTGCTGCTCATCGCACTCAACCGCGGGATGCTGCCGCGCAGCATCGGCCTGTCCGGGGTGCGGTTCGGCGTGCTGATGTGGGCGGTGCTGTTCTACGGCGGGTTCTCGCTGTTCCTGGTGTACGACCAGGCGGGGCAGCTGTTCTGACGCCGGGGATGGCCCGATTTCCGCAGAGAGGATAGGCTACTCTCGTAAAGCGGAAAACCGATTCCACACACCCCGCGGAGGTCGAAACATGTCGAGCACCAGCGAGTCGTCCGTCACCGAACCGAAGGGTGTCCGGGTCGTCGGGCCGGTCCGCGAGCGCTACGACGAGATCCTCAGCAAGCAAGCGCTGGAACTGGTCGCCAAGCTGCACCGCGAGCTTGACGCCCGCCGCCGGGACCTGCTGCAGCGGCGGCAGGAGCGGGTGCAGTTCATCGCCGACGGGGGCGATCTGGACTTCCTGCCCGAGACCGCGGACATCCGCTCCGACCCCGACTGGCGGGTGGCCGAGCCGGCTCCCGGCCTGGTCGACCGGCGGGTCGAGATCACCGGCCCCACCGACCGCAAGATGACCATCAACGCGCTCAACTCCGGTGCGAAGGTGTGGCTGGCCGACCAGGAGGACGCCAACACGCCCCTGTGGGACAACGTCGTGCAGGGCCCCCTGAACCTGAAGGACGCGCTCGACCGCACCATCGACTTCACCAGCGACGCCGGCAAGTCCTACGAGCTCCGGCCCGACGAGGAGCTGCCGACGATCATCGTCCGCCCCCGCGGCTGGCACCTGCCGGAGAAGCACATCGAGGTCGACGGCGAGCAGACCTCCGGTTCCCTGGTCGACTTCGCGCTCTACATGACCGCCTGCGCGCAGCGCCAGCTGGACAAGGGCCGCGGCCCGTACTTCTACCTGGCCAAGATGGAGTCGCACCTCGAGGCCCGGCTGTGGAACGACGCGTTCAACCTGGCCCAGGACTTCCTCGGGATCCCGCGCGGCACCATCCGGGCCACGGTGCTGATCGAGACCTACCCGGCCGCGTTCGAGATGGAGGAGATCCTCTACGAGCTGCGCGAGCACTCGGCCGGGCTCAACGCCGG
>CAZNCE010000118.1:0-11056 GCA_964571285.1 uncultured Nocardioidaceae bacterium | reverse complement strand
GATCTCGGTGATGATGATGTCCACGCCCGGGCCGGCCGCGGCGCGCATCCGCTGCTTGATCTCGTTGGTGATGTGCGGGATCACCTGCACGGTGTCACCGAGGTAGTCGCCGCGCCGCTCCTTGGCGATCACCGACGAGTAGACCTGCCCGGTGGTCACATTCGCGGTGCCGGACAGGTCCTCGTCCAAGAACCGCTCGTAGTGGCCGATGTCGAGGTCTGTCTCCGACCCGTCGTCGGTGATGAAGACCTCGCCGTGCTGGAACGGGTTCATGGTGCCCGGGTCGACGTTGAGGTACGGGTCGAGCTTCTGCATGGTGACCCGCAGCCCGCGGGCCTTGAGCAGGCTGCCCAGGCTCGACGCGGTGAGGCCCTTGCCCAGGGAGGAGGCGACGCCGCCGGTGACGAACAGGTGCTTGGTCGGGCTGATGTCCACGGGGTTTCAGCCTATCAACCCACCGGGGCACCACGTCCGCCCGTGCGGCATGTCGTTCACCCGGCCGGTACGGCGCCCTCGGCGCCCTCGCCGCTGCCGAAGTGACCGGGCTTGTCCTGTGCCGCCCGCGCCAGCACCAGCACCGCGCCCAGCCGGCCCGCCCGCTGGTCGATGGTGTCGATCGTCCCGACCAGTTCGGCCGCGTCCTGATCGGCGCGTACGGCCGCCACTGCCCCGCCGGGACGGCTGGACGGAGCCGGCCCGACGACGGCGGCGCCCTGGCTGCTGCGGGCCAGTTCGGTGGCCAGCGTGGCCGTGATCCGCGCCTGGGCGACGCGGAACTCGTCGTCACCGTGCGCCGGACCCGCGACGACCAGCGCCAGCGTGGCCCGCTGCCGCGGAGCCTTGCCGTCCAGCAGCCCGGCGGTGGTGAAGCCGTTCAGCACGCCCGCTGCCGCCGCGTCCATCGGGGCGCCGCCGCGCTCCGTGGTGACCAGCGCCCGGGACAGCACCAGTCCGACCCGCTGGTAGACGTCGGCGTTCTTGGGCACCTTGATCGCGCGGTACTCCTTGGTCTGGCCCTTGGTGAGCGTCTCCACGAGCGTGCGCGCGGACGGGTCCAGCAGGTCCTTGCCCAGCGTCAGCCGGGTGGTGATGTCAGCCCCGGAGCTCTGTAGCGCCTCCGCGAGCTCGTCCACCTGTCCCTGCTTCGCGCTGGGCAGGCTGAGCAGCACGACGCTGCGACCCTCGAGCCGGCCGGCGACCACCGCGGGCCCGAACGCCGCGAGGGCCTCGTCGTCGTAGGCGAGGGTGCGGTTGAGCTCCGCCTCGCGGCGCAGCAGCTGCGCGGACGGCTCCCCGGAGTCGTCGCCGCCGCGGGCGAACACGTTGCGGGTGCCGTCCTGCAGTGGCCCGGCGCCGAGGGCGATGCCGACGGCGACGGCGAAGCAAGCGACGGCGAGCACCAGGAGCAGCCGGCGCACCCGGGTCACGTGACCCACCCGACGAGCTCGTTCCACCACTGCACGATCTGGTCGCGGACCTCATGCCACCAGGGTTCGCCGATCGGGGTCGCCGCGATCGCCGCGGCCACCGCGATCAGGCCGATCAGGGCCAGCAGCAGCAGCTGCCAGGTGCGTACCCGGGAGCGGTACAGCCGACCGACCGAGTCGGCGCTCACCAGCGTCGGGCCGAGGCGCAGCCGGGTGAGGAGGCTGCTGGCCATCGACGACCGCCCGCGGTCGAGGAACTCCACCAGCGAGGTGTGGCTGCCGACCGCGACCACCAGCTCGGCGCCGGCCTTCTGCACCAGCAGCAGCGCCGCGTCCTCGTCCGTACCCGAGCTGGGGAAGTCCACCGGGTGCACGCCCAGCCGGGACAGCCGTTCCTCGGCGGTGGGGTCGGCCCCGCGGGGGTGGTGCAGCACCACTTCGGCCCCGCAGGTCAGTGCCTGGTCGCTCAGCTCGTCGTTGCCGCCGATCACCAGGTCCGGCTTGCGGCCGGCCTCGAGCAGCACGTCGGCACCCGCGCCGACACCGACCAGCACCGGGTCGGTCTCCTTCACGTAGGTGCGCAACCGCTTCAACTCGGCGGCGTACTCATAGGCCCGCATCACCACGACCACGTGCCGGTCGCTGATCGGGGTGCGGACCTCGGGGACCCCCACGCCGTCCAGCAGTAGGGCGTTCTCGCGGCGGATGAACTCCTGTGCGTTCGCGGCGAACGCCTGCAGCTGGCTGGACATGCCGGCGTGCGCCGCCTCGTACGCCTCCCCGACCACGTCGGCGTCGAGCAGCGTGCCGGTGCACAACTCCTGGTCGCCGCGCCACACGGTGGCGCCGTCGATGGTGAGCCGGTCGCCATCGCGCAGCCGGGACAGCTGTCCGGCGGGCACGTCCACGAGCACCACGCCGGCCTCGTTGAGGATCCGCGGTCCGAGGTTGGGGTAGCGGCCGGAGCAGGACGGCGACTGGTTCAGCACGCCGACCACCCCCGCGCCGATCAGCGACTCGGCGCTCGTCTGGTCGAGGTCGAGGACGTCGATCACCGCGATGTCGCCCGGCCGGAGCCGCTTGAGCAGCGTGCCGGGGCGGTGCCCGATACGGGCGCTGCCCGTGACACCTTCCCGGCTGGTTCGCCGGCTCTTCAGGGGGATTCTCATCGGCGCCCATCCTGCCACGCCGGTTGCGCCGATTTTGTGAACTTCGACCCGCGTGGCGGTCGGCGTTGCGTTAGGGTGCGTCCCCCACCGATCGGCGCGGCGTCCTGCGGCTGGCCGGCGTGTCGTCGGCCGCACGGTCGATGAGCTCCCGGGCATGCGCCTGCGCGGCGGCGGACTCCTCCACGCCGGCGAGCATCCGGGACAGCTCCTGCACCCGGTCCTCGGCGTCCAGCCGGTGCAGCCCGCTGCGGGTCACCGAGCCGGCATCGCTCTTCACGACGCTGTAGTGCGTGTCGGCGTAGGCGGCGACCTGCGGCAGGTGGGTCACGACCAGCACCTGCGCACGCCGACCGAGCCGGGCCAGCCGGCGTCCCACCTCGGTGGCGGCCCGACCGCCGACGCCCGCATCGACCTCGTCGAAGACCAGGGTGGGCACCGGTGACCGGTCGGCGAGCACCACCTCGAGCGCCAGCATCACCCGGGACAGCTCACCGCCGGACGCGCCTCGGTCGAGCGGCCTGGCGGTCGCGTCGGCATTGGCGGCAAGCAGGAAGGCCACCTCGTCCGCGCCGTGCGGCCCGGGATCGGTCGGTTCGCAGCGCACCTCGAGTCGGGCGTGCCGCATGGCGAGCGCGCCGAGCTCCTTGGTCACCGCGGTGGACAGCTTCCCCGCGGCGGTACGGCGTCGTCGGCTCAGCTCACCGGCCCGTTCGGCCAGCTCGGTGCGCAGCCGCTCGACGTCCGCGCGGAGACGCTCGATCCGCTCGTCGGTGTTGTCGAGCTCGAGCAGCCGCTTGGCGCTGCGTTCCTGCCAGGCGAGCATCTCGTCCACGGTCTCGCCGTACTTGCGGGCCAGCGAGCCGATCAGGGCCCGGCGCTGCTGGACGGCCTCGAGCCGGGCCGGATCCGCGTCGACGCCAGCGGCGTAGGCGGTCACCTCGGAGCCGAGATCGGTGCTCAGATAGGCCAGTTCGGCGATCCGGTCCGCCAAGGCACCGGCGGCCGCGTCGTGGTCGCGAACGTGCTCGAGCTCGCGCCGGGCCCGGTCCAAGAGCCCGGCCGCTCCCGGGTTGGTAGCGGCAGCGGAGTCGGCGTCGTCGCCGGTGAGCAGCAGCCGCGCCTGGTCGGCCGCGGCGCGCAGCGCGTCGGTGTTGGCGAGCCGCTCCTCCTCGGCGAGCAGCTCGGCGTCCTCGCCGCTGCGCAGGTCCGCCTGCTCGAGCTCGCCCAGGCCGAGCCGCAACAGCTCCGCCTCCCGCGCCCGGTCCCGGACGGTCTCGCTGACCGTGACCAGTTCGTGCTCGGCGTGTCGCAGCGCGTCGTACGTGGCGCGGTAGGCCGTCAGCGCCTTGCCCAACCGGTCGCCGCCGTAGCGGTCCAGCGCATCCCGCTGCCGCCCCGGATGCCGCAACCGCCACTGGTCGGCCTGCCCGTGTACGGCCACCAGTTGGTCCGCAAGCTCGGCGAGCCGGCCCACCGGGACCGAGGCGCCGCCCAGGCTGGCCCTGGACCGGCCCTCGGCGGCGACGCTGCGGCCGAGCAGCAGCACGCCGTCGTCCAGGTCGCCACCGGCCTGTTCCACCCGCCCGGCCACCTCCGCCCACAGCGGGGAGTCGTCGCCGAGCAGGACCCGTCCCTCGATCCGGCACCTGCGGGCTCCGGAGCGGACCAGCCCGGAGTCGGCGCGTCCGCCGAGCAACAGCCCGAGGGCGGTCACCACCATGGTCTTGCCGGCCCCGGTCTCCCCGGTGATCACGGTCAGCCCGGGGCCGAGCTCGAGCGTGGCCTCCTCGATCACACCGAGGTCGGACAGCGACAGCTCCTCAAGCATCCGGCTGCGGCCCCTCGGATTCTCGGGCGGCCCGACGGCGTTCGGCGGCGCCGCGCCAGCCGTGCACCGGCAACTCGAACTTGGCCACCAGCCGGTCGGTGAACGGTGCCTCGTGCAGCCGGGCGAACCGTACCGGGACCGAACCGCGTCGGACCTCGATGCGGTCGCCGGGACAGAGATCGACCGTGCGCCGCCCGTCGCACCACAGCACGCCGGCGCCGCGGCCGCCGGGGACCAGTTCGATGCCCAGCACCGACTCCGGCGACACCACCAGCGGGCGTGCGAACAGCGCATGGGCGCTGATCGGAACCAGCAGCAGCGCCGCCACCTCCGGCCACACCACCGGTCCCCCGGCGCTGAAGGCGTACGCGGTCGAGCCGGTGGGGGTCGCGCAGACGACGCCGTCACAGCCCCATCGCGACAGCGGCCGGTCGTCGACCTCGACCACGACCTCGATCATCCGTTCCCGGGCCGCCTTCTCGACGCTGGCCTCGTTCAGCGCCCACTGCCTGGCCACCACCTGGTCGCCACGGGTCACGACGATGTCGACGGTGAGTCGCTCCTCCACGCCGTACGCACGCTCGACCACATGCGCGATGGTGAAATCGAGGGCGTCGTGCTCGGCCTCGGCGAGGAACCCGATATGGCCCAGGTTGACCCCGAGCAGCGGGACCCCGGAGTCGCGGGTGAGCTCGGCGGCCCGCAGCAGCGTGCCGTCGCCGCCGAGCACCATCGCCAGCTCGCACCCGTCGGCGGCGCTGGGCTCCGGTGGCACCACCACCACACCGTCCTGCACCGGGCGCAGGGCCGAGGACTCGTCGGCGAGCAGCCGTACGCCCAGGCCGGCCGCCCGCAGCCGCTTGACCGCGTCGGTGGCGACGTCGACGGCACCGGGCCGTCCGGTGTGGGTGACCAGGAGAACGGTCCGGGTGGGGTCGGCGGCGGGGCTCGTCACCTGGCCAGCCTCTCACCTGCCGGCCCGTCGGCGACGGCCCGCCGGATCTGCTCCGGCTCGGGCAGCACCGCATCGCGCCGCAGCCACAAGAAGTACTCGACGTTCCCCGCCGGCCCGGGCAGGGGGCTGGCGGTGACCTGCCGGGTGCCCCACCCAGCCTGGGCCGCGGTCTCGGCCACGCCCCGCACCGCGGCGGCGTGCTGCTCCGGGTCGCGCACGACGCCGCCCCGACCGACGCCGCCCCGGCCCACCTCGAACTGCGGTTTGACCATCAGTACGAGGTCACCGTCGGGCACCGTGACCCGGCTCAGGGCGGGCAGCACGAGGCGCAGCGAGATGAACGACAGGTCGCCGACGACCAGGTCGACCGCACCGCCGACGAGCTCGACGGTGAGGTCGCGCACGTTGGTGCGGTCCAGCACGATCGTCCGGGGATCCTGCCGCAGCCGCCAGGCGAGCTGCCCGTAGCCGACGTCGACGCAGACCACCTGACCGATGCCGCGGCGCAGCAGCACGTCGGTGAAGCCGCCGGTGGACGCGCCGGCGTCCAGCGCCCGCCGGTCCCGGATGGAGAGTCCGGCGGCCTCGAACACGTCCAGCGCACCGGCCAGCTTGTGGCCGCCGCGGGACACGTACTCAGGCTGGTCGGCATCGGCCCGGACCACGATCGCGGCATCGGTGCTGACCCCGGTGGCCGGTTTGCTGGCCGGTGTGCCGGCCACGGTCACCCGGCCGGCGCGCACCAACTCGACGGCCTGCTCACGCGACCGGGCCAGGCCGCGGCGGACCAGCTCCGCGTCGAGCCGAAGCCGTCGCGTCATCTCGGCCGCGATCCGTGCCGGGTCATTCGGACCGGTGCTCCCCCTCGGGGGCCGGTACGGTGGAGCCGGCGTCGGACAACGCGTCGGCGAACGCCTCGTGCACCTGCTCGAACACCGCCGCGTGGGACTCGACCGGCAGCTGATCCAAGCCCTGGGTGCGGGCCACCGCTTCGTCCACCCGGGGATCGCCGAACGAGTGCGACTGCGCATCCGGCTCCGCATCCTCGCCCGACGCGGCGTCCACGGCTGCGGGCTGGCCGGCGACCGGATCGGCAACGACGGGTTCGACCTGCTGGTCGGCGCCGGTCCCCTCAGTGGCCGCCGGCCCAGCCGCCGGCGCACCGGTCGGCTCCGGGGACGACTCGTCGTGCGGCTGGTGGAGCGGTGTCTCGTGGGCGGCGCTCTCGGTCTGCACGCGTGCGGCTCCCCTCACTGGCTGGTGGCTGGTGCCACGGTAACCCCGCCGACCGACAACCACTGCGACCAGCCTGCGGCGCGCCATGCGGAGGCCACCGGTCCGGCCTCGACCGGTCCGCCGGCGACGTCCATCCGGGACCAGCAAGCGGCTACCAGGGCCCGGGCGGCGTCCTCGGCCTCCGCTGGGTCCCCGGAGTCCCCGGGCTGGGTGCCCGCGCCCGGGGCGTCCATCGGCGCGGCGTCCACGTGCGGGGCATCCTCGGCGCGGCGGAGGACCGGTTCGCCCTCCGACGTCACCTCGGCCAGCCAGCCGCCGCACCGCCAGACTCCCACCCGGGTCGGCACCGGGCGGGGGTGCGCCCGCAGCAGGCCACCGAGGTCGGCGGCCAGGAAGCTCGGCCGGCTGCCGCGCGGCGCGGCAGCCAGCGTCGGCAGGTCGGTGCTCCCGGTGAACACCAGCAGGGAGTCCCGGCCGGCGCTCACCGCCCCCTCGATGTCGGTGTCGAGCCGGTCCCCCACGACCAGCGGACGGCGGGCGCCGCTGCGCCGCACCGCCTCGTCGAACAGCGGGGTCATCGGCTTGCCGGCCACGATCGGGCGCCTGCCGGTGACCAGTGCGATCACCTCGATCAGCGCGCCGTTGCCCGGCGCGCGGCCGGTCGGAGTGGGCATGCTGACGTCTGGGTTCGTCGCGATCCACGGCCGGCCCGCGTCGACGGCGCGGACGCCCTCGGCCAGCTGCGGCCACCCGACCGCGGGCCCGAAGCCCTGGACCAGCGCGGCCACCCGCTCGTCGTACGCGTCGACGGTGCGCAGGCCCCGTTCGGTCAGCGCGGCGAACAGGCCCTCCCCGCCGACGACCAGGACGGTGGCTCCGGCGGGCACCAGATCCGACACCAGTCGGGCCGCCGCCTGGGCTGAGGTCACCACGGTGTCCTCGGTGACAGGCGCGCCGAGCTCGTCCAGATGGCCCGCGACGGTCCGAGGCAGTCGCGAAGCGTTATTGGTCACGTACACCACGCGCATGCCCCGGTTCACGAGCTGCCGCAACCGGTCCGGCGCGCCGGGTACGGCCTCGGGGCCGATGTAGACAACGCCGTCCAGATCGAACAGACCGGTGTCGTAGACCTCGCACAACGGTCGTTCGCTGGGCTGCAACGTCGTTTGATCCACGGCCCGATCCTCCCTCATCCGGGCTGTCCTACGATGGCCGGATGCCCCCGACGCGCCCCGCTGACCTTCCTGCCGGGCGCCCGGGCACCTCGTCCGCGGGGTTGGTGCTCGAGCCGTTCCGCGCCCTGCGCTACCGGGTCGCGGACCCGCACGACCTCGGGTTGGTCACCTCGCCGCCGTACGACGTCATCAGCGGGAACGGCGTCGAGCGGTTGCGGGCGAGCCACGAGCACAACGTGGTCCGGTTGATCCTGCCCAAGCCGGACGAGGATCCCCTCGACACGCTGACCGGGTGGCGGGCCCGCGGGGTGCTCGCCGCCGACGACACGCCGGCGTTGTACGTCTACGAGTACGCCACGCCGAACGGCCGGGTGATCGGGATGGTCGGCGCGCTTCGGCTGCGCGCGTACGAGGACCGCGTCGTGCTGCCGCATGAGCACGTCATGGCACGGCCGGTGAGTGAGCGGGCGGCGCTGATGGAGCGGACCCGCGCGAACCTCGAGCCGATCCTGCTGGTCTACGACGGCGACGGACCGGCCAGCGACGTCGTGGACTCGGTGTCGGAGACCGCGCCGCTGTTCACCACCACGGCGCCGGACGGCTCGGACAACCGGGTGTGGCGGATCGACGACCCCGGCACACTGCGCCGGGTCGCCGCCGACCTGCGGGCACGACAGGCGCTGATCGCCGACGGCCACCATCGTTATGCGGCCTACCTGCGCTGTCGCCGGCAACACGCACGCGACGGCACGCTCGATCCGACCGGCTGGGACTGCGGGCTGGCGATGCTGGTCGACCAGACTCGCCATCCGCTCCGGCTGGGCGCGGTGCACCGGGTGGTGCCCGACCGCACGTTCGTCGACGTCACGGCCACCGGCAACGGCAGTTTCGACGACCACGCCGAGGACGAGGCCGCTGCCCGGGCATCCTGGACCGCAGCGGCCGCAGCCGGCCGACACGCGATGCTGGTCACCGACGGTCGGCGCTGGGGAGTGCTCGGGCTCGGCGAGGCCGGGGTCGACACGCTCGTGCTGCACGAGCAGCTGTTCCCCCGCTGGCGGGTCGACGAGGACGCGGTCCGCTATGTGCATGACCCCGGTCGTGCGGTGGCTCTGGCGTCCGAGACCGGCGGCGTGGCGCTGCTGCTGCATCCGCCCCGGGTATCGGACGTGCTGAACGCCTCGGCGGCCGGGGCGATGCTGCCCCGCAAGAGCACGTCGTTCGGCCCCAAGCCCCGGATGGGGCTGTTGATGCGCAGCCTGGACGATTGACCAGCCAGCAGCCGCGAGGATTCTCCACCGCCGCCACCGGTGCCGACGGGTTCCCCAGCGGCGCCACCGGGTTCCTCATCGGTGCCGACGGGTTCGTCACCGCACGCGGCGTGCCCTGGTGACCTCGATCTCCACCCGGCTCACCGTCCTCCCGTCCATCCGCCGGAACCGCCGTCGCAGGGCACCTTCGATCTCCACCACCTCCCCGGCGTTCCAGGCCAGCACGGATCGACGGGTCCGGGCCGTCCAGGCGGCGCAGTCGATGGTGTCGACTCGACGCCGGCTGCTTCCGCCGGCACCGCCCTCGCGGTCGACGATCAGCCGGAAGCTGACCAGTTCGTCGCCGCTGGGCAAGACTCTGGGCTCGGCTGCTGCGGCCAGCCGGCCGCGCAGCAGCACCTGGTTGCGGTTGAGCTCCTCGACGCTGGTCAACTCGGTTATGGACTGGTCCATCGGCATCGGCGCACCTCCTGGGGTCCAGCCTGCGGGCTGTCCCCGGCTGCCCGGCACCGCAACTGTGCGGCCTGTGCGTCACCAGGTTCGCCGGCGCTGCCTGTGGACGCGGACCGGCCGTCCGCCGAGCGCGTCCGCTGGGGCTCAGTCGGCCTGGGCGTCGAGCTCCGCGGCCCGCTGCTCGGCATCGGTGAGGCCGCTGGAGTCGGCGGCCGCTGCGCGGTGGAACCACTCCGACGCCTCCGTCCGCCGCCCGGCCGCCAGCAGCGCCTCGGCGTAGGCGTAGCGCAGCCGCGGGACCCACGGCTCCCGGTCGTTGCTGTGCAGGTTCTCCCGCTCCAGCAGCCGGACCGCCATGTCGGCGTCGCCCAGATCACGCCGGGCACCCGACTCCACGATTCGCAGCTCGATCCGCTCCGCGGGTCGAAGGCCCTCCACGGCGGAGTCCCGGGCCAGATCCAACGCCCGTTCCGGTCGGCCGAGGGCTCGCTCACAGTCGGCCATCACGGCCAGGAAGTCGGCCGAGCCGTTCATCCTGCGGGCCGCTCGCAGCTCGGTCAGCGCCTCGGCGAAGTGGCCGGCCAGATAGGCCGCCTCACCGCATGCCTCCCGGACGACCGCCAGCCGGGTCGCGCGGGACCGGGCGGCCAGGGTGTGCTGGTACGCGAGCTCAGGGTCGGTGTCCAGCACTTCGCCCGCCGCCACCAGATGCCGGGCGATCCGCAGCGCCAGCCGGTCCGGCAGCGACCGCAGTTGCCGAGCCACGGCGGGGTCGAGCTCACGGCCGGTGATGTCGGCCGGGATCTCCGGGCCGTGCCGGGGGTCGACCTCGGCCGACTGTTCGGCCCCGGGCGTGCCGGCGCGTCGCACCCGACCCGGCGCTCCTCGCTCGCTACCACGACGGCTGTCTCCGCGCGGGCCGCCGGCCCGGGCGTTGCTTGTGGCACCGCCCTTCGGGCCGCCCTTTTGCCCGCCGGCCTTGCGGGGGCCGCCGCGACGGCCGCCGGCGGAGCCTCGGCCACCGGTCCCCCGGTCGGGGCGACCGCCATTCGGTCCCGGCCGGCCACGTCCCTGCCGCTCCGCCATCTCATGCCGCCTTCCTGTCGCCGTCCGACGAGACACACGCAACCCCATCGACCGCACACACACAAATGGCGAAGGCCACCCCGTGCCGGGATGGCCTTCGCTGAAAGTATGTCCGGCGGCGTCCTACTCTCCCACGAGGTCCCCCTCGCAGTACCATCGGCGCAGAAGGGCTTAACTTCCGGGTTCGGAATGGAGCCGGGTGTTTCCCCTTCGCCATGGCCGCCGAAACTCTATGGAGATGTGGTCCGACCGCATCTCGGGAACCGCACAGTGGACGCGTGCAAAAAGATTGTGTAAGACAAGCCCTCGGCCTATTAGTACCGGTCAGCTCCGTGCATTACTGCCTTCGACTTCCGGCCTATCAACCCAGTGATCTGCTGGGGGCCTTACCTGGTAAACCAGTGGGAAACCTCATCTTGAAGCGTGCTTCCCGCTTAGATGCTTTCAGCGGTTATC
>CAZNCE010000117.1:4474-11091 GCA_964571285.1 uncultured Nocardioidaceae bacterium | reverse complement strand
GCCGGACGGCGATCTCGGTGGCACCGCGCAGACCGATGCCGAGATCCTGCGCCTGCGGCGCGCGATCGGTGATGCCGCCCTGCAGGTCGATCACTTGCACCCCGCCGTCCGCGACGAACAACAGCCGGCTGTCCGGCGACCAGGCCAACCCCGACCGACCCGGGGACGGCGTGCCGCGCAGACTCAGTACGCGCTCGGTGCCGGTGCGGAGGTCCAGCAGATGCAGGCTCGCCCGGCCGGTGTTCGCATGGACGACGGCCGCGATGCTGCCGTCCGGCGAGATGGACCCGGCTTCGCCGACGAACTCGGCGCTCGCCTTGCCCACAACGCGACGCTTCCCGGTGTCGCGGTCCAGCACCACCCAGTGACAACGTGCTTCAACGTCGCACGACACCAGCAGCAGGGCGGTGGGACCAACAGCCAGCAGCGCTCCGGTGGTGACCCTGCGCGCACCATCGGGACGGACGTCGTACACCCCGCCGGTGCCGTTCGCGAAGACGTAGCCCCGGCCGTCCGCCACCACCGGCCACGGGTTGCTGAACGGCAGGGTGAACGAGCGCCCGAGGTCGCGTCCGCGCAGGTCGAACAGCGCCAGCCGCAGCCGGGGCCCGTCGCCGCTCTCCACCCAGACCTGCCCCGGCCGCGGACCGGGCAACACCAGCCCGCCATCGGAGATCTGCTGCAACTGGGCCGGGGCGCCGTCCGGCACCACATAGCCCGGCACCAGGTCGATCGGGTGGACGAGCGCCCGATCGGGCCCGACCAGGAAGGAGATCGGCCCGCTGCTGTCCAGGGCAGGGAGTTGGGTGTGGGTGATCCGGCCCGTCGCCAACTGGGCCCGGGACAGCACCCCCTCCACCCGGGAGTAGGTGAACAGCTCCCACCCGTCGGTGACCCCGAGGATCGGCGCGCTGACCTGGGTGACCGTCACCGAGTCCTCAGTCGGCGCGCCGAAGGCGCTGTCCGCGTCGCCGGTGCTCACGCCCTCCGGCACCGCCCCGGTGGCCGGCGACGGTTGCGGACCGGCTGCGTCGCTCTCCCCCGTGGAGCGACCCAAGCCGAGCACGTACGCCGCGGCCACCGCGACGGCGACCAGGACAGCCGCCGAGGCCCACCACCAGCGGCGCCCGATCGGGCGTGCGCCGCCCTCGATCACCTCCGGCTGCTGGTCCGGGGGCTGGTGCTCGCGGTCGTCGCCCACCACCCCGCCAGCCTGCCATGGCGGGCGCTACGGGGCGACGCGTCAGGCGGCCCCTTCGCCACTCAAACCACCCGCCGGGTGCTCCGCCATCGCCCGCCGCCGATCCGACAGCGCAGCGACGGTGGGCCACTCGGTCCGTGGCTGCTGCACCTGGGCAAGCGACACCACGTCCCGCGAGAAGAACAGCGCCAGCGTCCAGTCGGCGATCACCCGCAGCCTGCGGTTGACGGTCGGCACCTTGCTCACGTGGTACGTGCGGTGCAGGAACCAGGCCGGCCAGCCGCGCAGCCGCACCCCGTAGATCTCCGCGACGCCCTTGTGCAGGCCGAGGCTGGCGACCGAACCGGCGTTGCGGTGCCGGTAGGGCTTTGCCGGCCGACCGCGCAGCGTGGCCACGATGTTGTCGGCCAGCCGCTTCGCCTGACGGACCGCGTGTTGCGCGGTCGGCCCGCACAGCGCCCCTTCGTCCCCGGTCAGATCGGGTACGGCGGCGGAGTCCCCGGCCGCCCAGATGTGCTCACGGCCGCGGACCCGCAGGTCCGCCCCCGACTCGACCCGGCCACGTTGATCGACCGGCAGCCCGGCATCGACGGCCAACGGGTTCGCCTGCACGCCGGCGGTCCACACGATCGTGTCGGCGTCCAGCGAGTGACCGTCGGACAGCACCACATGGCCGTCCAGCATCGATGACACCGTGGTGCCGAGCCGGACGTCGATGCCGCGCCTGCGCAGGTGGCGGGTGGTGTAGTCGGCCAGCGACGGGCTGACCTCCGGCATGATCCGCTCGGCCGCCTCCACCAGCACCCACCGCATCTCGTTCGCCGACAGCTGGGGATACATCCGGATCGCGTCGCGGGCGAGGTCCTCCAGCTCCCCGGCGACCTCCACGCCGGAGTAGCCGGCGCCGACGACCACGAAGGTGAGCCGCTTGCGGCGTACCTGCGGCTGCGGCGTCGAGGCGGCCAGGTCGAGGCGGGACAGCACGTGGTTGCGCAGCCAGATCGCCTCACCGACCGACTTGAACGCGATGGCGTGCTCGGTCAGCCCGGGGATCGGCAGCGGGCGGGCCACCGAGCCGGCCGCCAGGACCACGATGTCGTAGTCGATGTGCAGTGCCCCGCCGTCCGCCCGCCGGACGGTCGCCGTCCGGCGGGAGTCGTCGATCCTCGTGACCGCGCCGGTGACGACCTCGCAACCGCGCAGCATGCGCCGCAGTGGCACCACCACGTGTCGGGGCTCGATGGATCCGGCCGAGGCCTCCGCGAGGAACGGCTGGTAGGTCATGTTCGGCTGCGGGTCGACGACGGTCACGTCGGCCTCCCCGCGGCGCAGCTTCTGCTGTAGGCGATAGGCGGTGTACATCCCCACGTAGCCACCTCCGACCACGAGGATGTGCGGTCGTACCGGCATCGTGCCCCCTGTGCTGTCTCCGTTTGATCGGTCACCTTCGAGGCTGCGCCCCCGGCGCCAGCGGCGCCTCGCTCGCCGGCGTGAGGCCGATCCCCCGGACGGGGGAGGTTCCGGCGGCCGAGCTCATGTACCAAATGGTACAGACGCAGCAGTCCCCGCCGCCACGGAATAGCCGCCCCGAACCTCACCCTTCGACCCCGGGGGCGCGACAGAGCGTGAGACTAGGTTAGCCTTGCCTAACCTGCTCGAATCGATGTCTCAGGAGGCTCTCGTGAACAGAATCGGCCGTGTCACAGCGCTGCTCGGCGTTGGCGCCGCTGCCCTCGCCCTCACCGCCTGCGGCGGCGAGCCGAGCAGCGCGGACAGCGACACCGAGACGATCACGATCACCGATTCACGGGGCGAGAAGCAGGTGGTCGCCGATCCGGACAGCGTGCTCGTCTACGACATGGGCGTGCTGGACACGCTGCACACCCTCGGCGTCGACGACATCACCGGCGTGGCCAAGGGCTCCATCCCGGACTACCTGTCCGAGTACGACAGCGACGAGTACGCCAACGTCGGCGACCTGTTCGAGCCCGACCTGGAGGCGATCCCGGCCACCGAGCCGGACCTGATCATCGTCGGCGGGCGCTCCTCGGAGATGCACGACACGCTCGCGGACACCTTCCAGGACGCCGACGTGATCGACCTGTCCGTCGACTCGACCGACTTCTGGGCCAGCTCGAGGGAGAACATCGAGACCCTGGCGCGGATCTTCGACAAGACCGAGGAGGCCGAGAAGCTGCTCGCCGAGTACGACACGCGGATCGAGGCAGTGCATGAGCAGGCCGGCGCCGCCGGCACCGGACTGGTGGTGATGACCAGCGCCGGCGAGGTCACGGCGTACAGCCTGAACTCGCGGTTCGGCTTCCTGCACGACGACTTCGGCATCGAACCGGCCACCGGCCAGCTCGGCGACAGCGAGTCGCGGCACGGCGAGGCGGTTTCGTTCGAGTTCATCCGCAAGGTGAACCCGGACCTGCTCTACGTCATCGATCGCGATGCCGCGATCGGCGAGGCCGGCGAGTCCGCCCAGCAGATCCTCGACAACGAGCTGGTCGCCGACACCAACGCGTGGCAGCAGGACGGCGTGACCTACCTCGACCCGGTCGCGTGGTACCTCGTCGCGGGTGGGCTCACGAGCCTCGACACCATGATCAGCGACATCGAGGCAAGCCTGACCTGAGATGGGACTGACGTGAGGTTCCGGCTGGCTGCGGCGCTGGGCGGGCTGCTGGTGCTCGCCCTGGCCAGCATGGCCATCGGGGTGGCCGACCTTCCGCTGTCGGCGTTCCTTCCCTGGTCCGACGACCCGGCGGCCCGGGAGGTGCTGTGGGTGTCCCGGTTCCCCCGCACCATGGCCCTGGTGCTGGCCGGCACCTCGATGGCCGTCTGCGGACTGCTCATGCAGCTGCTGGTGCGCAACCGGTTCGTGGAGCCGTCCACGGTCGGCACCACGGAGGCGGCCGGGCTCGGGCTGGTGGTGGTGACCCTGGTCGCGCCCGGCGCCGCGCTGCCGGTGAAGATGCTCGTCGCCACCGGCTTCGCGCTGCTCGGCACTTGGCTGTTCCTGCGGCTCGCCCGCACCCTGCCGGTGCAGTCGACCGTGCTCGTACCCGTGGTCGGGCTGGTGCTCGGCGGCGTGATCGGAGCGGCGACCACGTTCCTGGCGTTCCGCTTCGACCTGCTGCAGACGCTGAACACCTGGATGACCGGGGACTTCTCCGGTGTGCTGCGCGGACGGTACGAGCTGCTCTGGCCGGTGGGGGCGCTGACCGCGCTCGCGTACCTGGCGGCGGACCGGTTCACCGTGGTCGGCCTGGGCGACTCGTTCGCCACCAACGCCGGGCTGGCGCCCAAGCGGGTGCTGGCCACCGGGCTTGGGATCGTGTCGGTGGTCAGCGCCACCACCGTGGTGACGGTCGGCGTGATTCCCTTTCTGGGGTTGGTGGTCCCCAACGTGGTGAGCCTGGCCATCGGGGACAACGCCCGGCGGGGCATCCCCTGGGTCGCATTGCTGGGGGCGGCCCTGGTGCTCGCCTGCGACCTGCTCGGCCGACTGGTGCGCTACCCCTACGAGATCCCGGTCGGGCTGATCATGGGGGTGCTCGGGTCAGCCTTCTTCCTCTACCTGCTGCTCGGGAGGCGGTCTCTTGCGCGCGCCTGAGACCGCCGTGCGAGCGGCCACATCCGCCGTGCGTCGGCGCCGACCGCCAAGCCCTCGTACCCGGCTGCTGATCCTCGCCGTGGTGACCGTCGGCGTCATCGCCGGCTTCCTGCTGGCGGACACCGGCGACTACGCCGAGCTCGTGGTGCCGCTGCGGATCCGCCGACTGGTTGCCCTGGTGGTCGTCGGCTGGGCGATCGCGGTGTCCACGGTGCTCTTCCAGACCGTCACCGCGAACCGCATCCTGACCCCGGCACTGATGGGCTTCGACGCCTTGTACGTGTTGATCCAGACTGTGGTCGTGTTCGCGTTCTCCGCGCAGGTGTTCCGCGACACCGATGTGCGGGTGCAGTTCGTGGTCGAGACGGCAGTGATGACCGGCTTCGCGCTCACGCTGTTCCGGTGGCTGTTCACCAGCGGCCGGCATCCGCTGCACGTACTCGTGTTGGTCGGGTTGGTGTTCGCCACGCTGTTCCGCAGCATCGCCGGCTTCCTGCAGCGCCTGATCGACCCCAGCGAGTTCCAGGTGCTGCAGGACCTGATGTTCGCGTCCTTCGTCACCGTGGATGAGGACCTGGTGTGGGTGTGCACCGTCGTGGTGGGCGGCATAACCCTGCTGGTGTTGCGGCGGATGCCGGTCTACGACGTCCTGGCCCTCGGTGCGCCGACCGCGACCAGTCTCGGCGTCGACTTCCGGCGTGAGGTCGGCCGGGTGCTGGTGCTGGTCGCCCTCCTGGTCTCGGTGTCCACTGCTCTCGTCGGACCGGTGACGTTCTTCGGGCTGCTGGTCGCCCACCTGGCGTACCAGCTGGCCGGAGCCCACCGGCATGCCGTCGTGCTGCCGTTCGCCGGGCTGGCCGCCGTAGCCACCTTGGTGGGCGGGCAGTTCCTGCTCGAGCGCGTCATCGAGACGACCACGACGCTGTCGGTGGTGATCGAGTTCGCCGGCGGCCTGACCTTCCTCGCCCTGATCCTGAATCGCTCCCGGAGGAACCTGACATGACATCGGCACCCGTCGCCACCGCCACCAGCGGTCTGCGCGCGGAGGGCGTCACCAAGCGGTACGGCACGACCGTGGTGTTGGACGACGTCGACCTGACCTTGCCGAGCGGCGGCGTCACTGCGTTGATCGGACCCAACGGCGCCGGCAAGTCCACCCTGCTGTCGATCATCGGCCGGCTGCTGGCCGCCGATGACGGACGAGTGAGCGTGGACGGCCTGGACGTCGCCAACACCCCCGGCGATGAGTTGGCTTGCCGGCTGGCCGTACTCCGTCAGGACAACCACCTCGACCTGCGGCTGACCGTGCGCGACCTGGTCACCTTCGGCCGCTACCCCTATTGCAAGGGCCGCCCGGGGCCGGAGGACCTGCAGCACGTCGAGCGAGCCTTGGACTATCTCAGCCTGCGGTCCTTCGCCGACCGGTTCCTCGACCAGCTGTCCGGCGGCCAGCGCCAGCGCGCGTTCGTGGCGATGGTGCTGTGCCAGGACACCGATTACGTGTTGCTGGACGAGCCGCTGAACAACCTGGACCTGCGGCACGCGATCTCGATGATGGGCCGGCTGCGCGACGCGGCGACCGAACTGGGACGCACGATCGTGGTGGTGCTGCACGACGTGAACATCGCCTCCTGCTACGCCGACGCGATCGTGGCGATGCGGGAGGGCCGGATCCGCAGGCACGGAACGCCCGAGCAGATCATGCGCCCCGACGTACTGGAGGAGATCTACGGGCTACCGGTCGCCGTGCACCGGCTGGACGGTCAGCTGATCGCGACGTACTACCGCTGAGCCGGC
>CAZNCE010000117.1:0-4374 GCA_964571285.1 uncultured Nocardioidaceae bacterium | reverse complement strand
CGTCAGGCATCGGCCCAGTTGTCAGCCAACCGTCGCACTGTTATCGCGTACGACGACCTGACACGTGGGCCGACCACCGGGCACGTGTCAGGGTGGGGCGCATGAGCACAGCGGACGGTTCACCCATCATCGTGGTCACCGGCGCCAACGGCTTCGTCGGCTCCCGGGTCTGCGCGCTGCTGGCCGAACGCGGGGCGAGCGTACGCGCGCTCGTCCGCCGTCCCGGCACGGCTCCGCGCCTGACCGGCGTGCAGGAGCGGGTCGGCGCGTTCGACGACCCAGCAGTGGCCGCGGCCGCGACATCGGGTGCCCAAGCCGTGGTGACCACGGTGCATCCGATGGGGTCGGACTGGTCGACGCAGCACCGGATCGGGGTGGAGGGTACGGCCGTCCTGGCCGGCGCGGCCCGGGATGCGGGCGCCACCCGGCTGGTGCACATCTCGACGGCCGCGGTCTACGACCGCTCCCCCGGCACCGGAGACGTGGACGAATCCTCGCCACTGGTGCCTGACGCTGCAAACGCCTACGCGGTGAGCAAGCGCGACGCCGATCTGGCCCTGGCCGGGCTGGACCGGCTGACCCGGGTGTTGGTCCGCCCGCCGGCGATCCTCGGCCCCGGCAGGACTTCGGTGTGGAACTCGGTGCGGCCCGCCGCGATCCGCGCCGAGCAGCGGATGGAGCCGGTGACGCCTGAGCAGACCTTTGCCTGGGTGCATGTCGACGATCTGGTTCGCTTCGTCGCGGACGTGGCGACCGGGCGGGTGCGACCGTCGACGGATCCCGGGAGTGGGCCGGTCGAGGGCGGATGCGTCGCGGTCAACCTCGCGGCCCACATGGCCACTGCGCGGGACTACTTCTCCACCGTCGGCGCGGCTGTCGGCGTGGAACCGGTGTGGAGCGATGCTCCTGCCTGGACCGGCCGCCTGCTGACCGGTCGCGCGGCCGGTTGGGGCTGGGCCCCCACGGTGGAGCTTCCGCAAGCACTCGCTGAACTCGAGGCGGGGCTGCGTACGTAGCCAGCGCGCCGCGGTCCGTGCCGCGTCCGGTGTGACCACGTTCCCGTGGCTCCGGTTCTTCTCGTATCGCGGAAGAGGACGGTTCCGCGGAACCGTCGTCCTCGCCTGTAGCAGTGGGGAGGCTCGCACCCGGCTCATGACACACAGTCGCCGACGGGCAGGCCCAGCCGAGCATGGTCCCCGGGGCCGGACGTCATCCGCCATAGCCGACGACCACGGGCTGCTCCACGCCGTCCGGCGCCGGGTCCGGCTCCCACCGCAGCAGGTCCCCGGGCTGGCAGTCGAGCACCTGGCAGAGCGAGGCGAGTGTGGTGAAGCGGACGGCCTTCGCCCGCCCGTTCTTCAGCACGGCCAGGTTGGCCGGTGTGATGCCGACGCGATCGGCGAGGGTGCCTACCGCCATCTTGCGTTTGGCCAGCATCACGTCGATGTCCACCACGATCGGCATCAGATCACCTCGTCCAGCTCGGCCCGCAGCCGATGCGCCTCAGCGTCTCGGTCCACCGCCTGGGCCAGCAGCATCCGCAGCACCAGCACGATCAGCGCGATCCCTGCGACCACCAGCGCCAGTCCACACACCAGCAGGACGACGCCCGGCGCCACCGCCTCACCGGGCGCCAGGGTCACGGCCAGGGCGAAGGTGAGGATGGACGCCACGGTCACCGCGCCGATCACGATGTCGACGTACCGGAAGGCGGCATGGGAGAACACCGTGCCCCGCCGCACCATCGCAAGCAGCCGCCACACGCACAGCGCCGTCACCTGCATGGTGCCGATGCCGAGCAGCACGATGATGACCAACGGGACCCGCACCGAGGCGGGCGCGTCGTCCAGGTCCATCCACAGCAGCGGCACCATCACGGCCTGCACGAACACCGAACCAGCCAGCGCCACCGCGAGCACCAGGCGCAGCGCGATCAGTGTGAGATTGCCCATGCGCGCTCCACTCAATCGATCCTCGATGGAGACTTATCGCTATTCGATAGATATCCACAAGGGTGCGCCAACCGAGTGCCAGCCGCTCGGCGCGGTCGCGGCACGACAGCGCGAAGATGTATCGCGCGATGGGGATGTCGGCGACCGGACGCAACGCGACGCGTTCGGTCGCGGCCGTGAACCGGGGTGCGGCTACGACTTCGGTGAAGCACATTTCGCTTGTGCTTCATCGTCTGGGGGCCGGAGCATGCTGGTGTGCCGGTCTCCCATCGCCTCGTCGCCGCAGGCGTCGCGGCGCTGTGGGGCATCAACTTCCTGGCCATCCACGCCTCACTGCAGCAGTTCCCGCCGCTGTTCCTGGTCGCGCTGCGGTTCGGACTCATCGCCGTACCCACCGTGGTGCTGGTGCCCAGGCCGGCCGTCGAGGCCCGTTGGCTGGTGGGGTACGGCCTCGGCTTCGGCACCCTGCAGTTCCTGTTCCTGTACTGGGGGATGGATGCCGGGATGCCCACCGGACTCGCCTCGCTGGTGCTGCAGTCGTCGGCGCCGTTCACGGTCCTGCTCGGCGCGGTGTTCTTCCGCGACCGGGTGCGCGGCCACCGGGTGCTCGGGCTGCTGCTCGCCTGCGCGGGGCTAGCGATCGTCGGGTGGCAGCGCAGCCAGAGCGCCGCCATGGTGCCGTTCCTGCTGGTGCTGGCGGCGGGCTTCGGCTGGGCGATCGGCAATGTGGCCAACGCCCAGGCGCACGCCCCTAATCCACTGCACCTGACCCTGTGGATGTCGGTTGTGCCCCCGGTGCCGATGCTCGTGTTGGCCCTGCTGGTCGAGGGCCCGGGTCGGATCGGCGCCTCCTTCGACTTCTCGGCGCCGGCCATGGTGCCCGCGCTGGTCGGCCTGGCCTACACGGTGGTCATCGCCACCGTGGTCGGATCGGGGCTGTGGAGTTGGCTGATGACGCGGCATCCGTCCGGGGTGGTGGCGCCCTTCTCGCTGCTGGTGCCGGTCGTCGGGATGAGCACCGCCTGGCTCGTGCTGCACGAGACCGTCAGTCCGGGCGAAGCGGTGGGTGCAGCCCTGGTCATCCTCGGCGTGCTACTCGGCAGCCGGCGGCCGCGGACGCCGAAGCAACCGGTGGATGCCCCGACGCCGACGCAGCAGTTGGCGCCGCAGTGACCGGGCCGGTCACAGCACCAGGGATGAGCCGAACAGCACACTGGCGAGCAGCAGCGGAGCGCCGAGCGCCCCGAGTAGCACCCAGACCTTGTCGACGTGGTGGCGGCGCCGGTACGCCCCACCGGCGATCGCGAACAGCCCACCCCCGACGGCGAAGAAGGCCAGATAAGCCAAGGCGGGGATGTGCCAGGTGCCGCCAGCGGTGATCCAGATCAGCAGGTCGCCGGACACGGCCAGGAACAGCAGCTGCACCGTCGCGTACAGCAGCAGCATCGCCGCCGCGCCGTGGGTGAGGAACGTGATCAGCCAGGCCGGGATCCGGCGACTCCAGGTGTGCACGGTGGCCAACGCCACCGCGGCGCCGAACAGCTTGAGGGCGACCACACCGAGGTTGAGGACCGTGAACGCGGCCCAGCGTTGCTCGATCTGCGAGTCGTCGATCCCCACGGCCTGCAGGTAGACGTTCAGCCCGGCGAACCCGAGCGCCCACGCGGCCGCGCCGTACGCCGCGATGCGGACCGGCGCGGTCGGGCGAGCCGGCCGGTGAGAAGTGCTGGTGGGAACAGAGATCGTGGACATGCCATCGAGTCTCGGCGGGCCTCGGGCGTCGCGGTTCCCTCCACAGAGCGGTCCGCCTCCCTCGCCAGCGGGAGATCCGGGCGTCGGACCGGGGCGGGGTGAACCCCTTCGGTTCCTAGACTCCAGGAGTGGAATCAGAACCCTTCGCGGTGCTCTTCGTCTGCGCGGGGAATCTGTGCCGCTCCCCGCTCGCCGAGCGGCTGCTGGCGGTGCGGCTGCGTGAGCTCTCCGGGAGGAACCCCGCGGAGCTCGGGATCAGCGTCGCCAGTGCCGGCATCGTCGCACATCCCGGAGAGCCGATGGACCCGCTCGCCGTGGCTGAGTTGACGTCGCGTGGCGGCACCCCGTCGGGGGCCGGCGCGCACCGGTTGGACGCCGCCGCGATCGAGACGGCCGATCTCGTACTCACCGCCGAGCGGCGGCAGCGCCAGGCGGTGCTCGCGCTGGCCCCGTCCGCCCTGCCCTACACGTTCACGGTGCGCGAGTTCGCCGCGTTGGCAGGGTCGGACCACGCTGCGTCGGACCCGGCCTCGCTGGTGCGGCATGCGTACGAGCGGCGGGCGTCGGCGGTGTTGGACGACTACGACATCGCCGACCCGTACCGGCGAAGTGCCGAGGTGCACCGGTCCAGCGCGGTGCTGATCGACCATGCGGTGACCACGATCGCCGG
>CAZNCE010000116.1:0-11122 GCA_964571285.1 uncultured Nocardioidaceae bacterium | reverse complement strand
GTTCTGCACCCGGCGCTCGGTGGGCAGGCCGTTGTCGTCCCAGCCGATCGGGTAGAAGACCTCCTTGCCGCGCATCCGCTGGTAGCGGGCGATCAGGTCCGCGTGCGTGTAGGAGAACACGTGCCCCACGTGCAGCGACCCGGACACGGTCGGCGGCGGGGTGTCGATCGAGTACACCTGCTCGCGGCCGGCCACCGAGGCGTCGAACCGGAAGGTCCCCTCCTTCTCCCATACCTGGTCCCACTTGCGCTCCAGCCCTTCCAGCGCGGGCTTGTCGGGGACACGGGTACGGGCGTCGCGGTCGGGGACCTGTTCCATGCTGAGAAATCCTACGGGTGGGGGAGTGGTGCCCGAGAATGAGATACTTCCCGCGATGTCCGACACCACCCACCCCTCGGCGTATCGCGCTGTCGAGGCCGCCCTGCTGTCCCGCTGGCCGGAGACGCGGATCGCCCCATCGCTGGAGCGGATCAGCGCGCTGTGCGAACTGCTCGGCGACCCGCAGCGGGCCGCCCCGGTGATCCATCTGACCGGCACCAACGGCAAGACCTCCACCGCCCGGATGATCGACGCGCTGCTGCGCGGACGTGGGCTGCGCACCGGCCGGTTCACCAGCCCGCACGTCGAGTCCATGCGCGAGCGGATCTGTGTCGATGGGGAGCCGCTCAGCGAGGAGCGGTTCGTGGAGGTGTTCGGCGAGGTGGCGCCGTACGCGGAGATCCTGGAACGCCGGCTGCAGCACCCGGTGTCGTTCTTCGAGCTGATCTGCGCGATGGCGTTCGCCGCGTTCGCCGACGCACCGGTCGACGTGGTCGTGCTGGAGGTCGGGCTGGGCGGGGCCTGGGACGCCACCAATGTGGCCGACGCACAGGTGGCGGTGATCACCCCGATCGCCGTGGACCACGCCAAGTACCTCGGGGACGAGCCCACCGACATCGCGGCCGAGAAGGCCGGGATCATCAAGCACGACTCGTTCGCCGTGCTCGCCCAGCAGTCGGTCGACGTGGCCGAGGTGCTGCTGCGCCGCGCGGTCGAGATGCAGGCCACGGTGGCCCGGGAGGGCATCGAGTTCGGCGTACTCGAACGCAGTGTCGCCGTCGGCGGCCAGCTGATCGCGCTGCAGGGGCTCGCGGGGGAGTACCGCGACATCCTGCTGCCCCTGCACGGGGCGCACCAGGCGCACAACGCCGCCTGCGCGCTGGCCGCGGTGGAGGCGTTCACCGGCGGGGAGGCCCTGGACCTGAAGCTGGTGCGTGAGTCGTTCGCCGCCGTGGACTCGCCCGCTCGGCTG
This sequence comes from uncultured Nocardioidaceae bacterium, assembly GCA_964571285.1. Classification (GTDB taxonomy): domain Bacteria; phylum Actinomycetota; class Actinomycetes; order Propionibacteriales; family Nocardioidaceae; genus CAZNCE01. The sequence goes on along the minus strand of CAZNCE010000116.1, from coordinate 9,831 downwards.
GAGGTGGCGCGCCGCAGCCCGACGGTGCTGCTGGACGCTGCGCACAACCCGCACGGCGCCGCGGCGACGGCCGCGGCGATCCAGGAGGCGTTCACGTTCAGCCCGCTGGTGGGTGTCCTGAGCGTGATGAAGGACAAGGACGTCGACGGCATCCTGGCCGCCTTCGAGCCGGTCCTGGCGACGATCGTGTGTACGCAGAACTCGACCGTCCGGGCGATGCCCGCGGAGGCGCTCGGGGAGCTGGCCCGCGGCATCTTCGGTGCCGACCGGGTGCTGGTCGTGCCTCGTCTCGACGACGCCATCGACCGGGCTGTCACGCTGGCGGAGGAGGGCGGCAGCACCGGTGAGGCGATCGGCTCCGGTGGTGTGCTGGTCACCGGGTCGGTCGTGACCGCGGGCGAGGCCCGGGCGCTGCTTGGTGGAGGGGGCTGAGGCCGTGCGGATGGTGTGCTCGACCGTGCTCGCGTTCGAGTCCGTGGTGCTGTTCTTGATGGCCGGACCGATGGTCTACCTCGGTGGCGTGCAGCCGGGGGTGGCGATCGCCACGTCCATCGGCCTGGCCGTGCTGGCGCTGGTGATCATCGGTCTGCTGCGGACCCCGGTGGGCCTGGTCGCCGGTTCGCTGCTGCAGGTGGTGGCCATCGGGATGGGCTTCGTGATCACGTTGATGTTCGTGCTCGGCTCGGTGTTCGCGCTGCTGTGGGTGGTCGCCGTGCTGCTCGGCCGCAAGGTGGAGAGAGCGGAGGCCGCGCGCGCCGACTCCGGGGCGGCGGGCGGCTCGGGCGGCGCTGCCGATGTCGCCGACGAGGCGACGAACGGGGCCCGCGGGGACCGTTGAGCACGCCCGATACAGTTCCGGCCATGACGCAGACGCCCGAGCCCACCCGCGAGCGCACGCTGGTCCTGCTCAAGCCGGACGCCGTCCGGCGCGGACTGGTCGGTGAGATCCTGCGCCGCTTCGAGGACAAGGGCCTGACCATCGTCGCGATGGACCAGCGTCGGATCGACGGCGCGCAGGCCGACCGGCACTACGCCGAGCACGTGGACAAGGACTTCTACCCGCCCCTGCGGGCGTTCGTCACCAGCGGGCCGATGATCGCCGCGGTGCTGGAGGGCGACCAGGCGGTGGAGGTGGTGCGGCTGCTGAACGGCGCCACCGACGGCCGACGGGCGGCACCGGGCACCATCCGCGGCGATCTGGCGCTGTCCAACCGCGAGAACCTGGTGCACGGCTCGGACTCACCCGAATCCGCGCAGCGCGAGATCAAGCTGTGGTTCCCGGACCTGTGACGACCGGGCGCACGGCGGCAGCCTTGCGCTGAGCACTCCGCCCGCTGGCTGACGCGTCGCCGAACGCGCCGCGCCTTGGCCCGTCCGCGCGCTAGACAACCGGGTTCGTCGACCGTTCGAGGCCCGCCAGGTCCCGCCGCATGACCAGCCGGGGCAGGCCACCCGCCACGGCGCCCGTGCTCCCGACGACCCGGAACCCGGCCCGCGCGAACATCGCCTTGGTCCCGACGAACGCCATCGTGGTGTCCATCCGGCCGGCCGGGTCGACCGGATAGGCCTCCACCGCGGGTGCGCCGTGCGACGCCGCATAGGCCAGGGCGCCGTCCAGCAGTGGTGCGGTCACGCCCTGCCGGCGATGTCCCGGCCGCACGACGACGCACACGATGCTCCACACCGGCACGTCGTCGACCGGGCGGATCAGCCGCGACCCGGTCAGCCGGCTGATCTCGGCGCGCGGTCCTACGTTGCACCAGCCCACCGGGACGCCGTCGCGGTAGGCGACCACGCCCGGCGGATGCTCGCGCTCGCAGAGCCGCCGCATGGCCGACTCCCGGCTGCCGCCACCGAGCTGCTCGATCTCGCGCGGCCGCAGTCGATGGGACAGGCACCAGCAGTGGTTCACCCGCCGGCTGCGGTTGATCACGTCGGCGAAGTCGTCGAACCGGTCCGGGGTCACCGGGTGCGTCTGCCAGGTCATGGATCCACCCCACCACAACGGCCGCACGACGTCTGCGGGGTTTGCTAGGGCGCGGAACCGCGATCCGCCCGCCGGGTCGCGCGTGTCCTGCCGGGGACCCGGAGCCGGAAAACCTACGCTGAGCCTGTATTGGGACGTCCGGCGCGCAAGGGGACTGCAGGCACAGATGGCGAACAGCTTTCTCGGCCGCGACATGGCCGTCGACCTCGGCACGGCCAACACCTTGGTGTACGTCCGCGGCCGCGGGATCTGCCTGAACGAGCCGTCGGTGGTGGCGCTCAACGCCCAGACCCACGAGATCCTGGCCGTCGGGTCCGAGGCCAAGCAGATGATCGGGCGTACCCCCGACACCATCACCGCGGTGCGGCCGCTCAAGGACGGCGTGATCGCCGACTTCGAGAGCACCGAGCAGATGCTGCGGACCTTCATCCAGCGGGTGCACCGGCGGCAGTTCTTCGTGAAGCCGCGGCTGGTGGTCTGCGTGCCGTCCGGCATCACCGGAGTGGAGCAGCGGGCGGTCAAGGAGGCCGGCTACCAGGCCGGTGCCCGCCGGGTCTACATCATCGAGGAGCCGATGGCGGCCGCGATCGGTGCCGGCCTGCCGGTGCACGAGGCCACCGGCAACATGATCGTCGACATCGGCGGCGGCACGACCGAAGTAGCCGTCATCTCGCTCGGCGGCGTGGTGACCAGCCAGTCCATCCGCACCGCGGGTGACGACCTGGACCAGGCGATCATCACCTGGATGAAGAAGGAGTACTCCCTGATGCTGGGGGAGCGCACCGCCGAGGAGGTCAAGGTCGCGCTGGGCTCGGCGTTCCCGCTCCCGGACGAGCCGGAGGCGGAGATCCGCGGCCGCGACCTGGTCAGCGGGCTGCCCAAGACCGTCACGGTCTCCTCCACCGAGGTCCGCCAGGCCATCGAGGAGTCCCTGCACGCGATCATCGACAGCGTCCGCACCACGCTGGACAAGACGCCGCCCGAGTTGGCCGGCGACATCATGGACCGAGGCGTGGTGCTCAGCGGCGGGGGCGCGCTGCTGCGCGGCCTGGACGAGCGGCTGCGGCACGAGACCGGCATGCCGGTGCACGTCGCCCCGGACCCGCTGGACTCCGTCGCCCGCGGTGCCGGCAAGTGCGTCGAGGAGTTCGAGGCGCTCCGGCCGGTGCTGATCTCCGAGCCCCGTAGGTGAGGCGATGGATCGCGACCGACGTCCCGACGACCGGCGCCGGACCGGCGCCGTCGTTGGCATGCTGCTGCTGGCGAGCCTGACCGTGATCACGTTGGATGCCAGGCCGTCCGGCGACTCGCCGGTGGATCCGCTGCGCGCGGGTACGTCCGCGGTGCTCGGGCCGATGGAGTCCGGGCTGTCCACGGTGACCGCCCCGGTGGCCGCGATCCCGCGCTACTTCGGGGATGTCTCGGCGCTGCGCGAGCGCACCGACGAGCTGGAGGCCGAGAACGCCCGGCTGCGCAGCCGACTGCACACCGGCGACAACTCGCGGAACCGGGTGCGCGAGCTGGACCGCCTGCTCGGCATCTCCGAGCGCGGCGAGCTGTCCATGGTCCCGGCCCGCGTGGTGTCGTTCGGCCCGGCCCAGTCGTTCTCCCGCACCGCGACCATCGACGCGGGCACCCGGGACGGGGTGCGCAACGACATGACCGTGGTGAACGGCCAGGGGCTGGTGGGCCGAGTCCTCACCGCCGGGCGGGACACCTCCACTGTGCTGTTGGTCGTCGACGCCAAGTCGGTCGTCGGTGGCCGGCTCGGCCGCAGCCAGGAGCTGGGCTTCCTCACCGGTGACGGCCGGATCGGCGATGACGGTCGGCTGTCGCTGGAGCTGGTCGACGCGGTTGCCAAGCCACGCACCGGCGACACCGTGGTGACCTGGGGGTCGGAGAACGACGCGCCCTACGTCGCCGGGGTGCCGATCGGCGAGGTCACGCAGGTGCGCAGCAGCCCTCGCCAGCTGTCCCAGACTGCCGTCGTGCGCCCGTACGTGGACTTCTCCTCGCTGGACCTGGTCGGTGTGGTCGTCGGCACCGGCCAGGCGAAGGTCGAGCAACGCACCATCCGGGCCGGCTCCGAGGTCGCGGGTGGCCCGCAGTGACCGCGCTGCGCACCCTGGTCGTGGCCGCCGCGATCCTGCTCGCCGTGGTGCTGCAGCTGTCGCTGTTCAGCCAGCTGGCGGTGGCGGGGGTCGTCCCCGACGTGGTGCTCGTGCTGGTGGTGGCCCTCGGCCTGGCCCGGGGTCCGGAGTACGCCGCGGTGGCGGGGTTCTTCGGCGGGCTGCTGCTCGACCTCGCACCGCCGGCGGACCACACGGCCGGGCGGTGGGCACTGGCGCTGGTCGTGGTCGGGTGGCTGGCAGGCATGGCCCGGAGGGACTCCCGCGGCTCGGCGCTGTCCACGGTCGCGGTGGTGGCCGCTGGCTCGTTCGTCGGCACCTCGCTGTTCGCGCTGTCCGGGCTGGTGCTCAGTGACCCCGGTGTGCAGGTGCCGCAGGCGTTCGCGGTGATCGGGATCGCCCTGCTGTACGACGTCGCGCTGACCCCGCTGGTCGTTCCCCTCACGCTGTTCGGGATGCGTCGGCTCGAACCGGCGGCGAGCCGCTTCGGGGCGGTCGCGCCATGATCGACCACCGGCGGCGACGGCTGCTGGTCGTCCGGGCGCTGGTGCTGTCGCTGTTCATCACGCTGCTGGCCCGGCTCTGGTTCCTGCAGGTCGCTGCCGGTGACGAGTACCAGGAGCGGGCCAGCGAGAACGCCGTCCGCGAGGTGATCACGCCGCCGGAGCGGGGCCTGATCGTGGATGCGGAGGGCCGGCCACTGGTGGCCAGCCGCATCTCCTGGGTGGTGACCGCCGACCGGACCACGCTGGACGCGATGGAGTCACGGCACCGCAGCCGGGTGCTGCACCGGTTGGCCGACGTGTCCGGGCTCGACTACGGCAAGCTGGTCGCCCGTACCCTGCGCTGCGGGGAGGAGGGCGCGCCCGAGCCCCCGGTCTGCTGGAACGGGTCGCCGTACCAGCCGGTGCCGGTCGCCGAGGACGTCGACCCGAAGGTTGCGGTGACGATCCAGCAGCAGAGCGAGGACTACCCCGGCATCGGGGTGGAGCCCTGGCAGGTCCGCGCCTACCCCGCGCCGCAGGGCATCAACGCAGCACATCTGCTCGGCTACCTGTCACCGATCACCGAGGACGAGCTGACCCAGGCCGAACAGGAGCACGACCCCACCCTGAACCGGCTGTCCGTGGTGGGCCGCGCCGGGCTCGAGCGCACGTACGACAAGTGGTTGCGGGGCGTGCCCGGCGTCGAGCACAAGGCCGTCGACAGCCTCGGGCGGGTGCTCCGCACCGTCGGGGAGCAGCCGGCGCGGCCGGGCGACACGCTGGTGACCAGCATCGACGCCAAGGTGCAGGCGGTGGTCGAGCGGCAGCTGAAGCAGACCATCATGAACGCCCGCAAGACGCTCGACCCGGTGACCGGTCGCAACTACGTCGCCGACTCCGGTGCCGCGGTGGTGATGGACCCGAACAACGGGCGGATCGTGGCGATGGCCAGCTACCCGACCTACGACCCGTCCGTCTGGGTGGGCGGGATCAGCAAGAAGCAGCTGGACCGGCTGTACTCCTCCGCGGCCGGCACCCCGCTGCTGTCGCGCGCCACGCAGGGCCAGTTCGCCCCCGGCTCGACGTTCAAGCCGTTCATCACCGCGGGCGCCATGTCGCACGGCATGGGCCCGGACACCCGGCTGGCCTGCTCGTCGGCGTTCCGGGTCGGCAACCGGGACTTCCACAACTACGAGTCCGCCGCGTACGGCTACATCGGCTTCGACAAGGCCCTCCAGGTGTCGTGCAACACGTTCTTCTACCGGGTGGGGTACGCGTTCTGGCAGCGGTCCGGCGGCGACCCGGAGGACGTGAACGCCAAGGACCCGCTGGTGCACATGGCCGAGGCGTTCGGTTTCGGTGAGCGCACCGGCGTCGACGTGGCCGGCGAGGCCACCGGCCGGATCGCCGACCGGCACTGGAAGCAGCAGTACTGGGAGTCCAACAAGGACTACTACTGCAAGCTGGGCAAGGAGGACGGCAACGACTTCCAGCACCGGTTCGCCCGCGAGTTCTGCGCGGAGGGCTACCAGTTCCGGGCCGGCGACGCCGTGAACTTCGCCATCGGGCAGGGCGACACCATCGTCACCCCGCTGCAGCTGGCCACCGCCTACAGCGCGCTGGCCAATGGCGGCACGCTCTATCACCCGCGCGTGGGCAAGGCGATCGTGTCGCCCGAGGGCAAGGTGATCAAGCGGATCAAGCCGAAGCCGAACGCCAAGGTCCCGGTGCCGAAGCGGGTGCTGGACTACATCGACACCGCGCTGCAGGGCACCACGCGCACCGGCACCTCGTCGTGGCGGTTCATCGGCTTCCCACTGGATCAGGTGAAGATCCGCTCCAAGACCGGCTCCGCCGAGGTCTGGGGCAAGCAGAGCACGTCGTGGCTCGCGTCCTACACGGACCGCTATGTCGTCGTCATGATGATCTCGCAGGGCGGCACCGGCTCGGGCACCTCCGGCCCGGCGGTCCGCAAGATCTGGGAGACGTTGTACGGCGTCGACGGCGAGCAGGTGCGCCCGGCCAAGGCCGCCCAGCCGGGAGCGCACCCGCCGCGGCAGTTGCCCCGGTTCCTGCCCGACGGGTCGATCAGGCCGCCGAGGAGCGATCGATGACGATCTCCCCCCTGCGCCCGACGGTCCGTCCGGTGAGCCGCCCCGGGAGCCGATCCGGGGTACGGGTGACGGGGCGGACCGCGGGTCGTCCGGCCGGGCGCCGGATGCCGGTCGTGCCGGTGCGCAGCCGTTCGGTGTGGAGCCGGCTGGACTGGCCGCTGCTGGTCGCCACCGCGGCGCTGGTGGTGCTCGGCACCCTGCTGGTGTGGTCGGCGACCGCGCGGCAGCCCGACCTGACCGGTGGCACCCCGTGGGCGTACGCCATCCGGCAGCTGATCAACGCCGGGATCGGCGCCGTGCTGGCGCTGGTGGTGGCGGCGACCGACTACCGGTGGGTGCGGATCTGGACGCCGGTGATCTATGTCCTGTCGCTGGCCGGGCTGGCGCTGGTGCTGGTGCCGGGTGTCGGCCGCGAGGTCAACGGGTCGCTGTCGTGGATCAACCTCGGCGGGCTGAGCATCCAACCCTCGGAGGCGGCCAAGCTGAGCGTGATCGTGACCACCGCGCTGCTGGTCGCCGAACGCTTCGAGCAGCGCAAGATCGGCCGCTTCCTGCGGGACCGGGACGTGCTCGCGATGCTGGCGATCGCCGCGGTGCCCGCGGCCCTGATCATGCTGCAGCCCGACCTGGGCACGATGCTGGTGCTCGGCGCCACCGTGTTCGGCATGGTCGCGCTCGCCGGGGCGCCCAAGCGGTGGCTGTTCGGGCTGGCCGGCGGGGCGGTGCTCGCCGCGGTGGCCGCGGTGCAGCTGCAGTTGCTGAAGTCGTACCAGGTGGACCGGTTCCTCGCGTTCATCGACCCCGACCTCGATCCGCGCGGCGCGGGCTACAACACCACGCAGGCCAGGATCGCGATCGGCAACGGCGGGCTCACCGGCCAGGGGCTGTTCCACGGCTCCCAGACCCAGTCGGGTTTCGTGCCCGAGCGGCACACCGACTTCATCTTCACCGTCGCCGGCGAGGAGCTGGGACTGCTCGGTGGTGCCTTGATCATCGGGCTGTTCGTGCTGCTGCTGTGGCGGGGACTGCGGATCGCCGCCCGGGCCGAGGACCTGTTCGGCCGGCTGGTGGCCGCCGGGATCGTGTGCTGGTTCGGCTTCCAGGCCTTCCAGAACATCGGTATGTGCCTGGGCATCATGCCGGTGACCGGGGTGCCGCTGCCGCTGGTGTCCTACGGCGGCACCTCCATGTTCGTGTCGCTGGTGGCCGTCGGGTTGCTGTTGAACATCCACCTGCGCACCGGCCGCGACTCCGGCCTGACCTTCCTCGAGGTCAGCCGCTAGCCCACCCCTCCCGTGAGAAGCCAAAACTTCCCCGTGAGAAGCCAAAACTTCCCGCTGAGCGGCCAAAACTTCCCGGCTGAGCCGCCAAGGTTTCCCGCTGTCCCCACGATCCGACGCGGCGATCCGACGTGGCGATCCGACGCGGGGACCGGTTCCACAGCGGGCCGGGCCCCAGCGCCGTCGGAGCGCACCGTCGGATCTTGAGGCGCTCGCAGCGTAGGCTGGGCAACTGCACCCGAACCCGACCCGGAGCCGTTGCCCGCATGTCTGTCGAGTCGCTGTTCCCCCGCCTCGAGCCGCTGCTGCCCACCGTGCACAAGCCGATCCAGTACGTCGGCGGAGAGCTCAACTCCTCGGTCAAGGACTGGGACTCGGCGGCGGTCCGCTGGGCCCTGATGTACCCCGACGCGTACGAGGTCGGGCTGCCCAACCAGGGCCTGGCCATCTTGTACGAGATCCTGAACGAGCGCGACTGGATCCTGGCCGAGCGCACCTACGCGGTGTGGCCGGACATGGAGCAGGTGATGCGCACCGGGGACGCGCAGGGCCCGATCCCGCAGTTCACGGTGGACGGGCACCGCCCGGTCGGCGAGTTCGACCTGTTCGGTGTCTCGTTCGCCACCGAGCTCGGCTACACCAACCTGCTCACCGCGCTCGACCTGGCCGGCATCCCGCTGCACGCGGCCGACCGCGGCGACGGGCATCCGGTGGTGCTGGCCGGCGGGCACTCCGCGTTCAACCCCGAGCCGATCGCCGACTTCGTGGACGCGGTCGTCCTCGGTGACGGCGAGCAGGTGGTGCTCGCGATCAGCGAGGTGGTGCGCGAGTGGAAGGCGGAGGGCCGGCCGGGGCACGACGGCCGCACCCCCCGCGATGAGCTGTTGTACCGGCTCGCGGTCTCCGGCGGCGTCTACGTGCCGAAGTTCTACGACGTCGACTACCTGCCCGACGGCCGGATCCGCCGGGTGGCACCGAACCGGTCCGGAGTGCCCTATCGCGTGCACAAGCACACGCTGATGGACCTGGACGCCTGGCCGTACCCGCGCAAGCCACTGGTGCCGCTGGCCGAGACCGTGCACGAGCGGTTCTCGGTGGAGATCTTCCGTGGCTGCACCCGCGGTTGCCGGTTCTGCCAGGCCGGGATGATCACCCGGCCGGTGCGGGAGCGTTCGATCACCACGATCGGCGACATGGTGGACAACGGGGTACGCCGATCGGGGTTCACCGAGGTCGGTCTGCTGTCGCTGTCCAGCGCGGACCACTCCGAGATCGGCGACGTCAGCAAGGGGCTGGCGGACCGGTACGAGGGCACCAACGTCTCGCTGTCACTGCCGTCCACCAGGGTGGACGCGTTCAACGTGACCCTGGCCAATGAGCTGTCGCGCAACGGCCGCCGGTCCGGGCTGACGTTCGCCCCGGAGGGTGGCTCCGAGCGGATGCGCAAGGTGATCAACAAGATGGTCACCGAGGAGGACCTGATCCGCACCGTCAGCACCGCCTACGAGAACGGCTGGCGGCAGGTCAAGCTCTACTTCATGTGCGGCCTGCCCACCGAGGAGGACGAGGACGTCCTCGCGATCGCCGACATGGCCAGGCGCGTCATCCAGGCGGGGCGCGAGGCCACCGGCCGCAAGGACATCCGCTGCACCGTGTCCATCGGCGGGTTCGTGCCGAAGCCGCACACGCCGTTCCAGTGGGCCGCGCAGTGCGACCACGAGACCGTCGACCGCCGCCTGCACGCCCTCAAGGACCTGCTGCGCGCCGACAAGGAGTACGGCCGCGCCATCGGCCTGCGCTACCACGACGGGCGGCCCTCCATCATCGAGGGGCTGC
>CAZNCE010000115.1:3781-11298 GCA_964571285.1 uncultured Nocardioidaceae bacterium | reverse complement strand
TCTTCGTGCTCGGCCACGTCTGGCGCTACCAGTACGACAAGTTCGGCTGGACCACGCGGTCGTCGCAGCTGTACGAGTCGGCGCTGCTGCGGTGGGGCAGCCCGCTGTTCCACTTCGGCATCCTGTTCGTGCTGCTCGGCCACGTGATGGGCCTGGGCATCCCGAAGAGCTGGACCGAGGCGGTCGGCATCACCGAGGGCATGTACCACTTCATGGCGGTCGCGGTCGGCAGCGTCGCCGGCTTCTGCACGCTGGTGGGGATGGCGATCCTGATCTACCGGCGGCGCACGGTGGGCCCGGTGTTCAGCGCCACCACCCGGATGGACAAGCTGATGTACCTGCTGCTGGCGGTGGTCATCCTGCTCGGGCTGGCCAACACCGCCGGGCAGATCCTGCAGGACTACGACTACCGGGAGGGTGTGTCGGTGTGGTTCCGCGGCATCTTCCGGTTCGACCTGCATCCGGACCTGATGGCCGAGGCGCCGCTGTCGTTCCAGTTGCACGGCATCTTCGCGTTCCTGCTGTTCGCGCTGTGGCCGTTCACCCGGCTGGTGCACGTGTTCTCGGCGCCGATCGGCTATCTGTGGCGGCCCTACATCGTCTACCGCAGCAAGCCGACCGGGCGGCTGGGCACCGCCGCCGGCCGCCGGGGATGGGACCGCACCGACCAACGCGGCTAGAAGTCGCCCGGCTTGCACCAAGATCCGACGGTAAGATCCGGCCCTGGCCCCAAGATCCGACGGTGAGGTCCGACGTTTCTGGGGTTCGCCCCACATGGGTCCGTCGGATCCTGGCGTCGGATCTTGAGGCCAGGGGCCAGGTCCGACAGTAGGATCCGACGGTCGCAGACGTGACCAGCTTGGCGATCCGCCACCGGGAGTACGGGTCGCTCAGCCGCGGATGCGGTCCCGCACCCATTCACGCAGCACCACGGCCTGGTTGTGCTCGGTGTCCTTGGCGCCGTACAGCAGCAGCACCGCCCCGTCGCCGGCGGCGTCGATGATCGGCTCGGCGACGTCCGGATTCCCGTCCAACTCCGCCCGATAGCGCCGGCGGAACTCGTCGTACTTGCCGGGGTCGTGCCCGAACCACTTGCGCAGTTCGGTGCTCGGCGCCACGTCCTTCAACCACTCGTCGAGGTCCAGGTCGGCCTTCTTGACCCCACGCGGCCAGACCCGGTCGACCAGGAACACGACGGCGCCGGAGGGCCGCTTCGGCGAGTCATAGACCCGGGCGATCTCGATGTCTGCCACGGCACCTCCCGGACGCGGTGGGTTGCTGGGCCGCAGGCACACCCGCCCGCGGCCCAGCTTCCAACGTACTCAGAAGTACCGGACTCGCACCTTGCCGGTCTTCTTGTTCCAGGTGATGGTGCCGTTGACGAACCGGTTACGGACGCGGTCGCCCTTCTTCAGCTTGAACTGGCCGGTGTCGGGGAGACCCAGGCGCCCGGTCTCGGCGCCGAGCTCGACGTACCGGTCGAGGATCGGCCCGGACACGTCCCGGCTGCCACGCACGCGACCCCAGTAGATCCGCCCGTTGGTGAAGTCCTGCCGACGCAGACCGGGTACGTCGCCGTCGAAGACACCGCTGACCGGAACCCCGACTCGGCTGGCCGTACCGCCGATCGACAGGTACAGCGCCAGGTTGTCGCCGTACATCTCCCAGCCTCCGGTGGCCTTGGTCCAGTAGTACCGCCCCCGGTCGAACAGCTGGCGGCGAGTGCCCGGCTTGGCCGCGTCCTGCACGCCGCTGACGGGCACGCCGACCCTGCTTCCGGTGCCGCCGATCCGCAGGTAGCGGTCCAGGATGTCGCCGTAGACCTCCCAGCCTCCGGTGGCCTTCGTCCAGTAGAACCGACCCCGCTGGAACAGCTGGCGGCGGGTGCCCGGCTTGGCCGCGTCCTGCACGCCACTGGTCGGCAGCGAGAGCCGCGACATCGAGCCGCCGATCTTCATGTACCGGTGATAGATGTCGCCGTACACCTCATGGGGACCGGATGCCTGGGACCAGTAGATCCGCCCACGCTCGAAGATCCCGACCTGCGACCCCGGGTAGTTGGCCGTGGTTTGGTCCCGCTTCGGCCAGCCGAGCCGGCCGTAGAGCGTGTTCATCTGGCGGTAGCGGACGCGGATGGCGCCGTGGATCACGTTGGCCTGCTGCGTGCCCGGAGGTTGGAAGATGTCCGCTCCGGCGAACCACGTGCGCGCCCCGCCACCCGGCCGGTTGCGCTCCGGCGCGTACGGCGAGCCGATCCAGCCGGACTCACCACCGCGCCGCTGCCACTCCCGATAGATCGGGGTGCCCGGGGACCCGGTGAGCTGCTTGACCCGGTTGCGCAGCCAGCCCATCCGCTCGTAGACGTAGCGGCCGGGGCAGGCGGTCGCCTTGGTGTCACGGTGCCCGGAGATCACGTTCAACCGGTCGCCGTTGTGCACCACGGTGCCCAGGGGATCGCGGTAGTTGGTCTGCAGTCGCCAGGCGATCAGCTGGGCGGTCGACTCCATGATCGCGTTGGTGGGCTGCGCGGTCTCGAAGTTGCCCATCAGCGACACGCCGAAGGAGTTGTCGTTGTGGCCGAGGGTGTGCGCCCCCTGGACCGGCAGCCACTGACCACCGAAGCGGCCCTCGAAGATGTTGCCGTACTTGTCGACCAGGTAGTTGTACCCGATGTCGCACCAGCCGCGGCCGCGTACGTGGTAGGCGTAGATGCCGCGGACCAGCGCGCGGGACTCGGATTCGGCGTAGGAGTTGCTGCCCGCGGTGTGGTGCACGAATGCGACCCGGATCGTGTCGTTGATGGTCGGGATCGTGCAGCCCTGGCCGTTGAAGCTGCGCAGCGACTCGTCGGCGCCCCAGCCGGCCCGGCTGATGATCGCCGGCTTGTTGCGCACCCGCGACACGGTCGGCACGTTGTCGCCGGCCGTGGTCTCCGCCTGGGGCTGGACGGCGCCGACACCGGCGTCGGCGCTCGCCGCCTCTTCGGCCGCCTCCTGGACCGCGGCCTGCGGTGCTCCCGCATCCGCGGCGGAGGTGCCGGGGTCGACCAACTGCACCCGGAGGTCTCGGGGTACGACGCCGTCGCTGGTGGCCACCTTGACCTGGATGCCGTCCGCGGTGCCGACCCACAGCGGCGGGGTGCCGCGGGTCGGCGTGCCGGCGCCGTCCTCGTCCTCGGCCAGGTCCCGCCAGGCCGTCCAGCCGCCGTCATGGCGCACCCGCAGCCGGACCGCGACGTCGCGGCCCTGCCGGTCCGCCGACCAGGTCACGCCGACCAGCCGGAACCCATCGGTCTGGCCGCGGCTGAGCTCGGCGACCACGGGCAGCGCGCCGGCCCGGTCCGCGGCGCTGTCGCCGGTGTTGTCGGGGCCGGCGGCATGAGGGCTTTTGGCGGGTGGCGCGGACAACTCCGCGGTGCTCTGGGGGGCCGCCGGCACCGCCAGCTGCTCGATCTCTGGGGACACCGGGTGTGGCTGTGCAGCGGCGACAGCCGGGCCGTTGACTGGGCCGTTGCCTGGGCCGTTGATTGGGCCGCTGGCTGGACTGCTGAGGGGGCTGCTGGCTGAATGGGGGACGGTCGAGGGCGGCGGTGCCGCATCGGCCGGGGCCGCCAGCAGCGCTCCTCCGACGGCGAGCGTGGCCGTGATCGCGGTGGCGGACATCGATTGTCGGATCCAGCGCCGACTCGGCGCGGCGGACATGGCTGGAGAACTGTCAGGGGAAGACATGTGAGCTTTGACCTCCGGTGGCCTCCCGAACGGCCACCACATCGGCGACGGCGATTCCGACAACATCCTGTGCCTGGTGTTACGGCAGGGACGAGTGTGCCGGTAGTTGTTGATTATGAACACGCTTTCGACATTCGCGCTACCCTCGGTCACGGAAATGGGACGCTATGTACCGAGTTGAACCCATCGGCGGTCGGGCGAGTCGGTCGCCGGCTCAGTCCTCGATGGTTCAGTCCTCGCCGGTGAGGTTGAAGCTCCGTAGCCGGTTGCCCGCCAGCCAGCCGGCCGCCACGATCACCACCGCGCAGGCGATCAACGCGTACGCCAGGCTGGGATCCGGCGACCCGACGCCGATCTCCCACGCCACCGACTTGCCCCACCGGGCCACGCTGAGCCAGCGGATCCCGTCCAGCAGCCCACCGAGCAGCCCCTCCCACAAGACCAGGTAGATCAGCCCGAACACGACCGCGTGCCGCGACCACACCGACAGCCAGCAGAACACCGCGGAGTACGTGGCCCCCGCCGCGAGCGAGCCCACGGCGAAGCCGACCGAGAGATCCGCAGCGCCGGAAAGAATCAGCGAGGCGATCAGCATCGCCAGCGCCCCGAACACCGCCACGGACAAGACCACCACCGCGAACTTGCTGATCACGATCCGGTACCGCGACACCGGTTTCGCCAGCAGGTAGACGATCGACCCGTCGTCGATCTCGGGTGCGAGGACCCCGGTGGCCGCGACCAGTGCCACCAGCGGCACCACGATCTGCAGGCCGAGCGCGTCCAGGGTGACGCGTGTGGTGGACTCCGAGGTGCCGCCGACGTAGGCCATCAGCACGGCGACCGCGATCAGCACCAGCGGCAGCACGAACAGCAAGATGCCGCGGCGGCGGCCGAACAGGCTGCGGGCGCTGAGCCGTACCACGGTGCTGTTCACGACGACACCAGGTAGGAGAAGACGCTCTCCAGCGACTCGTCGGTGGGGATCACCTCGAGCAGCCGGATGTCGTTGTCGCGGGCGATCCGGGGCAGCACGTGGATGAACCTCCCGTAGTCGCCCGCCTCGACCTCCACGCCGCCGCCGGTGGTGAGGCCGGCCCCGCGGACCGACTCGTCGGCGAGCAGCTTGGAGGCCAGCGCGCGGTCATCGGTGGAGCGGAGCACGTACCGGTTCGGCCGGTCGGTCATCAGCCGCCGGATGGCGCCGAAGTCCCCGGAGGCGGCGTGCCGGCCCGCGACCACGACCTCGATCTGCCGGGCGACCTGCTCCACCTCCTCCAGGATGTGCGAGCTGAACAGCACCGTGCGGCCCTCGTCGCCCATGCCGCGCAGCAGCTCCATCAGGTGCATCCGCTGGCGGGGGTCCATACCGTTGAACGGCTCGTCCAACAGCAGCACCGGCGGGTCGTGCACCAGGGCCGAGGACATCTTGATCCGCTGCCGCATGCCCTTGGAGTACGTCGAGATCGCCCGGTCCTGGGCGTCGGACATCTCCACGATCGCGATGGCGCGCTGCGCCGCCGCCTCAGGATCGGGCAGCCCGTGCAGCTCCGCGTTGGCCACGACGAACTGCCGTCCGGTCAGGTAGTCGAACAGCGCCTCGCGCTCCGGCACCAGGCCGATCCGGCGGTAGACCGACTCGTTGCGCCACAGCGGCTCGCCGTCCAGGGTGACGGTGCCGGTGGAGGGTGCGAGGAACCCGGACATCAGCGCGATCAGGGTCGACTTGCCCGCCCCGTTGGGGCCGAGCAGCCCGGTCACGCCCGGGCCGATCGTCATCGTCACGTCGTTGACCGCGACCACGTTCTTGTACCAGCGGGACACGTTGTCCAGTGCGATGAGGGTCATGCCGACGCCACCTTCCGGTACCGCAACAGCATCACGACAATGGATCCGCCGATCCACAGTGCGGTGACGAGCGTGTAGACCACGCCCATCCCGGCCCCGTCCGGGACCGATGGCGTGGACGCCGGCGAGCCGAACCACAGATGCTGCAAGCCGTTGGTCAACGTGTACGGGGAGAACAGGCCGGCGAGGTCGCCGACCGACTCCATGCCGGGCTGCTCCGTGGACAGCCCTTGGATGGCCGACACCACGGCGTACCCCAGCATCAGCACGATGATCACCGCGGCGACCGCCATGCCGCGCCGGGTGGTGATCGCGGACACCAGCGCGGACAGGCAGCCCAGCAGCGCCGACAGCACCACCAGCCCAACGACGGTGGCCAGGAACGACTTGGTCTCGCGGCCCGCTGGCAGGCCGCCGAGCAGACCGCCGAGATAGAGGATCAGCACCGGGGTGAGCACCAGCAGGAAGATCGCTGCTGTGAGGGACGCCATCCGCACCAGCACGTACGTGCTGCGCCGCAGTGGCCGCGCCAGATAGAGCGTGATGGTGCGGAACCGCAGGTCCCGCGAAACCAGGGCCGGCGCCTGCGCGGCGGCGAACACCGAGATCAACAGCTGCGTGGTGATCGGCAACCGGGAGTACGGCAGCAGCTGCTCGGCCAGGTTGAGCTGGACCACGATGCCCACCAGGATCACCGCGGGCAGCACGATCAGGCCGAGCATGCCGAACGGCAGCACCTTGGACTTCGCCGAGCGGCCCAGCCCGTAGCAGTTGCGCAGCCCGGTGAGGAACAGCGCCAGCGCGACCCGGCCCTCGCCGAGGCGGGGACCGGAGTATGGCCGGTAGCCGATGTCGTGGATGACACCGGCGGGCTCAGACGGGCTGGACACTGCCGGCCTCCCCCTCCCGGAACACGTCCGCGATCCGGTGGTGTCGCTCCTGCATCCGAACCAGCCCGAGGCCCAGCTCCACGGCGGTGTCCCGCACCAGGTCGTACGCCCGCGGGTCGGCGAGTTCCACCTCGATCAGCGTGCCGGCCGGTCGAGCCACCAGACCGGCGTCGACCAGGGCCTGACCCATCCGCTGGTCCGACCCGGCGGGCCCGTGCACCTCGATCAGCAGCACACCGGTGGCCTGGGTGAACTGGCTGGTGTCCTCCGAGCGGAGCAGCTTTCCCGCGTCGAGCACCACCACGTGGTCACACACCCGCTCCAGCTCACCGAGCAGGTGTGAGGTGACGAGCACCGCGATGCCGAACTCGTCTCCGATCTTGCGCACCAGCCGCAGCATGTCGTCGCGGGAGGCCGGGTCGAGGCCGTTGGTGGGCTCGTCCAGTAGCACCAGGCGCGGGTCATGCACCAGTGCCTGGGCCAGCTTGACCCGCTGCTTCATGCCGGTGGAGTAGCCGCCGATCGGCCGGTAGCGCTCCTCGGCCAGACCGCAGTGCCGCAGGACGTCCGCCGCCCGCTCGCGCGCAGCGGCCTGCGGCAGACCCGACATCTGGGCCAGATGGACGACGAGGTCGGAGGCTGAGACGTCCGGCGGCAGGCAGTCGTGCTCCGGCATGTAGCCGACCATCCGCCGGATGTCCGACCCCTGCGTGGCGACGTCGTAGTCGAGCACGGTCGCCGTCCCCGAGGTGGCCGGCAGCAGGCCGAGCAGGATCTTGAGCAGGGTCGACGTGCCGGCGCCGTTGGCGCCCCCCAGCCCGGTCACGCCGGCGGCGATGCTCACGTCCAGCCGGTCCAGCGCCACGACGCGTGGGTAGCGCATGGTTAGGCCGGCGGTCTCGATGACCCCCACGTCGGGACACACTAACCGAGCCGAACCCCCGGAGTGCCTTCAATAGACACCGGCCCGGCGGCGAGCCGCGCTCGATGGGCTGGGCGGTGCCCCGATTGCACGTGTTTCACGATCTGGTGAAAGACGCGACGTCGGCGGCCG
>CAZNCE010000115.1:0-3681 GCA_964571285.1 uncultured Nocardioidaceae bacterium | reverse complement strand
ACCACGCGGGTCGATACCGAATTGAGATCATCCTGGCGGTTTGCCCGGTTCATACTCGGGCGCACGGCCGCACCGCAGTTCGCCGTCACCGAACATCCCATCGAAGAGCGACCGGGCCGGAGGGACCCGCCGGCGGGCCCAGCCTCAAGATCCGACGTCAGGATCCGGCGTCGGCGCTCCCACGCCCGCCCAAGGTCCTCGTACCGCGTCGGATCTCAGCGTCGGATCTTGCTGCCAGGCCGGTGCGAACGGTCAAGCGAGCGCTCGGCCGACCGCCAGCTTGCGGGTGTCGGGGGCGGCCACCCGGGTCGCGTCCGCCTCCAGGTCGTCGGGCTGGCGCTGCGACTCGCGCTCCGCCTCGACCCTGGCTTGGTAGGCGGCCACCTCGGTGTGCACCCGCTGCCGGTCCCAGCCCAGGATCGGGGCCACGATCCGGGCCACCAGGTCTGCACTGGCCGTGCCGCGGTCCGG
Source organism: uncultured Nocardioidaceae bacterium (assembly GCA_964571285.1). Taxonomy (GTDB): domain Bacteria; phylum Actinomycetota; class Actinomycetes; order Propionibacteriales; family Nocardioidaceae; genus CAZNCE01. Next base: position 3,210 of record CAZNCE010000115.1, on the reverse strand, counting down.
GGTCTCGATAGAGATCCGGGTACGCCGGGCGAGCAGGTCGTCCAGGTGCAGCGCTCCCTCGTGCGCCGCGGCGTAGGCGAACTCGACGCCGAGGTACTCCTGGTTCTCCCCGACCGGTTGCAGCAGATCCGGCTCCGCCTTGCCCAGAGCCAGGACCTCCAAGACCATGGAGCCGTACCGGTTCAGCAGCCGCCGGACCTGCCACACCGGCAACCGGTGCTCGGCGGCCAGCGCGCCGGCCTGGTTGACCAGCCCGTGGTATCCCTCCGCACCTAGCAGCGGGACATGCTCGGTCGTACTGTCCGCGATGTGGCGTCCGATGTCCTTGCGGGCAAGGTCGACCGCGTCCGCGGCCATCACCCGGTACGTCGTGTATTTGCCGCCGGCGATGGACACCAGCCCGGGCTGCGGCCGGGCCACCGCGTGCTCGCGGGACAACTGCGAGGTGGGCTCGTCCTCGCCCTTGAGCAGCGGCCGCAGGCCGGCGTACACGCCGGTGATGTCGTCGTGAGTGAGCGGCGCGGACAACACCCGGTTGACCTGTCCCAGCAGGTATTCGATGTCGGCCCGGCTGGCGGCCGGGTGCGCCAGGTCGAGCTTCCAGTCGGTGTCGGTGGTGCCGATGATCCAGTGGGTGGTCCATGGGATCACGAACAGCACCGACGTCTGCGTGCGCAGGATCAGCCCGATCTCGGAGTTGATCCGGTCGCGGGGCACCACGATGTGCACGCCCTTGGACGCCCGTACGTTGAACCGGCCGCGGCCGCCGGCGAGCGTCTGCACCTCGTCGGTCCACACGCCGGTCGCGTTCACCACCACTGGCGCCTCGACCGAGACCTCATCGGCGGTTTCCACATCGCGTACGTGCACGCCGACCACCCGCTCGCCGGCGTGCTGGAAGCCGGTGACCTCGGTGCTGTTGAACACCCGCGCTCCGTAGGCCGCCGCGGTCCTCGCCACGGTCAGCGTGTGCCGTGCGTCGTCGGCGATCGCGTCGTAGTAGCTGACCGCGCCGACCAGCGCGTCGCGGCGCAGTGCCGGGCACAGCCGCCGCGCGCCGTGCCGGGTGTGGTGCGCATGGTGGGGCACCGACCGGGCCCCGCCCATCGTGTCGTAGAGCGTGAGCCCGCTGGCGACGTACGGCCGCTCCCAGACCCGGTGGGTCAGCGGGTAGAGGAACTGCACCGGCTGCACCAGATGCGGGGCGAGCCGGCTGAGCATCAGCTCCCGTTCGCGTAGCGCCTCGCGGACCAGCCCGAAATTGAGTTGCTCCAAGTAGCGCAGGCCGCCGTGGAACAGCTTGGAGGAGCGGGAGGACGTGCCGCTGGCGAAGTCGCGTTGCTCGAACAGCGCCACCCGCAGCCCGCGGGTCACCGCGTCCAGCGCGACTCCGGCGCCGGTCACGCCGCCGCCGACGACGATCAGGTCGAACTGATCGCTCTCCAGCCGGCGCCAGTCCCGCTGGCGTTGGTCTGGCCCGAGCTGGGGACTGCTGGGCATCACGTGGCGGCTCCCGAGGGTCGGCGTCCGGCACCAGTCTGCCAACCGTGCACCGCGCGGGTCTGCTGCGTTCCCGTGATGAACGTCGTTCGTGGCAATCGCGCCCAGTGCGACCCTGCGCGGGCCGCCGGGGCGCATAGGGTCGGCTGCTATGACGGACTACGTCTTGGCCATCGACCAGGGGACCACCAGCACACGGGCGATCGTGTTCGACCGCACGGGCTCGCCGCTGGCCGTGGACCAGCTCGAACACCGGCAGATCCTGCCCCGCGCCGGCTGGGTGGAGCACGACGCCACCACGATCTGGGACAACACCCGCGAGGTGATCGGCGGCGCGCTCGGCAAGGCCAACGTCAGCGCCGGGTCGGTCGCCGCGGTCGGCATCACCAACCAGCGCGAGACCACGGTCGTGTGGGAAAAGGACACCGGGCGCCCGATCCATCACGCGATCGTCTGGCAGGACACCCGTACCCAGCGCATCTGCGACGAGCTGGGGGCACTCGGCGGGGGCGCCCAGCGCTACCAGGACCGGGTCGGGTTGCCGCTGGCGACGTACTTCGCTGGGCCCAAGATCCGTTGGATCCTCGACCACGTCGACGGGGCACGTGAGCGTGCCACCCGGGGCGAGCTGCTGTTCGGCACCATGGACACCTGGGTGCTGTGGAACCTCACCGGCGGCCCGGACGGCGGCCAGCACCTCACCGACGTCACCAACGCGTCGCGCACCCTGCTGATGGACCTCGACACCCTCGACTGGGATCACGAGATCGCCGACGAGATGGGGGTTCCGATCGGCATGCTGCCGCGGATCGTCTCCTCCTCTGAGGAGTACGGCGAATGCCGTCCGGGTGTGCTGCGCGGTGTGCCGGTCGCCGGCATCCTGGGCGACCAGCAGGCGGCGACCTTCGGCCAGGTGTGCTTCGACGTGGGCACGGCCAAGAACACCTACGGCACCGGCAACTTCATGCTGGTGAACACCGGCGAGGAACGCGTGCGCAGCGAGCACGGGCTACTGACCACGGTCTGCTACCGGTTGGCGGACAACAACCCGGTGTACGCCCTGGAGGGGTCCATCGCGGTCACCGGCTCGCTGGTGCAGTGGCTGCGCGACAACCTCGGGATTATCAACGACGCAAGCGAGATCGAACGACTGGCAGCGTCGGTCGACGACAACGGCGGCGCCTACTTCGTGCCCGCGTTCTCGGGGCTGTTCGCCCCGCACTGGCGTCCGGAGGCACGGGGGGCGCTGGTCGGGCTGACCCGCTACGTCGACCGTCGGCACCTCGCCCGGGCCGTACTCGAGGCCACCGCCTTCCAGACTCGCGAGGTGCTGGACGCGATGCGCGCCGACTCGGACGTCCACCTCGAGGAGCTCAAGGTCGACGGCGGCATGGTGGCCAACGACCTGCTGATGCAGTTCCAGGCTGACATCCTCGACCTGCCGGTGGTACGGCCGAAGGTGACCGAGACGACCGCCCTCGGTGCGGCGTATGCGGCCGGGCTGGCGGTCGGCTACTGGGCCGACCAGGACGAGCTGCGACGCAATTGGTCCGAGGGGCACCGGTGGGAGCCGCGAATGGACGCGGGCGAGCGCGAGCGGCTGTTCCGCAACTGGAAGAAGGCGGTCAGCAAGACGTTCGACTGGGTGGACGACGACGTCACCTGAGCGTCCGGTCCGCAGCAAGATCCGACACCAGGATCCGACCTGGG
>CAZNCE010000114.1:0-11355 GCA_964571285.1 uncultured Nocardioidaceae bacterium | reverse complement strand
GTACTTCGTCGGCAAGCCGAACCCGCTGATGATGCGCAGCGCCCTCAACCGGATCTCGGCGCACTCCGAGACCACCGTGATGGTCGGCGACCGGATGGACACCGACATCATCAGCGGCCTGGAGGCCGGGCTGCGGACGGTGCTGGTGCTGTCCGGTTCGACCCGGAGCAGCCAGGTCGAGCGCTTCCCGTACCGGCCCACCCGGATCGTGGACTCGGTGGCCGACCTGGTGCCGCTGGTCGACGAGCTGTCACCGCGAAGCGGCAACGAGCCCGCGGACGAGGACGGGCGGGCTGCGCAAGATCGATCAAACCCGCCGACCGCCGGCCGCGCATGATCGGAGCATGACCACGGCAACAGCGGACACCTTCGCCGCCTTCGTGGACGTCCTCGCCGCCGCGCTGGACGACCATGAGGCCGACGGCACCGACGTCGCCGCGCGTCTGCACCTGTCGCGTTTCCACCTGGACCGGATCGTGTCGGCGGCCTGCGGCGAACCACCCGCGAGGTTCCGGCGGCGCATCCTGCTGGAGCGAGCGGCGTACCGGCTCCTCACCACCCGGCACACCATCCTCGACGTCGCCGTCGAGGCGGGCTACGGGTCGCACGAGGCGTTCACCCGCGCGTTCACCCGGGCCTATGGCGTAGGACCGGCTGCCTGGCGCGTACACCCGACGCACCTGCAGCTCCCGGCGCCGAGCGAGGTGCACTTCCACCCACCCGGCAGCCTCCGGCTGCCCGCACGAACGAAGGTGACGGCAATGGACCTGCTGACCAAGATGGTCGAGCACCACGTGTGGCTCGTCGGCGAGATGATCTCCCGCGCGACCACCCTGGACGACGCTCAACTGGATGCGCCGATCGAGCTATCGGTGGACGACGACCCGCAGACACTGCGATCGTTGCTGTCCCGGCTGGTCGGCCAGATGGGCATGTGGAACGCGGCCCTGGCCAACCGCGACTACGACTGGTCGGTGGAGGAACACGAGAGCCTGACCTCGCTGCGCCGCCGGCTGGCCGAGGAGGGGCCTACCTACCTGGCACACGTCCACGAGGTGGTCGAGCAGGAGCGGCTGGACGACACCTTCGTCGACGCGCTGTGCGAACCGGCTGAGGTGTTCACCTACGGCGGGATGATCGCGCACGTGCTGACCTTCGCCGCCCACCGGCGGACGCTGGTCGCGCTGGCCCTCGATCAGGCCGGCGTCGGCGATCTCGGCTGGGGCGACCCGATGCGCTGGGTGGCTGACCCGACCTGACCGCCGGCATGGGATTGGGGTGGCTCGTCCGGGTCGCGCGGAGGCCGCGTGGCCGCGGCTCCCCTTCCACGATGCGAAAGAAGGCGGTTCCGCGGAACCGCCTTCATGCACCGGCGGAAGCATCACTGCGTGACGAGGACCCCTCGGCGGTCACCGCCACCGCTCTCCCGGGGCACGGACGTACGTGTGCCAGACGTACCGCCACGGGGTCACCGCGAGGATGATCACGACCAGGGAGCAGTTGACCGCGATCTCCGTCGCGGCGGCGTCGAGCTCACCGGCGACCGCCTTGGGCAGGGCGACCAGCGACAGCCAGAGCAGCTTCCAGCCGGACTCGAACAGCAGCAGAGGCAGCAGCTTGGTCGGATACCGCAGGCCCAGGAAGGCCAGCACCGACATTGCGGTGAGCAGGCACAGCGTCACCCCCTCGAACAACGGCAGCGTGTCGACCCCCGGTAACAGCGGCCACTTCTTCACCGCGAGGCCGGCGCCCATCAACAGGTAGCCGGCGCGCATCAGGTTCGGGCGACATGGCCCGCGATTCGTCTGCGGTTGCGCGGGCGTGTCGCGGAGGGCGACCGCAGACGAATCGCGGGAGGAGCGGGGTCACCGGGCGGGCCGCTGGATGCCGCGGCGCAGGGACTCGTACCCCTCCGGGTCGGTCTCCGCGAGGGTACGCCGAGCGCGCCGGCGATAGCGCAGGATCTGGACGGTGCCGATCAACCAGATGCCGTACTGGACGCACATCGCCCACCGGAAGTCGATCGGTGCATAGTCCGTGGACCGTCCGGGGGTCAGCACGTCCAGCACGATGCCGATGCCGAGCACCGCGCTGAGCGCGGCGACGAATCCGCCCACGTTGACGATCCCGGAGGCGCTGCCGAACCGGCTGGCCGGGTTGAACGTGCGGGCCAGGTCGAAGCCCACCAGGGCACCGGGTCCGCCGGTGCCGATCACTACCACCAGGATCGCCAGCACCCACAGCGGGGCCGGCCCCGGCCAGAGCAGCACCACGGTCCAGCACAGCGCGATCGCGCCGACGATGGCGAGCACCATGGTGGAGCGGTAGAACGGCCGAGTTGCCACCAGGTGGCCGAGAAACGGCCCGGCGACGATCGACACCGCGGTCATCAGCGTGAGCAGCCAACCCGCCTCGGTCGCGGACAGGTGGTGGACGGTCACCAGGAACGGGAATCCCCACAGCAGACCGAAGATGTGCACATTGGACTGCGTGGAGAAGTGGCTCCACAGCCCGAGCCGGGTGCCGTCCTGGCGCCACGACTGCAGCACCTGGTCCTTGACCGCGGACAGGTTCAGCCGGGTGGGCTCCGGCTCGCGGCCGGGCGGGGCGTCGCGCACGACCAGCACGATCGCGGCGATCAGCACGATCCCGAGCAGCGCCGAGACCAGGTACGTGCGTTCCCACCCGAAGTCGTGCAAAGCGGCCGACAGCGGCACTGCCGCCGCGATTGCCCCGATCTGGCCGAGCATCCCGGACAGTTGGGTGACCACCGGGGTGCGCAGCGGCGGGAACCACAGCGCCACGACCCGCAGCAGGCTGATGAAGATCATCGCGTCGCCGATGCCGATCACCACCCGGGCGGCCAGCCCGACCGGGTACGACGTGGCAAACGCGAACATGCACTGGGCCAGCGTCATCAGCACCATGCCGGTGAACAGCATGCGCTGCGACCCGAACCGGTCCAACAGCACGCCGACCGGGATCTGCATGCCGGCGTAGACCAACAACTGCACCATGATGAAGGTGGACAGCTGCGACGAGGAGATGTGAAACCGCTCCGCAGCCAGGATCCCCGCGACGCCGAGCGAACTGCGGTGGAACACCGCGAGCAGGTACACCAGCAGTGCCGCGGTCCAGACGACCCAAGCGCGGCGGCCACCCAGGCCGGCGGTCGAGTCGCGATTCACGACCCGACTCTAACTGTCGGCTCGGCGGTGGTCCGGGGCCGACCAACCTGTCAGACGCCGCCGCGCTGCGCAGCACCGACACCGGCCTGACAACTCGCTTGGCGACCGGGTGCGCTCACGTCGCGGGTCAGCCGACCGGCTCGGCTCCACCGGCCCGGAAGGCGGCCACGAGGAGCAGCACCGCCACCGCCAGCAGCGTCCCCATCGACCAGGACCAGCCACCGCTGTGGTCGCGCAGCGCGCCCACCAGCCACGGGCCGACCCCGGCGACCAGATAACCGCTCATCTGCACCATGCCGGACAGTTCCCGCGCGGCCGCGTTGGTGCGTGCCCGCAGCACCATCAGGGTGAGCGCGATCGCGATGCCCGCGCCCTGGAACACCCCGAGCCAGATGCTCCACAGCAGGTACCAGCCGGGCAACCACCACAGGCCGGCGATGCCCACCGCCCAGCCGGCTACCGACAGCACCGCTACCACGCGCTGGTCGGTCGCCCTGGAGATCAGCGGGGGTACGGCCAACGCACCCACGATCCCGAGGATGCTGTAGACGGACAGCATCGCCCCCGACTCGGCAACGGACACCCCACGCTCCTGCAGGAACACCGGCAGCCAGGCCAGCACGCTGTAGAACAACAGCGCCTGGCCGGCCATCAGCCCGGAGAGCTCCCAGGACGTGCGCGCCCGCCACACCTGCCGACTGGTCCCCGGCACGATCGGCGGTTCGGCCGGCCGGCTGCGCCGGTGCGCCAGCGCCCACAGCCCGAACACCACCGAGCCGACCAGCGCGGGCACCGCGGTGGCACCGAGCACCCAGCGCCAGTGCCACCCCAGTTCGGCCAGCCAGGCGGTGCCGAGTGAACCGATCGCGGCACCGGCGGTGAGGCTGGCGGTGTAAAGACCCATCGCCAGACCGGCGATCGCGCTCAGCTCGGCCTTGATCATCGCCGGCACCAAAACGTTGCCGACCGCGATGCCGGCACCGAGCAACACGGTGCCGAACAGCACGACCGGCGGGCCGTCGACCGACCGCAACATGATCCCGACGGTCAGCACCACCAGCGAGGCGAACAGGGCGGCCACGTTGCCGATCCTGCTGCCGAGGTACGCCGAGGCCGGCGCCAGCACCGCGAAGCAGAGCACCGGCACCGTGGTGAGCAGCCCGGCGAACCCGCGGGACACGTCGAGACCGGCGCGGACCTGGTCGAGCACGGGACCGACCCCGGCCAGCGCCAGCCGCAGGTTCAGCGCGACCAGCAGCAGGGCGACCAGCGTGAACAGCGCCGAACGGCGTACGGAGGCGGAGTCAGGCACTGCGTGGGACCGGTTCTTCGGCGGTCACCGCGGCTACCCGGCCCGGCAGCTCCACCGGCATCTCCTCCCGCGTTTACCCAACCGACAGTGCAAACACGCTATCCGGACGGGCCCGCGGACCCAGGCAGGCCCCCGGCACCGTCGGCGGACCTGCCGCTGTGGTCAGGTGCCGTCTTCGGGCACGTAGTGCCGGCTACCGGTCGCAGGGTCGACCCACACCCGGGTGAGCCGCCCCGAAGACGGATCGCGGAACCGCTCCCTGGTCGGCAGCCACCCGGCAGCCGCGACGTCGCTCTGGGCGTGCCGGCCGACGCGCAGCCGGCGCCACCAGGGCCGGTGGGGTTCCGCCGCCGACTCGGTCAGCGGAGGTAGGTCCGCAACGGCGGTGATAGCGTCCGCCGCGGTCGCCGCGCTCAGGAGGATCTCCACTCGCCGGCCGAACTCCTCCACGTCGAACCGCCCGACCGCATAGTGCTCCCGCAGCAAGGCGATGATGTGGTCGCGATGCGAGTCCGAGAGATCGCCCGCCGCGCCTGCGGCACTCATTCGCTCGGTTCGGCCCGGGCGGCCCCGGCGGCATGCCCGCCACCCCCGGCGACGGGCTCGACGACGACCGCGGTGCCGTAAGCCACGATCTCCGCGAGTCCCTCGCCCATCTCCGCGGAGTCGAACCGCATCGCGACGACGCCGTTGGCGCCGAGCAGCTGCGCGTTCTCCAGCATCCGGTCGATCGCGTGCCGGCGGGCGTCCTCCAGCACCTGGGTGTACTCCTTGACCTCACCCTGCCGCAGCGACCGGATCGCGCCGGTGATGCCCCGGGTCAGTCCGACGCTGCGCACGATCAACCCGAACGCGACGCCCAGGTTCTGCGTCACCGCCATCCCGGGCAGCTCGAACGCGGTGGTCACGGGCAGCTGTCCCGGCGCGGACTCACTCATACGGCCAGCCTAAGCCGCCTCAACGACAGACCGCGACGACGCCCACGCCGGCCGGGGTCAGGCCCAGACCAGGGCCCGGCCCGGATCCTCCAGCAGCGCGGCCACGTCGGCCAGGAACTTCGAGCCGAGCTCGCCGTCGACCAGCCGGTGGTCGAAGGACAGCGCCAGCTGGGTCACCCAACGCGGCACCACCTGGTCGTCGACCACCCACGGCATCTTGCGCACCGCGCCGAACGCCAGGATCGCGGACTCCCCGGGGTTCAGGATCGGCGTCCCGGTGTCCACGCCGAACACGCCGACGTTGGTGATCGTGATCGTCCCTCCGGACATCTCGGCCGGTTGGGTGCGTCCCTCCCGTGCGGTCGCCACCAGCTGGCCCATCGCCTCGGCCAGCTCGCGCATCGACATCCGGTCCGCGTCCTTGATGTTCGGCACGATCAGCCCGCGCGGGGTCGCTGCCGCGATGCCGAGGTTCACGTAGTGCTTCACCACGATCTCGGCGGCCGCCTCGTCCCAGGTGGCGTTGATCTCCGGGTTCCGTTGCACCGCCAGGCACAGGGCCTTGGCCACCACCAGGAGCGGCGACACCTTGACGTCGCGGAACTCCCGGTCCGCCTTCAAGCGCTGCACCAGGTCCATCGTCGCGGTGACGTCCACGGTCACGAACTCGGTGACATGCGGTGCGGTGAACGCCGAGCCGACCATCGCCTGTGCGGTCATCTTCCGCACACCCTTGATCGGGATGCGGGTCTCCCGCTCCACGGGGGTACGGGCTGCCGCGACCACGCCGGTGGCCGAAGGTGCGGCCTGCGCGCCGGTGAACGACTCCACGTCGGCCCGGGTGATCACGCCGCCGGTGCCGCTGCCCACGACCTGGGTCAGGTCGACCCCGAGATCCTTGGCCAGCTTGCGGACCGGCGGCTTCGCCAACGGCCGTACCGCCGTCGCTCCGGCCGCCCCGCCAGCGCCGTCCGCCCCGTGAGGCACGGGCGCCGGCTCCTCCGGCAGGTTCTCGACCGGCGCTACCGGCCGCAGCGACTGCTCCTGTTCGGGATGGGGCCGCTGGAAGGACGCCGCCACGCCCGCCTGCGCTGCCGCGCCACCGCTCGGCACTGCGGATCCCTTGCGGGGACGCCGCCGGCCGCTGCTCTCCCGCGGGCCGTACCCGACCAGCGTCTCGTTCTTCTGCGCCGCCGGCGCCGGGCTGCCGACCATGCCGGGCTCGACCGCCTCATCGGCAGCCGGGGTCGCGACCTCATCGGTCCCGGACTCGGCCGGTGCCGCCGGCGCGGCGGCGGGCGCCGCGGACGGGTCGCCGATCGAGATGATCGGGGTGCCGACCTCCACCGTGTCGCCCACGGCGGCCAGCAGCTCGAGCACGGTCCCGGCGTAGGGCGAGGGGAGTTCGACCAGCGACTTGGCGGTCTCCACCTCCACCACGATGTCGTTCACCTTGACGGTGTCGCCGACCTTGACCTTCCATTCGACGATCTCGGCCTCGGTCAGCCCTTCCCCGGGGTCGGGCAGCCGGTACTGGTTCACGTCAGCCATCGGTGTCCTCTCTGCGTCGGTGCGCCGGCTCAGTAGGCCAACGACCGGTCGACCGCGTCCAGCACCCGGTCCAGGTTGGGCAGGTACTCCTCCTCGATCCGGCTCGCCGGGTACGGCGTGTCGAACGAGCCGACGCGGATGACCGGCGCCTCCAGCGAGTAGAAGCACTGCTCCGAGATCCGGGCCGCGATCTCGGCGCCCATGCCCAGGTTGGGATGGGCCTCGTGGACGACGATCGCCCGGCCGGTTCGGCGCACCGACTCGAACACGGGCTCCAGGTCCAGCGGAGACAGCGTGCGCAGGTCGATCACCTCGAGTTGACGGCCCTCCTCGGCGGCCGCCTCGGCGCTCTGCAAGCAGGTCTTCACGGTCGGGCCGTACGCGAGCACGGTCACGTCGGTGCCCGGCCGCGACACGCGCGCGCGGTGCAGCGGCGGTGGAGCCGCCGACTCGTCGAGCTCCATCTTGTCCGCGTGGTACTGCCGCTTGGGCTCCAAGAACACGACCGGGTCGTCGCTGGCGATCGCCTGCTGGATCATGTGGTAGCCGTCCACCGGGTTGGAGCAGGCGACGACCTTCAGGCCGGGCGTGTGCGCGAACTGCGCCTCCGGGCTCTCGCTGTGGTGCTCCACGGCGCCGATGCCGCCGCCGAACGGGATCCGGACCACGATCGGCATCGGCAGCTTGCCGCCGCTGCGGAAGTGCATCTTTGCGACCTGGCTGACGATCTGGTCGTAGGCCGGATAGACGAACCCGTCGAACTGGATCTCACACACCGGGCGGTAGCCGCGCAGCGCCAGCCCGACGGCCGTACCCAGGATGCCGGACTCGGCCAGCGGGGTGTCGATGACCCGGTCCTCGCCGAAGTCCTTCTGCAGCCCGTCGGTGACCCGGAAGACGCCGCCGAGCTTGCCGACGTCCTCGCCCATGATGAGCACCTTGGGGTCGGCCTCCATGGCCGCCCGCAGGCCGGCGTTGATGCCCTTGGCCAGGGTGATCTTCGCCATTACTTCGCCCCTTCCAGCTCGGCGCCCTCGAAGGAGTCGAGGTAGGCCGCGAACTGCTCGCGCTGCTGCGCCAGCTCCTCGGTCTGCTCGGCGTACACCTGATCGAAGATGGTCAGCGGGTTCGGATCAGGGAGCGCCCGGCAGCCGGCCCGCAGCTTCTCGCCCAGCGCCTCGGCCTCCTCGTCGATCTCGGCGAAGTACCCGTTGTCGACCAGCCCGTTGCGGGTCAGGTAGGCCTTGACCCGGCTGATCGGGTCCTTCAGCTTCCAGTGCTCCAGGTCGGAATTGAGCCGGTAGCGAGTGGGGTCGTCAGTGGTGGTGTGCGCACCCATCCGGTACGTGTACGCCTCCACGAAGGTCGGGCCGCTGCCCTCGCGGGCTCGTTTCAGCGCAGCCCGGGTGACCGCGTAGCAGGCCAACACGTCGTTGCCGTCCACACGCACCCCTGGGAAGCCGAAACCGGCGGCCCGTTGGTACAGCGGCACCTTGCTCTGCCGCTCCAGCGGCACCGAGATCGCCCACTGGTTGTTCTGGCAGAAGAACACCACCGGGGCGTTGAACGAGGCGGCGAAGATGAACGACTCGTTGACGTCGCCCTGGCTGCTCGCCCCGTCTCCGAAGTAGGCGATGACCGCCGCATCCTTGTCGGGGTCTCCGCTGCCGACGACTCCGTCCCGCTGCATGCCCATCGCGTAGCCGGTGGCGTGCAGGGTCTGCGCGCCGATCACGATCGTGTAGAGGTGGAAGTTGTTCTCCCGCGGGTCCCAGCTGCCCTGGTCGACGCCGCGGAACAACCCCAGCAGCTCGATCGGGTCCACGCCGCGGCACCAGGCGACGCCGTGCTCGCGGGAGGTGGGGAAACAGAAGTCCTGCCGGCGAAGGGCCCGTCCGGAGCCGATCTGGGCCGCCTCCTGGCCGAGCAGCTGGGCCCAGATGCCCAACTCACCGTGCCGTTGCAGCGCGGTGGCCTCGGTATCGATGCGGCGGGTCAACACCATGTCGCGGTAGAAGCCCTTGATCGCCTCGTCGTCGAGGTCGAACGAGTAGTCCGGATGCTCGACCCGCTCGCCCTCCGGGGTCAGCAGCTGGATGAGTTCCGGCTGGTCGGCGATGTCCGTCGGCCCGAACACCGAGCCGAGGTCGGAGTTCACCGCGGGGATGGGGTCGGATGCGTCGCTCACCTGCACTCCTTTGCCTTGCGATGCGCGGGATCTCCCGCATCGCCTCCGTCGGAAGCGGAACCGACCTGCGGGATCGCCCAGGAGCGGCTCCGTGCTGTGACGAGAGCCACAGTCATGCACTCCCCACCGTACCGAGGAACCGCGTCCCGCGGGTAATCGGCGATCACCCGGACACCGGGAGAAAACCCGGGGACACCACAATCCCGACCCCGTACCGTGTCATGAGTGAAGACGCGAGACACTACTGACATCATGGACGGCGCGAAGTCCCCGGAACCCGCCCCCGCGGGCCCCGGCATCCTGCCCGCCAGCGCACTGCTGGTCGCGGTGGCGCTGGGCACGGTGTACGTGGTGTGGGGCTCCACCTACGTCGCGATCCGGTTCATGGTGCTGGACATGCCGCCGTTGCTGTCCGCAGGTGCGCGGTATGCCGTCGCCGCGGTGTTGCTGGGCGCCATCCTGGCGGCGCGCGGCGGCCTGCGGCGGCTCCGCGTGACCCGGCGCGAACTGGCGGGGGCGTCGCTGCTCGGGCTGCTGCTGCCCGTGCTCGGCAACGGCGTGGTGACCGTCGCCGAACGGCATGGCACCCCGGCCGGCATCGCCGCACTGCTGGTGGCCGCTGTCCCGCTGTGGGTGCTGTTGCTGCGCTGGGTGAGCGGCGACCATCCGGTCCGGGCCACCGCCGCCGGTGTGGTGCTGGGCTTCGCCGGACTGACCTGGCTGGTGTTGTCCACCGGCCTCGGCGGGCCGGTGCCGATCGGCGGGCTGCTGCTGGTGGTGATCGCGAGCATCTGCTGGTCGTTCGGCTCCTGGGTGCAGCCGCGGTTGCGCCTGCCGCGGGATGCGTTCGTCACCACCACCTACGAGATGGCGGTCGGCGGCGCGGTGATGCTGGTGGCCGGGCCGCTGTTCGGCGAGCGGCCGGACTTCGGCGCGTACTCCACCTCGTCCTGGCTGGCCTGGGGCTATCTGGTGGTCTTCGGCTCGGTGGTGGCGTTCTCCGCCTATGTGTGGGTGCTCGCGCACGCGCGGATCTCGCTGGTCGCGACGTACGCGTACGTGAATCCGGTGATCGCGGTCTTCCTCGGCTGGCTGCTGCTGGCCGAGCCGGTGACCCCGCAGATCGTGGTCGGCGGCGGCGTGGTGATCGCGGCGGTGGCGGTGGTGGTCAGTGCGGAGCGCCCCGGCGGTCGTGGTTTCCTGAACAGGAGGCGCCGCAGGCACGAGGCCCCAGAGGTGTCCGGCGGCCCCACGGTGACCTGACGTGAGGGGAGCATCGCGATGACCGCTCGGCCCGGCGTGAGCATCGGCAGCGAGTATCTGTTGCGGCGGTGGCTGCTCGGCACTGTCGGTGTCGCTCAGCTCGCGCTGATGGCGTTCCCGTGGTTCCACTGGGGTGACGGGCGCACGGTGTCCGGTTGGGGGCTGATCGTGCGCATGGTCGGCAACCCGTTGTCCACGTTCTCCGGGGTGCAGCCGGAGATCGTGGTGACGTTCCTGGCGGCGATCTCCGTGGTGGCGATGCTGGTCGGCTTCGTCGCGGTCTGGAACGCGGTGTTCGTCGGCACCGCCCAGGCCTGCCGATGGGCGCTGATCGCCGGCTACGTCGCCGGTGTCGCGATCGGCGTACTGGCGATCGTGCTGGCCGCTAGCCACGGCGCGGAGGGCTTCGCCGGGGAGATCCAGCCGTTGATGCCGATCGCGGCGTTCTTGTGGATCCTCGCCGCCGGCATCGCCGACTCCACGCGGAACCGCCTGCCCGGCGCGGCGGCTGCGGCGGTGCCGGATCCTGCGGAGGGGGTGGCCCGGGAGGGCGCCGCGTCGGGGGACGCCGCATCCGGTGAATCGGACCGGCGTGGCACCGACCCGCCCAGCGGGTCCTGACTCGTCCCGCCCGGACTCCGGCGGTGCCCAGCTAGCGCGCAACCAGGCTGGTCTGGAAGCTGTACCGCGAGGCGCGGTAGATGTGGTCTCCGTACTCGACCACGGTTCCGTTGTCCGCGATGGCAAGGCGTTGCATGGTCAGTAGGGTGGCGCGCGCCGGCTCGAGGAGGGCGCGTGCCTCTGCCGCCGTCGCATGCCTGGCTCCGATGGTCTGGTGCGCCAGCCGCAGTCGCACACCGCGCGCCCGCAGGGCCGCGTAGAGTCCGCCGTCCTCCAGTTCTTCTCGGGTCGGCG
>CAZNCE010000113.1:8533-11388 GCA_964571285.1 uncultured Nocardioidaceae bacterium | reverse complement strand
CCGGCTGTTGGTGGGGCGATATCCAAAAGACCAAGCGCGGCCCGTCGGAGTACCTTCGCCAACTCCACGACCCGGCCCCGTCCCCGTCCCCATCCCCGCGAGACGCCAAAACTTCCCCGCGAGACGCCAAGACTTCCCCGCGAGACGCCGAAACTTCCCCGCGAGACGCCGAAACTTCCCCGTTAGAGGTCGCGACTTCCCGCCGAGCGGCCACCGGTGCAGTGCCCGACGACGTCCGGGTGCCGCGCACCGCCGCCGATCCGTTCGCGGACGCCCCCTGGGCGCCGGAGCCCGAGGCCGAGCAGAACCCGCACCTGGCCGAACGGGTCGAGCTGGAGTGGCCCGCCCAGTTGGACGCCGCGGCGCTGGCCCAGCGGCGGACCGCGGCCGAGGCCGTCGAGCGGGCGCGCGTGCAGCATCGCGCCACCGGTGGCCACGCGCCGGACGAACCCGGGCTGAGCACCACCGAGCTCGAACGCGTGGCGGCGTGGGACACCACGATCGACCAGCTGCTCGACGAGGCCCGGCAAGCCCGCACCGTGGACCGGGCGGTGGAGCTGCCGGCCACGCTCAGCGCCAGCCAGCTGATGCAGCTGCGCGCCGACCCGGAACGGCTGGCCCGATCACTCGCCCGCCCGATGCCGAGACGACCGTCGCCGTCGGCCCGGTTCGGCACGCGGTTCCACGCGTGGGTGGAGAGTCATTTCGGGCAGCAGCCGCTGCTCGACCCCAGCGAGCTGCCGGGGGCAGCCGACTCCGAGATCGGCAGCGACCGGGAGTTGGCCGAGCTGATCGAGGCCTTCCGCGCCGGGCCGTTCGGCTCGCGTCGCCCGTACGCCGTGGAGGCGCCGTTCGCGCTCGCGCTGGACGGGCAGGTGATCCGCGGGCGGATCGACGCGGTCTACCAGACGGCGAACGGGTACGACGTGGTCGACTGGAAGACCAACGTCGGGCATACCGCGGACCCGCTGCAGCTGGCGATCTACCGGCTGGCGTGGAGCGAGCTCGCGGGGGTCCCGCCGGAGTCGGTCACCGCGTCGTTCTACTACGTCCGCTCCGGCGACGTGGTCACCCCGGACGGGCTGCCCGGTCGGGCGGAACTGCAGCGCCTGCTCGCTCTGGACCAATGAACGTCCGGAACGCCGCTATCCGGCGCCCGGATCATCCAGCGGTACGGCCAGCAGGGCGTCCAGCGCGATCCGCACCATCGCCTCGAATGTGGTCTCGCGCTCCACCGCCGAGGTGTGCTCTCCGGTCACGACGTGGTCGGACACCGTGCACACCGACAGCGCGCGGCGACCGTACTTGGCGGCCAGGGTGTAAAGCGCGTTGGCCTCCATCTCGACGGCGAGCACCCGGTATTCGGCCACCAGCTTCAGCAGGTCCGGCCGGTCGCTGTAGAACGAGTCGGCGGAGAACAGCTGTCCCACGTGCACGTCGATCCCGGCCTCGGTCGCGCAGCGATGCGCCGCCGACAGCAGCTCGAAGTCCGCCGCCGGCGCGAAGTCCAGGCCACCGAAGCGCAGCCGGTTCATCGATGAGTCGGTGCCGGCGCTGATCCCCAGCACGACGTCGCGCAGTGCCAGGTCGGTGCTGAGCGCGCCGCAGGACCCCACCCGGACGATCTGCTGCACGCCGTACTCGGCGAACAGCTCGGTGGCGTAGATCGCCAGCGACGGCTGGCCCATGCCCGAGCCCTGCACCGAGACCCGCTGTCCCCGGTACGTCCCGGTGAACCCCAGCATGTTGCGGACGGTGTTGTAGCAGGTCGCATCGTCCAGGAAGGTCTCCGCGATCCACGACGCGCGCAGCGGATCGCCGGGCAGCAGCACCCGCTCGGCGACCTGGCCCGGGGCCGCCCCGATGTGGGTGCTCATGCCGAGGATCCTGCCAGAGCGGGCAGCACGTATGGTCGGCAGCGTGGCGCTCTCCGACGAACTCGCCCTCTCCCGCCACCCGCACGACCGGCTCGGCAACCATCGGGTGGATGCCGACTGGATCCGGCAGCGCTGGGAGGACCCGCGCACCCGGGTGCTGACCGTGCACCACGGCAAGGTGCTGGTCGACGGCCTGGGCCGGCCGGTCTACCGCTCTCCCGCGCAGACCCTGCCCGGCGAGCAGATCCTGCTCGGGCTGCAGGGGGACGTGACCTACTTCGCCGTCCGCGCCGACGACGAGCCCGATGGCACGCTCGGTGGCCTGCGGCAGGTCGGGCAGGCGGCCGACGAGCTGGATGCCGCCCTGGTCACGCATGCGATCGCGGTGGCCAACTGGCACGACTCGCATCGGTTCTGCCCCCGCTGCGGCGGAGTGCTGCACAACGTGACCGGCGGGCACGTGCGGAGGTGCGAGCAGTGCGGCCGCGACCAGTTTCCGCGGACCGACCCGGCGGTGATCATGCTCGTGACCGACCAGGACGAGCGCTGCCTGCTGGGCCACAACACCCGCAACTTCCGCGAGCGCGCGTTCTCCACCCTGGCCGGGTTCGTCGAGCCGGGGGAGTCCCTGGAACACGCGGTGCGCCGGGAGATCTTCGAGGAGACCGGCATCGTGACCGGCGAGGTCACCTATGTCGGCAGCCAGCCGTGGCCCTTGCCCGCCAGCCTGATGGTGGGCTACTTCGCCGAGGCCACCAGCACCGGCATCACCGTGGACGGCGACGAGATCAGCGAAGCGCGCTGGTTCAGCCGGGACGAGCTGCTGTCCGCGGCGAAGTCCGAGGAGGTGCTGCTGCCCGGCCGGTTGTCGATCTCGCGGCGCCTGATCGAGCTGTGGTACGGCGGAGAGCTGCCCGGCTCCTGGTGACTCGAGCTGGGTGACTCGTGCTGGGTGAACCGTCAGGCGGCGCTGCGGCG
>CAZNCE010000113.1:0-8433 GCA_964571285.1 uncultured Nocardioidaceae bacterium | reverse complement strand
AACCGTCAGGCGGCGCTGCGGCGGCGCAGTCGGGGAAGGCCGAGCAGCAGCGTGCAGGCCCCGGCGATCACGAACGAGGTCAGCGACGCGCTCAGCCAGGCCGGCGGGACCAGGCCAAGCCAGTCCTGCACCTGCAGCCAGGCCTCCCGCCAACCGGTCAGTGACACCGGGCTGACCAACTGGTACGCGATGAAGCCGGCGACCCAGGACGCCAGTGAGGCCCACCGGGTGGGCGTACCCTCACCGAGGTCCCACGACCCGCGACTCACCACCAGGTAGTCGACCAGGAACACCCCCAGCATCGGCACGAACACCGACCCGATCAGCAGCAAGAAGCTCTCGTAGTCGGCGATGTGCAGCAGCAGCGCCGCGGCCGTGGCGACCGCGCCGATCGCGAGCGCCAGCAGCCGCCGATCCCAACGAGGCTTGAGGTTCTGCAGCGACACCGCGGTGGAGTAGGTGTCCACGAACGACTGATCGAGCTCGCGCAGAGCGATGATGCCGAACGCGACCACGCCCAGGGGCACCGCCATCAGGGACGAGAAGATCCGGCCGGGGTCTCCGGCTGCGACCGTCACCAGCACCAGCAGGCCGAGCAGGTAGCAGCCGATCTGGGTGACCGAGTAGCCCACGAACGTGCCCGCGAACGTCGCGCGGGTCGACCGCGCATGCCGCGAGTAGTCCGACACCAGCGGCACCCACGACACCGACACCCCGATCACCGTGTCCACGGCGATCCAGAACCCGTGCCAGGTCCCGTCGTCCAGCGCCGGCAGCGGCTCCCGCAGGAACTGCGCCAGCAGGTACGTCAACGAGATCACCACGGCCACCGTGACGTACTTGCGCAACACCCGGATCCAGGCCAGCGGATGCAAGGCCAGCAACGTGGTGACGACCCCGCCCGCCAGCACGTAGGCCCACCGGGGGATGCCGCCGAACACCTGGTGCAGGGCGGAGCCGATGATCACCAGCTCGAACGTGGTCCAGCCCAGCAGTTGCACCACGTTGAGCAGGGTCGGCACGTACGAGGCGCGGGTGCCGAACAGCCCGCGCAGCAGCACCATCGACGGTTTGCCGGCCTGCGACCCGGCGATGCCGACCGCGGCCACGCCGGCGGTGCCGAGCACGGTGCCGACCAGCAACGCGGTCAGTGCCGCCCCGAGCGACAACTGCGCACCCGCCATCGGCTGCAGCACGAAGATCGCGCCGGTGAAGCCGAGCAGGCTGACGCCGAGGTTGCCCCACAGTGCGGCCGCGTCCAACGCACCCAGGGTGCGCGGGTTGGGGTCGTCCAGGGTGAGCCCGGCCTCCCGCGGCTCGGTCGTCGCTGCCGGCGACCCGTCCGCCCCGAGGGTCCCGGCCCGCCGTCGGCGCATCAGCGCGCGCCGCCGCTCATCGGCGTCGGGTCCCGGTCGCACCGCGACCCATCACAGCACCGCCATGCCCTCGACCGGGGAGGAGGCCCGAGCGTGGTGCCGCCGCGGGATCCGGCCCGCCTGGTGGGCGAGTCGCCCGGCCTCCACCGCCAGCGCCATCGCCCTGGCCATCGCAACCGGGTCCTGAGCCCGGGTGACCGCCGAGGCGAGCAGCACCCCCGCACACCCCAACTCCATCGCCAGCGCGGCGTCGGAGGCGGTGCCGATGCCGGCGTCCAGGATCACCGGCACCTCGGCCTCACTGACGATCAGCTCGATGTTGTGCGGGTTGCGGATGCCGAGCCCGGTGCCGATCGGCGCGCCCAGCGGCATCACCGCCGCGCAGCCGGACTGCTGCAGACGGCGGGCCAGCACTGGATCGTCGTTGGTGTAGGGGAGCACCACGAACCCCTTGCTGACAAGGGTTTGTGCGGCTTCCAGCAACTCCACTGGATCGGGCAGCAGGGTGTGCTCGTCGGCGATCACCTCCAGCTTGACCCAGTCCGTCTCCAGGGCCTCCCTGGCCAGCTCTGCGGTGTGCACCGCATCCCTGGCCGTACGACAGCCGGCGGTGTTGGGGAGCAGCGCGACCCCGCGCGCATCGATGACCTGCAGGATGGAGCCGGTCTGCGACGGATCCACCCGCCGCATCGCCACCGTGCACATGGATGTCTCGGACGCGCCGAGCGCCTGGTCGATGACGCTCAGGCTCGGCGCGCCGCCGGTACCCAGGATCAGCCGGGAGCTCAGCTCCTGCCCGGCGATTACGAACGGGTCGTCACTCATCAGGCACCTCGCAGCTCGCTGCTCATCAGTTCAACCTCCTTGTACGGCGGTGATCAGCTCGACCAGTTGCCCGTCCTGCAGCCGGGTGTGCTCCCAGTCGCTGCGCGGCACTACGGTGCCGTCGACGGACACCGCGCTGCCGCGGGTGCTGCCGGTCAGCTGGCGCATCAGGTCGGCGATCGTGGTCGGCCCCTCGAGGTCGCGGGGGTTGCCGTTCAGCTGGATCCTCATCTCGTCACCTCCGTCGGTCGTGCTGGCGCCGGTGTCGAAGCAGCCTGGAGCCGGTCCGGCGTGAAGGGCTGCAGGGCAGCCGGCAGCTGGCCAGTGCTGAGCAGCTCGGCGACGCCGTCCGCGGTGATCGGGGTCAGCAGGATGCCGTTGCGGTAGTGCCCGGTGGCGTACACCAGGCCGTCGATGCCCGCGCGGCCGATGATCGGCGCGTTGTCCGGGGAGCCCGGTCGCAGCCCGGTGCACACCTCCACCCACTGGGCCTCGCCCAGCTCCGGCAGCAGCGACTGCGCGTCGCGCAACAGTTCGTACACTGCGCCGGCCCGTGGGGTGCGGTCGAAGCCGGTCTCCTCGGAGGAGGCGCCGACCACCAACTCGCCGTCCTGCCGGGGGACCACGTAGACCGGGGAGCCTTTGACCCGCCCCCGCACCACCCGGGTGATCGGCGGACCGCCGGGGAACCGCAACCGGACGGTCTGACCCTTCACCGGCCGCACCCCGGGGCGCGCCGCCGGGGCAAGCCCGGCTCGCTCGGCCACCCGGGCAGACCAGGCGCCGGCGGCGAGCACCACGGTGCCAGCGGGGACGGCCGTGCCGTCGTCCAGCGTGACGCCGGTGACGCGGTCCCGCTCGAGGAGCAAGCCGGCGCCCGATGCGAAGAACTCCACGCCGAGGCTCCCGCCTGCGCTGAGCAGCGCGGCGTGCAGCAGCCGCGGGTCGACCTGATGATCGTCCTCGGCCAGCAGCGCACCGGGCAGGCCGGGGGACAGCGCCGACTCGAGCGCGTGCAGCTCGGTGCCGGTCAGCAGCCGGCTGGTGAGCCCGAGCTTGTCACCGAAGGCCTGCAGATCGGCCAGCCCCCGCAGGTCGGCCCCGTCCCAGGCCACCTCCACGGTGCCGCACTCGACGTACCCCGTCGGCATGCCGGTGGCGTCGGTGAGCTCGGCGACGAAGTCCGGGTAGCGAAACAGCGACCCCAGGTTGAGCCGCAGCAGCGCGGACTCGGCGTAGTGCAGCTCGGTGCGGGGGGCCAGCATGCCCGCGGCGGTGTGCCAGGCACCCCGGCCAGGCTCGGGGTCGGCGACCGCGACGCTCAGGCCGCGCTGAGCGCAGCGCCAAGCGATCGCGCTGCCGATGGCGCCGCCTCCGAGCACCACGACATCGCGGCTGCTGCGGGTGTTCACGTCACGCTCCCTCGCGCCGGCATTACCCGGATCAGGTTCGACGGTCGGCGGTTCCGCCCTCTCAGCCCGGCCTGCGCCGAGCTCCCGTGCGGCTTCGAGTCTACGCTGCCGGGATGGACGATCCACTGCTGCGTGACGCCCGGCTGTATCTGTGCACGGACTCGCGGTCCCGCACCGGCGACCTCGCCGAGTTCCTGGACGCGGTGCTGGCCGGCGGGGTGGACATCGTGCAGCTGCGCGAGAAGGGGCTCGAGGCACGCGACGAACTGCGCCTGCTCGAGGTGTTCGCCGCGGCCGCCGAGCGGCACGGCAAGCTGTTCGCGGTGAACGACCGGGCGGACGTTGCCCGGGCAGCGCGCGCCCCGGTGCTGCACCTGGGCCAGGACGACCTGCCCGTCGACGTGGCCAGGGAGATCGTCGGGCCGGAAGTGGTGATCGGGCGGTCCACGCACTCGCCGGAGCAGGTCGACGGCGGCCGCGGGGAGCAGGGTGTCGGGTACTACTGCGTCGGGCCGCTGTGGACCACGCCGACCAAGCCCGGCCGGCCGTCGACGGGGGTCGACCTGGCCCGGTACGCCGCGGAGCGGCAGGACGACCGGCCGTGGTTCGCCATCGGCGGGATCGAGAACCTGGCGCGGCTGGACGAGGTGCTGGCCGCGGGTGCTCGCCGGGTCGTGGTGGTACGGGCGATCACCGAGGCCGAGGATCCGGGCGCCGCCGCGTCCGCGTTCGCCGGCCGGCTGCGCGCCGCGGCCACCTGATCAGCGTCTCGTGGGCTCAGTCGAGCCCGAAGTCGCGCTTCAGCCGCGTCACCGCCGGCTCGTCGTCCAAGAACCTGATGTTGTGCCGTCTGCAGGCGTCCGCGAACCCGGCCTCGTCCCCGTCGGCCAGCGCGGCTAGCTCCTCGAACCAGCGCTCCGTGCCGGCCGGGGTCAGCACCTCGGTCACCCGCGCCGGCCGGTCGGTGGGGTTCCACATGGCATGCGGGACTTCCCGGGGCTTCAGCGCCCAATCGCCCTGCACCGCGGTGCGTACCTGGTCACCGACGAGGACGCCGATCTCACCCTCCTCCACCCGGACCCAGACATCGTTTCCGTGCACGTGCGGGGGAATCAACACCCGAGGCCGCAGCGTCTCCTCGATCACCGCGAGCACGTCGCCGGTCTGTTCGCCTCGGACCCGGACCCGGACGGCGAACTCCCCGGGAAGGGTCGGGCCGGGGGCCGGCACGATGTTCTCCGTCATCCGGGCAGGCTACCCGCGGCACACGCGCTTCGACGGCGAGCCGTCACAGGCCGAGCTCGGCGCGCAGCCGATCGGGGTCCATCAGGCCGGGTTCTGCCGGACCGAAGCTGTCGAGCAGGCGGATCAGGTCGGGCCGGCGGGTCGGGTCGGCGGCGGCCTCGCGTGGTGTCGCACCGGCCAGCGCCGGGATCTGCTCGTCCAGCCAAGCCGCCTCGTGGGCGCGGCTGAACTGCTCCAGCGCCGCCGCGATCTCGGGGTTCGCCGCCGGGTCGAGGGACCCGGATCGGCCTGGGTCGGGTGGTTGACGGCCGATCGCCTCCCGCACGCCGTCGGCGGGTTGTCGGGTCTGCTCCACCAGCCGCGCCTCGGGTCGCAGGCTGCGCAACCGATCGAGCACGCGATCCAGCCGGGCCTCGCTGTTGGTCTCAACAGTGAGGTGCTCCCCGTCCAGCTTGAGCGTCGCGCGGATGTGCGGCCTGCCGTGGGTGAGGACGCGCTCGAACCAGCGGGGCTCCTGGTCATCGCGTTCGTAGGCCTCGTCCAGAGCGGTGGCCAGCGCGGCCGCGTCGGGGCTGTGCAGGTGGGCTTCGCAGAACGCCAGCGGGTCGCCTTCGGTGTTCTGCAGCACGGGCGGAGCGAACCGCCCAGACAGGACTGTGACCAACTCGTCCGGCCCGGGGTGGTCGTCGAGCAATCGCAGCAGCTCATCGCGCTGGTGCAACTCCACCGGTTCGAGACCTCCGAAGCACTGCACGGTGTCACCGGCCGGGACCAGCCGGCAGCAGATCAACATGCCCGGCCGGAGGCTACCGCTCCCCACGCGCTCGCGGACCTCGAGGCGGTCCCCGGTGCGCAGATCCCGAGCGGTGAATCCCGTTCCGGCGGTGACGGTCTCGACCTCGAAGACCGACCGCTCGGCCAACAGCCACTGCTCGGCGAGCAGTCGTTCGTCATCGGGCAGCAGCGTCCCCCGTTCGTCCAGGAAGGCACCGAACGCGCCTCCCTCGAACAGCATCGCGTCGCACACGAGCGGATCCTCGAGTGCGGCGTATACGGCGTCGGTCTGTTCCCAGTGCCAGGATCGGATCTCCGCGAGGTCGAGCAGGCCGGCTCGCCACGGTCCGCTGCCCAGGTAGCCGGCGGCCTTCTGGTAGAGCCAGAAGGCGCGTTCCTCCAGCGGACGAGTCTCTCGGCCGCGGTGGCAGGCCTTGTATTTGCGGCCCGATCCACACCAGCACGGCTCGTTCCGCCCCAGGCCTTTCCGATCGGTGGGACGGAAGCGCTCCAGCAGCACCACCAGCCCGTCATCTGAGGGTGCGCCCGCCCGTCGCAGCAGCGACAGGCCGCGCTCCGCGTCGCCGCGGTCACTGGCGATGTCGGCCAGATCGAACAGGGCAGGTCGCCATTCACCGTCCAGGTCCAGCGCGGCCTCGAAGGCCTGCTCGGCCCCGGCGGTGTCGCCCAGCCGGTCACAGGCTCGGCCGCGCAGCCAGTGCAGTGCCGCCCGGGCCTGCCGGGGCGCCCTCGGCTCCAGCGTCTCGGCGAAGACGCCGAGTGCGGCGGCTCCTTCGCGGCAGGCACCGAGCGTCTCCAGCAGGACCGCCTCGGCCACCCTGGAGTCGGTGAGGAAGTGGAGCGCCTCGCGGACCACTTCGTCGTCGAACCCGCCGTCCTCTGGATCCGTGTCGGAACTGCTCAGCCCGGCGACCTCGGGTCCGACCGCCTCGGCGCTGTCGGCGGTCGGTTGGCCGGCGTCCGTCGCATCCCGGGCGAGGTCGACGACTCGCCGCACGTCGTCGTACAGCTGCGTCAGCAGCAGCACCGCAAGGGCGGCGTCCTCGTCCAAGTCATGCTGCTCCGCTATGTCGCCGAGCCGGCGCTCCAGCCACCAGGCGCCGAAGTCGAAGCCGGGCGGCCCGACCTGTTCCTTTCTCCAGATCAGCCCGACCGCCTCGAACAGCTCGGTCAGGGGCGGTGTCGGGGACCCGAAGGACTCGGGATCGTCGGCGCACGCGAGCCACACCAGGGTGTCGATCAGCGCGGGGCCGCCGTCGCCCAGCTGCTCCAGCGTCTCGGCCAACCGCGCAGCCAGGTCCGGCCGCCCCTCCGCGTTGGGTACGGCCGTGAGCTCGAACCCTTCCGGCCGTACCGTGACCGCGACCAGATCCCCGGCTGTCAGCCCCAACCGGCTGAGCGCATCCGGCTCCAGCACGAGCGCCGCTTCGATGAGGGCATCGGGCGCGATGCCGCGCTCGGCCAGCAGTTCGAGGTCCACGTCCCGCACGGCTTCCACCGCTGGTGAGCCGTCGACCAGCCGCCGGTAGGTCTCCTCCTCGGTCAGCAACGAGAAGGGCTCCAGATCCGGCGTCACCTCGAGAAAACCATGCTCGATCTCGACCGCTGTCACCCGGTGGGTGAGCGTCCGGTCGGCCAACAGCGCCGACAGTAAGACGTACCGGCCGTCGCCCAGCAGCTGCAGAAGCGCGGGGGCTTGCTCGTCGATCGCCGCGGCGACCGTGTCGGCGGGGCCGATGCCGAGGTCCACGCCGCGGTCCTGGAGGGCGGTCACGAGTTCCGCCTCCGTGCTGGGTCCGATCTCGGGCAGCAGCAACTCGATCGCGGCAGCAACCTCGCTCAGTGACGCAGGCAGTTCCACCGCGCCGACCCTACCCAACGTCGGTGACCGGCTCCGGCCACTCGCGGACCCGCCAGAAGTGCCCGACCGGGCCGAAACCGCGGCCCAGCGGGAACGAGTGGGTGACGGCTCCGGTGATGAACCCCTTCCCTTCGTGCACCGCGGACGGCAGGTCGAGGCCGCGGGCGAGGCCGGCCGTGATGGCAGCGGCCAGCGTGTCCCCGGAGCCATGCGTGTGGTCGGTACGGTGGCGCTCGGAGACGTACTCGGTGAACTCGGTCCCGTCGTACAGCAGGTCGACCGCGGGCAGGTGCTCGTCGATGTGCCCGCCCTTGACCAGCACCCACTGCGGGCCGAGGTCGTGCAGCGCCCTTGCCGCACGCTCCATGTCGGCGCGGTCGCGCACCTCGACGCCGGTCAGCAGACGGACCTCCCCGGCGTTCGGCGTGATCAGCGTCGCGGTGGGGATCAGGGTGTCCCGCAGCGCCGCGAGGGCGTCCGGTCGCAGCAGCGCGTCGCCGTGCTGCGACGCGGCGACCGGGTCGACGACCAGCGGCCCGATGCCGAGCGTGCTTACGGCCTCGGCGACCGCCTCGATGATCGCGGCGGACGCCAGCATCCCGGTCTTGGCGGCGTCCACGCCGATGTCGGTGGAGACCGAGCGGATCTGCCCGACGACCAGGTCAGGGGAGAGCTCGAAGAAGTCCTGTACGCCGAGCGAGTTCTGCACGGTCACTGCGGTGAGCGCTGACATGCCGTGTACGCGGCAGCACAAGAAGGTCTTGAGGTCGGCCTGGATGCCGGCGCCACCACCGGAGTCGGACCCGGCGATGGTCAGCGCGGTCGGGATGCGGTCCTGGTCGGGGCTCATGGCCAGGCAGTATCCCCGACCGTGGTGCGGCTGGCCGCTGGGCGTCCGCACGGCTGACCCGTACGTCGT
>CAZNCE010000112.1:0-11439 GCA_964571285.1 uncultured Nocardioidaceae bacterium | reverse complement strand
ATCGCCAACGCCCAGGCCCAGGTCGAGTCGCAGAACTTCGAGTCCCGCAAGAACGTCTTGAAGTACGACGACGTGATGAACCGGCAGCGCGAGGTGGTCTACCGAGAGCGGCGCCGGGTGCTCGAGGGCGCCGACCTCAAGGACCAGGTGCTCTCGATGATCGACGAGGTGGTCAAGGCCTACGTCGCCGGCACGGTGGCCGAGGGCTTCGCCGAGGACTGGGACCTGGACAAGCTGTGGACCGCGCTGAAGACCCTGTACCCGGTCTCGTTCACCGCCGAGGACCTGATCGAGCAGGCCGGTGGCGAGCAGGCCGACCTCAGCCCGGAGTTCTTGGAGGAGGAGATCCTTGAGGACGCCCGGGCCGCGTACGCGCGCCGCGAGGAGCAGCTGGGCGAGGACGTCACGCGCGAGCTGGAGCGCCGCGTGATGCTGTCGGTGCTGGACCGCAAGTGGCGTGAGCACCTGTACGAGATGGACTACCTGCGGGAGGGCATCGGCCTGCGCGCGTACTCCCAGCGCGACCCGTTGGTCGAGTACCAGCGTGAGGGCTACGACATGTTCGCCACGATGATGGAGGGCATCAAGGAGGAGTCGGTCGGCTACCTGTTCAACCTCGAGGTGCAGATCCAGCCGCCGGTGGAGGGCATGCAGCCCGGCATCCAGGCGGTGACCGCGGGCACGACCGCCGCCTCCCCGGACGGGCAGCCTGGGCCGGACGGTCAACCGGAGCCGGCGGAGGAGCAGCCGGCCGCCGACGAGGAGCCGGCAGCTGCGCGCCCCTCCGCCGACGCCGTGGTCGGCGGCATCGCCGCAGGACAGTCGGCCGGGGCGAGCACGCAGACCGCCACCCAGCCGCGGATCGTGGCCCGGGGCCTGGGCGCGCCGAGCCAGCCGCGACGGCTGACGTACTCGGCTCCCACGGTGGATGGCGACAGCGGTGCGCAGACTACGGCCGAAGGCGGGCGGTCGTCGCAGACCGGTTCGCCCCAGGCAGCGGCATCGGACGGCGGTGTGGAGTTCGAGTACGCCGGGACACCGCGCAATGCACCGTGCCCCTGCGGGTCGGGAAAGAAGTACAAGCGCTGCCACGGGGACCCGGCCAACTACTGAGGCTGGGGGCATCGCCAGTCCTTTGGGCGGAGACGCTCAGCAGAACTGCAACGCGGTGCACACCCACCGGCCGCGGCGGGTCTCCAGCCGGGCTGCGATCGCCCGGGACCGGTCGCCGTGCCGAATGTGCGCCGACACCTCCGCGACGTCCTCTGCGGGCTGGCTGACGTGCACCGACCGCACATGCGCCCGTCCCACCCGTCGCCGCAGGTCGGTGGTGCTCACCTGGGACAGCAGATCGGTGCGATAGGACAGGTCGCCGTAGACGTGCTCGTCGGTCCAGCGCACCAGTTGCTGCAAGGGGCGGTCCCCGGCGATGACCTCGACCACGGCATGCACGAAGCGGTCGGCCCAGCGGTAGACCGGTGGCGGCCCGGACGGCCCGTTGTCGACCAGCCTTAGGTCGGGCCGACCGGGCACCGGGAGCCCCACCGGCGGGATGTCGAGAGCCAGCGCCCCCTGGACGGGCGGTAGCGGCCGGTCCGTGCGATCCGGCCTGCTGCCGGTCCCGACCGACTCTTGCCGGAGCGGCTGGGCGCCGAGCGGAGCCGGGGACGACCTCCGCCGGGCGAGAACGGACGGGGACGCCGCCGGTCGGCTGCTGCTCATGACTCCTCCAGGTCGGTGTGGTGGGCGGGCGTGGGCGCTCGGGACGGTCAGGGAGAGGGCGAGCAACCGGGCTGCGGTTGCCGTAGGTGTGTGCCGGGGTGGATCAGGTCCGGATCCGGACCGATCCGGTCGCGGTTGGCGGCGTACCACTTCGGCCAGCACGCGGCGATCGCGGCGGCTTCTGCGCCGGGTGGCAGGTGCTCTGCGGTGATGACCCACAGCGAGTCGCCCGGGCGGACGACGAGGCCCTCGGGGCCGGCCACCGCGGCTGCGGCGACGGCGGTGCCGACCGGCGAGCCCTGCGCACGTCCGGCCAGGCCGGTCGGGGAGCCCGGCCCGACATGCGGCCGATCCGGAACGGGCAGCGCCGGGCCGGGTCGGGTGTGCCCGGCAGCGGGCTGGTCGGCCAGCGCCGGATGGGTGGCTAGTCCGACCGGCGCCGTCGCCGCCAGGACGCACCCGAGCCGTACGGCGGTGCGCACCACGGTTCGCACCGACAGTCGGATCACCACCGGCGAGACGGTGGCCGCCGCGCGCCGCACCCAGCGCGGGCCCATCCGGCCGGCCTCGGCCGCGACAGCCACGGCCACGGACAGAGCGACCGACACCGCGAGCCAGCCGAGCACGCCGAGCGTCACCCAACGGGCCAGGTCCACGATCAGCTGGTTGAGCGACTGATTCATTCGTTTACATCCATTTGCATGGCGCTGCGTTTCGTTTCGGCGATTCAAGACCCGATGATCGTGGTTGTCAACCGGCCATCCACAGCCCCGGTGGCTGGGGAGTCGGCTAGCCTGTCGGCGCCATGCGGTGGGACGAACTGTTCGATGACCTCGCGGACGAATGGGCGGCCGCGGACCGCAGCGCGGCGCTGGCCGAGGTGGCCGACCGCACCCGGGCCGAGTGGGCGCGGGCGACCCTGCTGGCCAGGCTCCGCGGTGCGGTCGACTCGGTGGTGTCGGTGGACACGCCGGCCGGCGTGGTGACCGGAACCCTGCTGCGCGTGAGCAGCGACTGCCTGCTGTTGGCCGAGTCGCCGGGGGAGGCGCTGGTGCCGCTGCCGGCCGTCTGCGGCGTCGCCGGGATCGGCTCCGCGACCGTGCCGGACGAGCTGGTCGGCGTCGTCGAACGCCGGCTCGGCCTGGCGGCGATCCTGCGCCGCATCGCACAAGACCGCTCGCCGGTGACGGTGTATCGCCGGTCCGCGGCCGCCCTGTACGGAACCCCTGCGCTGGCGGCGGCGGACCACCTCGAGCTGGCCGAGCACGAGCCGGACCAGGTGCCGCGGGCGCGGGCGGTCCGCCGCCGCGTGTTGGTGCCCTACGCCCAGGTGGCCCTCATCC
The DNA here is from genome assembly GCA_964571285.1 of uncultured Nocardioidaceae bacterium. Lineage (GTDB taxonomy): Bacteria > Actinomycetota > Actinomycetes > Propionibacteriales > Nocardioidaceae > CAZNCE01. The sequence continues at coordinate 8,374 of CAZNCE010000112.1, read as the reverse complement.
GGCGTACGAGTTGAGCGTGGTCAGCGCTCCTGCGGCCCCGGCTCCTCGACGTAGGGGTGCTGATCCACGAACTGTGCGGTCTGGTCGTACAGCCGGTCGATGTAGGCCTCCAGCTCGGCGGCCTCCACCCGCCACTGGCCACGGCCGCCGATCTTGATCGCCCGCAGCTCCCCCCGCCGCACCAGGGCGTACGCCTGGGAGGCGGAGATGTTCAGCGTCTCGGCAACGTCGGCCAGCTGCAGGAACCGCGGCCCGGCGGGAGAGCTCATGCTCGCAGTGTGGCACGAGGAGCCGACAGTTCCGTCCATCCGTCCCCAGCTGCGTGCTGTTGCTCCCGGTTGCGCCGCGGTCGAATGCGGATAAATCTGCGCGACATGCCTTGTAAGGGACGGGTGCCGCGGGTGACGATGTTCCCCCCGCGCTCACGATCTGTGGATAGCCGGGCACCGTAGGTCAGGAGAACCGGCACAATGACGGCTGTGTCCGAGAGCGTGTCCGACGACACCGAGCCGACCCGAACGGGCCCGCGTGCCGCGGCGGCGGCGCGGCTCGGGCGAGCCCGCTGGCGGGACCCGCGGATCTGGGTGGGGGTGCTGCTGGTGACCGGGTCGGTGCTGCTCGGGGCCAGGCTGCTCGCCGCGGCGGACGACACGGTCGAGGTGTGGACGTCGGGCGACGGCGTCACCGCCGGTGAGCCGCTCGGTCCGCAGGCGCTGGCCACCACCCGCGTGCACTTCTCCGGGGATGTCGCCACGGCCTACCTGCCGGTCGGCGAAGCGTTCCCGGAGGGCATGGTCGCGGCGCGGGATCTCGGACCGGGGGAGCTGCTGCCGCAGTCGGCGATGACGCCCCGCGAGTCCCGTACGGACCGGGAGCTGCCGGTGGTCGTCGGCGCGGCGGGTGCTCCCCAGGACCTGGCGGCGGGGGACCGCGTGCAGGTGTGGGTGGTGCCGCCGGCCACCGCGGACGGCACCACGGCACCCGCGCGACTGGTCCTCACCGACGTCCGGGTGGTCCGGGCGGCCCGGGACTCCGGTCCGCTCGGCGAGGCGGCCACCCGGCAAGTGCTGCTCAGCCTGGCCGGCGAACCGGCCGGGGCGGAGGCGAGCGAGCGGCTCGGCGGGCTGCTGACCTCGCTGCTCCGCGGCGAGGTGGTCTTGATCCGGACCGGTCGGGGATCGCCGTGACCGCTGCGATCCTGCTGGCGCTCGGCGGCGCGGCGTTCGAGCCCGAGGTCGTGGTCGCGCTACAGGGGCGGCGGGACCTGCGGATCGCCAGGCGGTGCGTGGACGCCGCGGACCTGCTGGCCGCGGCCGCCGCCGGGCACGCCCGCGTCGCCGTGGTCTCGACCAGCACCCCGCACCTCGACGCCGACCTGGTGGCCCAGCTGCGTCGGCACGGGGTGGAGCCGGTCGGCCTGGTGGCGATCGGCGACCTCGCGGCCGAGGGACAGTTGCTCCGGATGGGGATCCGGTCGGTGCTCACCGCCGAGGCCGACCGGCTGCCCGACCGGCTGCTGGCGGCCGGGCAGCGGCCGCTGGAGCCGCCCGATCCCGACGCCGGGGGCCCGAGCTCGGCCCGGGCCCCCGGCACAGGCCCTCCGGGCCGGGACCCGAGCGACCTGGCCGGCGGCGGAGTCGACGGTGGGCGAGCGCCCGCACACCGGGCAGCCCGGCACGCCCGCGTTCGGGGTTCCACGCCACACGGCCGCGAACCGCTCGAGACCGTCCGATCCGGCGACGCCGGGGACGACGAGCAGGGTGGCGGCCTGATCGCGGTCTGGGGCCCGGCCGGCGCCCCCGGCCGGTCCACGATCGCGCTGGGCGTCGCGGCCGAGCATGCGGCGGCCGGGCGGTCGACGCTCCTCGTTGACGCGGACGTGTACGGCGGTGCGATCGCGCAGTTGCTGGCCCTGCTGGACGAGCGGTCCGGGGTCCTTGCGGCCGCCCGCAGCGCCCGCCACGGCCGACTGGACCCGGCGACCCTGGCCGGCCACACCCGAAGCGTCGGCCGCGGGCTGCGCGTGCTCACCGGGCTGCCTCGGCCGGACCGGTGGCCGGAGCTGACCGAGGCGACGACCGAGGGCATCTGCCTCGCCGCGCGCAGCCTCGCGTCGTACGTCATCATCGACTGCGGCTTCAGCCTGGAGACCGACGAGGAGCTGTCCTTCGACACCGCCGCGCCGCGGCGCAACGGGGCCACGCTGCAGGTGTTGGAGGCCGCCGACCTGGTGCTGGTGGTCGGCGCGGCGGATCCGCTCGGCCTTGCCCGGCTGGCCAGGGGAGTGGTGGACCTGACGGCCGCGATTCCTGGTGTGCGTCTCCAGGTGGTGCTGAATCGGGTCCGTTCCGGCCTGGGCTGGTCGCGTGACGAGGTGGTCGATACCGTGCGCAGGCTCACCGGTGCCGACGAGATCGCGGTGCTGCCCGAGGACCGGGCCGCCTGCGACGCCTGCCTGCTGCACGGCCGGACCCTGGTCGAGACCGCCGGCCGCTCCCGGATGCGAGCGGCCATGAGCGAGTTGGCCCAGCAGACCGTCCGCCTGCTGGCCGCGCGCGACGCGGCCGCTACACCTGCAGCAGCAGGTACAACCCCGCGCTGGTGAAGAACACCATCAGCAGTAGCAGCGGCAGCTGGCCGACCAGCTCGCGGCCGCGGGGGAGGATCCGCACCGCCCGGTCGTGGGCGGCGAAGGCGCCGAGCATGTGGCCCACGACCACCGCCAGCACCTTGGTCACCGCCAGCCCGGTGATGTGATAGCTGAAGAACGAGTTCGCGCCCAGGTCTACGGTGCCCAGCAGGTCGGCGCCGGTGCCGAGCGGGTCGCTGAGCTGCCCGAGCGTCTGCTGACCGGTCGCCACGAACGTGCTCAGGTAGTGCGCCACGAAGTAGCCCAGCACGATCGGCACGATGGAGTGCGCGAACTGCGCCGGCAATGCCTTGCGCTGCACCTGTCCGAGACCGCCCACGGCACTGACCGCGGCGCCGAACAGCACGCCGACCAACACCACGAAGCCGAGCAGCACGAGGGTCTTCGCGGTGGTCGTGTTCCAGCCCTGCGCCTGGCTGTACTGGACCCAGAACGGCGCCTCGCGGAAGCTGTCGTACCCCGTCGACCCGAACAGCGTGGCAACCACCGCCACCAGCCCGGGAACCGCCGGCAGCCCGTCCAGGTTCTCCAGCGGGTTGCGCACTACCACCAGGCCATCGCTGCGCCGGCCGAACGGCGACATCCGGGCCAACAGCCGGGAGAACACCTCGAACGGGTCCACGTTCGCGAACCACGCCGACCCGTACAGCATCGACCCGACCAGCATGATCGCGACGTACAGGCCGACCCACGCCTGGATTGCGAACAACTCGGTGTTGCGCGGGTACACCAGCTCCAGCCAGACGAACGCGAACAGCCCCGCCGACGCCGGCCACAGGCCGAGCCGCGCCGGGTACGTGAACAGCCCCTCCTCCGGTGAGCGCCCGGCCAGCCGACTGATGAGCAGATGCAGGGTCCGTACCGGGTTGAGCAGCACCCACACCGGCCCGAACAGGATCGCGAGCGGCACCAACCCCACCCACACCAGTACGTAGAAGGTGCCGAACGCGGGGTTGGTCAACAGGTCCTTGCCGAACAGCAGCGCCAGCAGGAAGTAGCCGAAGGCGGCCAGGCCGACGAGCCGCAGTCCCCACTGGGTGAGCGGTGAGTCGACCAGCCTGGTGACCCACGCCGGCAGCGCTGCACCGGACTCGTCACCTCTGAAGACCGAGCGACGCCAAGCGAACGCGGCCACCCCGAACGACACCACCAGCGCCCACGAAGCGCCGATGATCGCGTACGACGCCGGGATCGGCAGGTCCGCGGCACCGCCGAGTCCGTGCGCCAGCAGCCATTGATCGGGCACGATCGCAGCTCCCGCCCCGGTTACGGCTCCACCTGGATCGACACCACCTGGGTCTCCAGCCCGTGGGACTCCAACTCGTAGACACCCGGTTGGTCGATGGTGAACTCGAAGACCTGGTCGTCGGATGCACGCACCTCGAACTCCTTGCCCGGGTCGGCATGCAGATGCAGCTCGTCGGCCATGTCACTGTCGACGTCCAGCCGGATGGTTTGGCCCACCTTGGCCCGCACGCGCTGCCCGGCCGGCTCGATCGTCCCGTCCTCGATATCGATGTCGATCTCCAGCACCCCGTCGTCGACGTCCACGTTGTCGCCCTGGTCGTCCTGGTCGTCGTCTTGGGTGACGGTGGCAGTGGGGCTGTCGGTGGGGCTGTCGGTGGGGCCCGGCGTGGACGCCGCGGTGTCGTCCGGCGAGACCGGGGTGGCGCCCGAATCGGCAGACCCGGTGTCCGCGGTCGAACCTTGGTCGCCGCCACATCCGGTCAGCAGCAGGGCTGCCGTCGCGATGACGGCCACCAGGGCGGCAAGGGGTTTGCGCATCGGGCCTCTCCAGGTCGGGGACGAACGACGGGCCGGCGCCGCTCGTTTCGCGGTCACCGGACCCTCCCATCATGACGCTCGTGGGACGATGAAGGTTCCCGGGTGGGTGCGATCGGCCGCCCGGCAGGCAACGAACAGGAAGGACCGAGCATGGCGGACCGGGTGAGCCCCTCCGAGATGGCCTTCCTGACCCAGGAGACGGCGACGGCGCCCATGCAGGTCGCCACCGCGGAGGTGTTCGAGCCGCCGCCGGAGGGGTTCGACTACGAACGGCTGGTGGCCCTGATCGGGGACCGGATCGCGTTCGTGCCGCGCTACCGGCAGCGCATCCAGTCCGTGCCCGCGCGGCTGGCCAACCCGGTGTGGGTGGACGACGACGACTTCGACCTCACCTTCCACGTGCGGCGGTCGGCCTTGCCCCGGCCGGGCAGCATGGAGCAGCTCCGTGAGCTCACGGCCAGGTTGGTCAGTCGGCCGCTGGACCGCACCCGCCCGCTGTGGGAGACCTATCTGGTCGAGGGCCTGGAGGAGGGCCGGTTCGCGATCATCAGCAAGTCGCATCACGCGCTGGTGGACGGCGCCACCACCGTGGACCTGGGGCAGCTCATCCTCGACGTGTCTCCGGAGCCGCCGGCCACCCTGTCCGACGACTGGCGGCCGCGGCCCGGACCGAGTCTCGCCGGGCTGATCGTCGGGGCGGTGACCGATGCCCTGGGCGACCCCGCCAGCGTGATCGGCACCGTCCGTACCCGGGTCGACGAGGTGGCGCAGGCGGCCGAGCGGGCCCGGGAGTCGCTGCAGACCGCGGCCTCCGCGCTCGGGGCGGCGCCGCCGGCGCACGAGGGCGCGCTGTCGGCCGCGCTGTCCCAGCAGCGCCGGATCGCGACCGTCGACACGGCCCTCGACCACTACCGCAAGGTGCGGGCGCTGCACGGCGGGACGGTCAACGACGTCGTCCTGGCGGTCGTGTCCGGGGCGCTGCGCACCTGGCTGATGACCCGCGGGGAGCCGGTGCACACCGGCACCCGGGTGCGGGCGATGGTGCCGATGAGCGTGGTCGACGAGGAGGGCGAGCCGACCAGCCTCGGCAGCCAGGTCGAGCCGCACCTGCTGTCGTTGCCCGTCGGTGAGCCGAGCCCGGTGATGCGGTTGCACCAGGTGTCGTACGCGCTGCGCGCGCACAAGGAGACCGGCAACGCGGTGGCCGCCCGCAAGCTGGCGGGGATCAGCGGGTTCGCGCCCACCACCTTCCACGCGCTGGGGTCGCGGGTGGCCGCGTCGCTGCCGCGCCGCACCTTCAGCCTGGTGGTCACCAACGTGCCCGGGCCGCAGTTCCCGCTGTACGCCTACGGCGCCCGGATGCTGGCCAGCTACCCGGTCCTGCCGCTGCTGCCGGGGCAGCCGCTGGCGATCGGGGTCACCTCCTACGACGGCCGGGTCTACTACGGCATCGACGCCGACTACGACGCGGTGCAGGACGTGGAGGTGCTGGCCCAGTGCGTCACCGAGGCGCTCGAGGAGCTTGTCGACACGACCAGGAGCACCCGGCAACGTGCCCCTCGCGGCCGTGCCCGGCCGAAGCGGGAGAGCTGACGTGCGGGTGTTCGTGCCGGTCACCGACGCCGGGCTCGCGGACCTGGCGCGCACCGGTGAGCTGGGGCCGGCGCCGCTGGTGGGGTACGCCGTGACGGCTGCGCTGCGCGAGTCGTATCGCGACGGCGACGCCGAGGAGCTGGCCTACGTCGCCATGACCCGGGCCGCGCGGGCCGCCCTGCTGCTGCTCGCGGACGAGCCGGCGGGTCCGGTGCCGCCCCGGCGGACGGTGCTGGCGATCGACAGCGAGGACGTGCACCGCGATCCGGGGCCGGACGACGAGCCCGGCCGGGTCCGGGTCGACCGACCGGTGCCGCTGCGCCGGGTGGCGGCCGCGCACGTGGACACCGAGGACGCGACCGCTGCCGTGGCCGCCGCGGTCGCGATGCTGCGTGACGGAGGGCCGCGGGACGGCGACGAGCAGTTCCTGCTGGACGAGTGCGAGGCTCACGAGCTGGCCTGGTACGCGACCCAGGAGCTCCCGGGCCTGGTCCGCTGACGTGCGCGGCGCGCCGCCCACGGTGGCGATGAACGTGCTTGTGTCCGCCCCGCCGATCGGTGATCGTTAACCCCATGCAGGCCATCTGGAAGGGCACGATCTCGTTCGGCATGGTCACGATCCCGGTGAAGGTCTACTCGGCGACCGAGAACCGCGACGTGTCGTTCCGACAGGTGCACGCCGAGGACGGCGGCCGGATCCGCTACCGGCGGGTGTGCGAGATCGACGGTCAAGAGGTGCCGTACTCCGACATCGCCAAGGGATACGAGATGCCCGACGGCCGGATGGTGGTGCTGGACGCGGACGACTTCGCCCAGCTCCCGCTGCCGACGGCCAAGACCATCGAGGTGCTCGAGTTCGTCCCGATCGACCAGGTCGACCCGCTGTACTACGCCAAGGCGTACTACCTGTCCGCCGACAACGTCGGCAACAAACCGTACGTGCTGCTGCGCGACGCGCTGACCACCAGCGGCCAGGTGGCCCTGGTCAAGGTGGCGATCCGCAACCGCGAGTCGCTGGCGCTGCTGCGGGAGCGCGAGGGAGCCCTGGTGCTGCAGACCATGCTGTGGCCGGACGAGGTGCGGGACTCGTCGTTCGCGGTGCCCGAGGACTCGGTGGAGATCCGCCCTCAGGAACGCTCGATGGCCCAGTCCTACATCGCCACGCTGGAAGGCGACTTCGAGCCGGAGCGCTACAGCGACGACTACCGGGTGGCGCTGGAGGAACTGGTCGAGGCCAAGGCGTCCGGGCTGGAGCCGCCGGAGGAGGAGGCGGAGCCGACCGGCGACGCCGAGGTCGTGGATCTGCTGGCTGCCCTGCGTGCGTCGGTCGCGGCGGCCAAACAGCGGCGCGGCGAGCCGGTCGACGGCGACGCCGAGTCTGTCGACGCGGGTGACACCGAGGAGGATGCCGAGCCGGCGACCAAGCAGACCGCCAAGAAGGCGAGCGCGAAGTCGACTGCCAAGAAGTCGGGCAGCTCGGCGGCGAAGAAGTCGGCCGCGAAGAAGTCGGGCAGTTCGACGGCCAAGAAGACGACCGGGAAAAAGTCGGCCGCGAAGAAGTCGGGCAGCCCGGCGGCCAAGAAGCCGACCGGGAAGAAGTCGGCTGCGAAGAAGGCAGACAGCTCGGCGGCCAGGAAGCGCCAGCCCACCCGCAAGTCGGCCTGACAGCCGGGTTGGGCACCGGCGCCGGGGCGTGCCACGATGGCCTCACAGTCCCGTCATCGTCGCCGCCGGAGTGAATCAGCATGGATGCTCACACCCTCGTCCCCGCTCCCCTGAACGAGCCGAACCTCGACTACGCGCCCGGCAGCGCCGAGCGTGCCGAGATCGAGGTACGCCTGAAGGAGCTGGCCGGCAAGGAGCACCGGCTGACCGCGACCATCGGCGGCCGGGACGTGTCCGGCGGCGGCCAGGAGATCCCGGTCGTGCAGCCGCACAAGCGCGAGCACGTGCTCGGCGTGATGAAGAACTCCACCCGCAAGGACGCCCGGGCCGCGGTGAAGGCCGCGACGGAGGCTGCGCCGGAGTGGCGGGCGATGAGCTTCGACGACCGGGCGGCCATCCTGCTCAAGGCCGCGGACCTGCTGGCCGGTCCGTGGCGGTCGACCGTGAACGCCGCGACGATGCTGGGCCAGTCCAAGACCGTGTGGCAGGCCGAGATCGACTCGGCGTGCGAGCTGATCGACTTCTGGCGGTTCAACGTCCACTACGCCGAGCAGATCCTGCGCGAGCAGCCGGTCGCCAACTCCCGAGGCGTGTGGAACCGCATCGACCACCGTCCGCTCGAGGGGTTCGTCTACGCGATCACGCCGTTCAACTTCACCGCGATCGCCGGGAACCTGCCCA
>CAZNCE010000111.1:0-11592 GCA_964571285.1 uncultured Nocardioidaceae bacterium | reverse complement strand
GAAGATGACCGCGGTGGACAGCAGGAATGCGTACACGTCGGGATGTTCCTCTCCGGCGCTGGCCGGAGGGTTGCCCTGACCTGGACGTCGCCTCCGACCAGGCCATCGCAAGACAGCGGTTACCTGGTCGAAGGTCTCGCCCGCCGAGGTCGCTCGCGCGAGCCAGTCGGCCTGTCGCGCCGGGCCCGGAGGCCAGTGTGTCGACGCGACCGTTGAGGACTACTCCCCTTCGCGCAGGGAGCCTACGCGAGCCGGGCGGGCGAACCGCCTCCGGGGTACGACCAGGCCGTCGTCCGGCGAGTCACCCCAACCGGACTCGAGCGAACCCCCGACTAGTTGATGCCCTGAGCCACGATCGCGTCCATCGCGGCCAGGATCTCCTCATCGCCGGACCGCTGCACCTCACCGGCAGGTGGTCGGCGCCACAACCAGCAGTCCAGGTCCTCGGCCGTACCCCGGATGGTCGCCAGGGCAGTGCCGCTGCCGTCGTCGTCCGCCGCGATCGAGATGTCGGGCTCGTCGTAGGTGGTGCCCTCCGGGTCGGTGCCGGTGAACCGGGCCAAGGTGACCAACCACCGGTCTCCCGTGTCGGTGGCCTCGATGCGGAGCGTCCTCCCCGCCTGCGGCGTGATCGTCCCCCAGGGCGGGCAGCCGCCGAACATCACCCGCAGCGCCTCGTCCACTCCGTCCGCGCTCAACTCGGGATCCAGCGGGGTACGCGTGCCCGTGACCAACTCGGCGTCGAGGCGGTGGATCAGTGCCTCGTGCGCTTGCCGGCGCCGGATGAAGCCCACCGTGTGATCGTCCGACCAGGTCCAGGCCGGCTCGTCGTCGCGCGCGTCGGCGAGCGCGTCGGACAACTCCAGGCTGACCGTGCTGTACAACTGCCCGAGGGCATCGAGATCCACCGGCCGCGCGGGCTTGGCCGACTCGTCGGGTGGCGCCGCCAGCCGCTGCCGCACGATCGTGCCCCACTGCCACTGCACTTCGGTCAGGTGCCAGAACAGGTCGCCCGCGGTCCAGTCCGGGCAGGTCGGCACCGGCAGCGTGAGGTCCGCCGCGGCGAGGACGTCGCCGAAGCGCTCCGAGTCGCGGGCCAGGTGGTCTGAGTAGTCCAGGCGTCGCGTCATCAGGCCAGCCTAGAAGCAGCGCCCGGCGCCGACGTGGTCGACACCCGCGATTTGCATGGACATGCCCTGAGGCGCATAATCATCCACCATGATCAACGCCGCGATCGCCGGCGCCAGCGGCTACGTCGGGGGCGAACTGCTCCGGCTGCTCGCCGGCCACCCGGACGTGACCATCGGCGCGCTGACCGCCGGCGGCAACGCGGGCACCCGGCTCGGCGCCCACCATCCCCATCTCGTGCCGCTGGCCGACCGGCTGCTGGACGAGACCGAGGCCGGCACGCTGCGCGGCCACGACGTGGTCTTCCTGGCGCTTCCGCACGGACAGTCCGCGGCCCTCGCGGCCGAGTTGGGGGACCACACCGTGGTGATCGACTGTGGCGCCGACTTCCGGCTCGCCGACCCGCTGGCCTGGCACCACTTCTACGGCGGCGAGCACGCCGGGACCTGGCCGTACGGCCTGCCCGAGCTGCCGGGTCAGCGTCACCGGCTGGCCGGCGCCCGCCGGGTGGCGGTGCCGGGTTGCTATCCCACCGTCGCCACGCTCGCCCTGCTGCCGGCGGTCGCCGCCGGGCTCGTGCACACCGACGACATCGTGGTGGTGGCGGTCTCGGGCACGTCCGGCGCCGGCAAGGCGCCCAAGCCACACCTGCTCGGAGCGGAGGTGATGGGCTCAGCCGGCGCGTACGGCGTCGGCGGTGTGCACCGGCACACTCCCGAGATCGAGCAGAACCTGGGGTCGGTGGCCGGCGGCGAGGTCCGGGTGTCGTTCACGCCGGTGCTGGCGCCGATGGCCCGCGGCATCCTCGCGACCTGCACCGCACCGGCCCGGGACGGCGTCTCGGCGACGGACGTGTACGCCGCCTACGCGAAGGCGTGCGTCGACGAGCCGTTCCTGTTCCTGCTGGAGGACGGCGCCTGGCCGCAGACCAAGGCCACCGTCGGGTCCAACGCGGTGCACCTGCAGGCAACGCTGGACCAGCGCGCTGGCCGACTGGTCGCCGTCGGAGCAGTGGACAACCTCACCAAGGGCACGGCCGGGGCCGCCGTGCAGTGCATGAACCTGGCCCTCGGCCTGCCCGAGGCGACCGGACTGACCGCGATCGGAGTGGCACCGTGACGGATGTGACCGCATGAGCGTCACTGCCCCGGCCGGGTTCCGGGCAGCGGGCGTCACCGCCGGCCTGAAGGCGAGCGGTGCCCCGGACCTGGCCCTGCTGGTCAACGACGGGCCCCGGCACACCGCCGCCGCGGTGTTCACCGCCAACCGGTGCAGGGCCAACCCGGTGCTGTGGAGCGAGCAGGTGCTCGCCGACGGCACCGTGCGTGCGGTCGTCACCAACTCGGGCGGGGCGAACTGCTACACCGGTGCGGCCGGGTTCCAGAACACCCACGCCACCGCCGAGCAGGTGGCCGGGGACCTCGGGGTCGGAGCGGTTGACGTCGCGGTCTGCTCCACCGGGCTGATCGGCATGCTCAACGAGCGGCAGGCGCTGCTCGACGGCGCAAGAGCGGCGGCCATGGAGCTGTCCGCGGAAGGCGGACCCGCCGCCGCCGCGGCGATCATGACCACCGACAGCCACCCCAAGCAATGCATCGTGCAGGGGGAGGGGTTCACCGTCGGCGGCATGGCCAAGGGCGCGGGCATGCTGGCACCGGCCCTTGCCACCATGCTGGTGTACCTGACCACCGACGCCGACGTGGATGCGCAGACCTGCGACCGCGCGCTACGCGCGGCGACCACGGTGACCTTCGACCGGCTGGACTCCGACGGCTGCATGTCCACCAACGACACCGTGCTGTTGCTGGCCAGCGGCGCCTCCGGGACCAGGCCGGACTACGACCGGTTCGCCGCCGCCGTCCGTGACGCCTGCCACGACCTGGCACTGCAACTGCTCGCCGACGCGGAGGGCGCCGAGCACGAGATCGCCATCACCGTACGCAACGCAGCCACCGAGGACGATGCGCTCGAGGTGGGGCGCGCGGTGGCGCGAAGCAACCTGTTCAAGTGCGCCATCTTCGGCCGGGACCCCAACTGGGGAAGGATCTTGGCGTCGGTCGGCACCACTCGGGCCGCCTTCGACCCCGCCGACCTCGACGTCGCCCTCAACGACGTGTGGGTGTGCCGAGCCAGCACGCCGCACGCGGACCCGGCCGAGGTCGACCTCACCGGGCGGGCGGTCAGCGTCACCATCGACCTCAAGGCGGGCGCCGAGCAGGCCACGATCTGGACCAACGACCTGACCCACACCTACGTGCACGAAAACTCCGCGTACTCCACCTGACAGGGATGGATCGATGACCCGCGACCCCGGAGCCGCACTGCACAAGGCGGCCACACTCACCGAGGCACTGCCGTGGCTGGAGCGCTTCCACGGCAGCACCGTCGTGATCAAGTACGGCGGCAACGCGATGGTGGATCCCAAACTGCAGCAGGCCTTCGCCCAGGACATCGTGTTCCTGCGCTACGCCGGCATCCGGCCGGTGGTGGTGCACGGCGGCGGCCCGCAGATCAGCGCCATGCTGGACCGGCTCGACATCGACAGCGAGTTCCGGGGCGGGCTCCGGGTCACCACACCGGAGGCGATGGACGTGGTGCGGATGGTCCTGGTCGGCAAGGTCGGCCGCGAGCTGGTCGGGCTGGTCAACCAGCACGGGCCGCTGGCCGTCGGGTTGTCCGGTGAGGATGCCGGGCTGTTCACCGCCGAGCGCACCGGCACGACCGTCAACGGGGAGGAGGTCGACCTCGGTCTGGTCGGCGACGTGGTGCGGGTACGCCCGGAGGCGGTCTACGACCTGATCGACGCTGGCCGGATTCCGGTCGTGTCCGGGGTGGCGCCGGACGCCGGAGGCCAGGTGCACAACGTGAATGCCGATACCGCCGCGTCCGCCCTGGCGATCGCCCTGAAAGCCAGCAAGCTGATCGTGCTGACCGATGTGGAGGGCCTCTACGCCGACTGGCCGGCCAGCGACGAGGTGATCAGCGAGATCCGTGCCTCGGGCCTGAGCGAGCTGCTGCCCGGCCTCAGCAGCGGGATGGTGCCCAAGATGGCGGCCTGCCTGCGAGCGGTCGAGGGCGGCGTGCCGCAGGCGCACGTGCTGGACGGTCGGGTTCCGCACTCGGTCCTGGTCGAGCTGTTCACCGACGAGGGCATCGGCACCATGGTGCTGCCCGACCCGATCGCCGAGATCGCGGTCGACGAGCCGGCGAAGGGGGTCACGTCATGACCAGCCCCACGACGGCGACCGGCACCGGCGACTCCGGCTGGCAGCGGCGCTATGCCGACGCCCTGATGAACACGTTCGGGATGCCCCGGGCGCTGTTGGTCCGCGGCGAAGGCTGTTACGTGTGGGACGAGGCCGGCAAGTGCTATCTGGACCTGCTCGGCGGCATCGCCGTTAACGCGCTCGGGCACGCCCACCCCGCCATCGTCGAGGCCGTCACTGGGCAGCTCGGCACCCTCGGCCACGTCTCGAACTTCTTCACCACCGAACCGCAGATCCAGCTGGCCGAACGGCTCCTGGGGCTGCTCGGCGCCGACGGCAGGGTGTTCTTCGCCAACAGCGGCACCGAGGCCAACGAGGCGGCGCTCAAGGCGACGCGGCGGCTGGGGCGCAGCCGGATCGTCGCCGCCAAGGGTGCGTTCCACGGCCGCAGCGTTGGTGCGCTCTCCCTTACCCACAAGGCGGCCTACCGCGAGCCGTTCGAACCGCTGCTGGGCGACGTGTGCTGGGTGGAGTACGGCGACGAGCACGCGTTGGCGGATGCAGTCGACGAGCGCACGGCGGCCGTCGTCCTCGAACCCGTCCAGGGGGAGGCCGGGGTCCTGCTGCCGCCGAGCGGCTACCTGGCCGCGGCCCGTCGGATCACCGCCGAGCGGGGCGCGCTGCTGTGGCTGGACGAGGTGCAGAGCGGGATCGGGCGCACCGGCCGGTGGTTCGCACACCAGGGCCAGGACGTCGTCCCGGACCTGGTCACGGTGGCGAAGGGGCTCGGCTCGGGCATCCCGATCGGCGCCTGCATCGCGGTCGGCACCGCCGCCGGGCTGCTGGGGCCGGGCCAGCACGGCACCACCTTCGGCGGCAATCCGGTCGCCGCGGCCGCCGGGTTGGCCACCCTCGAGACCATCGAATCGCAAGGGCTGCTCGGCCACGTCGGCGAGCTCGGCGCCCGGTGGTCCCGGGACCTTGCCTCAGTTGATGGGGTGGCGTCGGTGCGTGCCGCCGGGTTGCTGATCGGCATCCAGCTGACCACCGGCGTACCGGCGAAGGCGGTGGCCGATGCCGCGATGCGTGCGGGGTTCATCGTCAACGACTGCACGGCGGACACGGTCCGCCTGGCGCCGCCACTGGTGCTGAGCGACGATCAGGCCGACAGTTGGACCGGCGCCCTGCCCGCCCTGATCGAGGAGGCATCATGACCTCTCCCGTGCGCCACTTCCTGCGCGACGACGACCTGTCACACGACGAGCAGGCCGAGATCCTCGCCCTCGCCCTGGAGCTCAAGCGGGACCGGTTCGCGCACCGTCCGTTCGCCGGGCCGCAGACCGTCGCCCTGCTCTTCGACAAACCGTCGACCCGCACCCGCGTGTCGTTCGCGGTCGGCGTGGCGGACCTGGGCGGCCAGCCGCTGGTGATCGACTCGCAAACCTCGCAGCTCGGTCGTGGCGAACCGATCGCGGACACCGCACGGGTGCTGGAGCGACAAGTGGCCGCGATCGTGTGGCGGACCTTCGCCCAGCACAGCCTGGAGGAGATGGCGGCGCACGCACGCGTCCCGGTCGTCAACGGGCTGACCGACCAGTTCCACCCGTGCCAGCTGCTGGCCGATCTGCTCACCGTCCTCGAGCACAAGGGGGCGCTGCCCGGGCTGACGCTGACCTACTTGGGGGACGGGGCGAACAACCTGTCCCACTCCTACCTGCTGGCGGGAGCGACCGCCGGCATGCATGTCCGGATCGGCGCTCCGGCGGAGTTGCCCCCGGACCCTGGCGTGCTGGCGGCCGCGGAACGCATCGCTGCCCAGCACGGCGGCTCGGTCAGCTTTCTCGAAGATCCCGCGAAGGCGTGTGCCGGTGCCGACGTGCTGGCCACCGACACGTGGGCGTCGATGGGCAACGAGGCCGAGGCGGCGCAGCACTTCGAGCGCCTCCGGCCGTACTCGCTGGACGAGGACGCGCTGGCGCACGCCGCCGACGACGCGATCGTGCTGCACTGCCTGCCGGCCTACCGGGGCAAGGAGATCAGCGCCGCGGTGATCGACGGTCCGCGCAGCGTGGTCTGGGACGAGGCCGAGAACCGGCTGCACGCCCAGAAGGCCCTGCTGGTGTGGCTGATCAGCGCGGGGGGCGTCCGATGACCTCCGTCGCCGTCCCGGCCACCAAGGTGGCGCGCCAGCAGCTGATCGTGGAGCTGCTGGGGCGCAACGCGGTGCGCTCCCAGCCTGAGCTCGCCGAACTGCTCGCCGCCGCGGGAGTCACTGTGGGTCAGGCCACGCTGAGCCGCGACCTGGACGAGCTGGACGCGGTGAAGGTGCGCCACCACAGCGGGGCGCTGGTCTATGCCGTACCCGCCGAGGGCGGCGACCGGCGCCCGCAACCGGCGCAGGAGAGCGTCGCCGCCGAGGCGCGACTCGCCCGGTTGGCGGGCGAGCTGCTGGTCTCCGCCGAGGCTTCGGCCAACCTGGTGGTGCTGCGCACGCCGCCGGGCGCCGCCCAGTTCTTCGCCTCCGCCGTCGATCACGCCGGCCTGTCCACGATCCTCGGCGCGATCGCGGGGGACGACACCATCTTGTTGATCTGCCGCGAGCCGGACGGCGGCGCTGCCGTGGCAGAACGATTCGTCGCCATGGCCGAGAACGCCGAAGGCACCACCGACACCACAACTTCACCCACGCAGGAGAAACCATGAAAGACCGCGTCGTGCTCGCATACTCCGGAGGGCTCGACACCTCCGTCGCGATCGGCTGGCTGAAGGACCAGACCGGAGCGGAGGTGATCGCTGTGGCCGTGGACGTCGGCCAGGGCGGGGAGGACCTGGACACGGTCCGCAAGCGGGCGCTGGAGTGCGGGGCCGTCGAGGCCATCGTCGTCGACGCACGGGACGAGTACGCCGACGAGTTCTGCCTGCCGGCGATGCAGGCCAACGCCCTCTACCTCGACCGCTACCCGCTGGTGTCCGCGCTGTCACGGCCGCTGATCGTGCGGCACCTGGTGGAGGCTGCCCGCTACCACGGGGCCAGCACGGTCTCCCACGGCTGCACCGGCAAGGGCAACGACCAGGTGCGGTTCGAGGTGGGCGTCGGCGCGCTGGCGCCGGACCTGAACGTGATCGCGCCGGTGCGCGACTACGCGTGGACGCGGGAGAAGGCCATCACCTACGCAGAGGAGCACCAGCTGCCGATCGACGTGACCAAGAAGTCGCCGTACTCGATCGACCAGAACGTGTGGGGCCGCGCGGTGGAGACCGGTTTCCTCGAGGACGTGTGGAACGCGCCGATCGAGGACCTGTACTCCTACACCGCCGACCCGGCCACGCCGCGCGACCCCGACGAGGTGGTGATCGGTTTCGAGGCCGGCGTGCCGGTGACGATCGACGGCCGCGCGGTGACCATGCTCGAAGCCATCCAGGAGCTCAACCGGCGTGGCGGCGCGCAGGGCGTCGGCCGGATCGACATGGTCGAGGACCGGCTGGTGGGCATCAAGAGCCGCGAGGTGTACGAGGCCCCGGGCGCGATGGTGCTGATCGAGGCGCACCGCGAGCTCGAGTCGATCACGGTGGAGCGCGACCTGGCGCGGTTCAAGCGCACGGTGGGTCAGCGCTGGGGTGAGCTGGCCTATGACGGGCTGTGGTTCAGCCCGCTGAAGCGGGCGCTGGACGCCTTCATCGCCGAGTCGCAGCGACACGTCACCGGCGAGATCCGGATGACCTTGCACGGTGGCAAGGCGGTGTCGACCGGCCGCCGCAGTCCGACCAGCCTGTACGACTTCAACCTGGCGACCTACGACGCAGGTGACAGCTTCGACCAGAGCAAGGCGAAGGGCTTCGTCGAACTGTGGGGGCTGCCGAGCAAGATCGCCGCCCGCCGCGACCACCTGGTGGCCGGGGAGGCCGGTTGAGTGCCGCGTCCGGGGCCGGGTTGTGGGGCGGCCGGTTCTCCGGCGGTCCCGCGGACGCGCTGAGCGCCCTGTCCAAGTCGACGCACTTCGACTGGCGGCTGGCGCCATACGACCTCGCGGGCTCACGTGCCCATGCCCGGGCGCTGGCTGCGGCCGGACTGCTCACGGCCGATGAACTGCAGCGGCTGCTGGACGGCATCGACGCGCTGGACGACGACGTCCGCTCCGGGGCGTTCACCGCGGCACCGGGCGACGAGGACGTGCACAGCGCCCTGGAGCGCGGGCTGCTGGAACGGCTCGGGCCCGAGTTGGGCGGTCGGCTGCGTGCCGGGCGGTCCCGCAACGACCAGATCGCCACCCTGCTCAAGATGTACCTGCGCGACCATGCCCGCGCCATCGGTCGGCTGCTGGTCGGTCTGGTGGAGGCGCTGGCCGAGCAGGCGGAGCGTCACGTGGGCGTGCCGATGCCCGGCCGGACTCACCTGCAGCACGCCCAGCCCGTACTGCTGTCGCACCACCTGTTGGCGCACGCTTGGCCGCTGCTGCGAGACCTGGACCGGCTGCGGGACTGGGACGCCCGGGTAGCCGCGGACTCGCCGTACGGCTCGGGCGCGCTCGCCGGCTCGTCGCTGGGGCTGGACCCGCAGGCGGTGGCGAGGGAGCTCGGCTTCACCGCCTCGTCGGCCAACTCGCTGGACGGCACCGCCGCCCGGGACTGGGCGGCCGAGTTCGCCTTCGTCGCCGCGATGATCGGCGTCGACCTGTCGCGTCAGGCCGAGGAGATCATCGTCTGGTCGACCCGGGAGTTCGGGTTCGTCACCCTCGCCGACGAGTACGCCACGGGGTCGAGCATCATGCCGCAGAAGAAGAACCCCGACGTTCCCGAGCTGACTCGCGGCAAGGCCGGCCGGCTGGTGGGCAACCTCGCCGGCCTGCTGGCGACCCTGAAGGCCCTGCCGCTCGCCTACAACCGGGACCTCCAGGAGGACAAGGAGCCGGTGTTCGACTCGGTGGACACCCTGGAGCTGGTGCTGCCCGCGGTCACCGGGCTGGTTTCCACGTTGACGTTTCACCCGCATCGCCTGGCCGAGCTCGCCCCGCAGGGCTTCTCGCTGGCGACCGACCTGGCCGAGTGGCTGGTCCGCCAGCGGGTGCCGTTCCGGGAGGCGCACGAGATCGCCGGCGCCTGCGTGCGGCGCTGCGAGGAACTCGGCTGCGAGCTGGACGAGCTCACCGACGAGCAACTGGCCGACATCTCGCCCCACCTGACGCCGCAGGTGCGGCAGGTGCTGACCGTCGAGGGTTCGATCGCCGCCCGGGTGGGCCGCGGCGGCACCGCGTTGCCGCGCGTCCGCGACCAGTTGGCCGAGCTGCGGCAGAGTCTCGAGACGCACCGTGCCCGGCTTGGCTGAGCAGCTCGCCGGCCCGGTCCTGGAGGTGGCCCCCCGGCTGCTCGGCGCGGTGCTGCGGCACGAGACGCCAGCGGGGATGGTCGCCGTCCGGCTCACCGAGGTGGAGGCCTACGACGGCGAGCGGGATCCGGGATCTCATGCCTACAAGGGCCGCACAGCCCGCAACGAGGTGATGTTCGGACCGGCCGGGTACGCCTACGTGTACTTCACCTACGGCATGCATCACTGCATGAACGTGGTGTGCGGCACGACGGGACGGGCCTCGGCGGCGCTGTTGCGTGCCGGCGAGGTGGTCGAAGGCATCGAGTTGGCCCGGACCCGCCGGGGCCTGCACCGCGACCGAGACCTCGCCCGCGGTCCGGCGCGGTTGTGCGAGTCGCTCGGCATCGACCTGCGCCACAACGGCACCACGCTGGAACGGCCGCCGCTGCAGCTGCAACTGGCCGCGGAGCCGGTGCCCGCCGGCGCAGTGGATACCGGCCCGCGGGTCGGGCTGCGGCACGCGGCCGACCGGCCCTGGCGGTTCTGGATCGCGGGGGAGCCCACGGTGTCGGTCTACCGGCCGGCGAAGCGCCGGGACCGCGGGGGCCGACGCTAGGGCTGCGCGCGGACTCTAGGATCGCGGCGTGACCATCGACCAGCATCTGCTCGAGGATCTGCAGTGGCGCGGGCTGATCGCGCATTCCACCGACATCGACGCCCTGGCGGCGGCGTTGGGCTCGGACAGCGTCCGGTTCTATGTCGGCTTCGACCCCACCGCGCCGAGTCTGCACATGGGGCATCTGGTTCAGGTCCTCACCATGCGCCGGCTCCAGCAGGCGGGTCACACTCCGTACGCGCTGGTCGGCGGGGCCACCGGGATGATCGGTGACCCCAGGGAGTCGGGGGAGCGGACGCTGAACCCGCTGGACGTCGTGCAGGACTGGGTGGCGAGAGTGCGCGCCCAGATCGAGCCGTTCCTGTCCTTCGAGGGGCCGAACGCCGCCACCATGGTGAACAACTACGACTGGACGGCGAACCTGTCCACGATCGACTTCCTGCGCGATGTCGGCAAGCACTTCCCGGTCAACCGGATGCTGGCCCGCGACGTCGTGCGTACCCGGCTGGAGAGCGGCATCAGCTACACCGAGTTCAGCTACATACTGCTGCAGTCGCTGGACTTCCTGACCCTGTTCCGCCGGCACGGGGTGACACTGCAGTTCGGTGGCAGCGACCAGTGGGGAAACCTCACCGGCGGTGTGGAGCTGATCCGCCGGGCCGACGGCGGGCGGGCGCACGCGTTCGCGACCCCGCTGATGACCAAGGCCGACGGCACCAAGTACGGCAAGACCGAGGGCGGGGCGCTGTGGCTGGACCCCGACCGGATGTCGCCGTACGCCTTCTACCAGTTCTGGCTGAACACCGAAGACGAGAAGGTCGGGGAGCTCTTGCGGGTGTTCACCTTCTTGGACCGGAGGCGGATCGAGGAGCTGGAGCAGCAGACCGCGGAGAAGCCGTTCCTGCGGGCCGGCCAGAAGACGCTCGCCGAGCACGTGACCACCCTGGTGCACGGCGCGGACGAGACCGCGCGCATCCAGGCCGCCTCCCAGGCGCTGTTCGGCAGCGGCGACCTCGCGGCCCTGGCACCGCCCACGCTCGGGGCCGCCCTGCGAGAAGCGGGTGCGGTGACGGTCACCCGCGGTGAGCTGCCCACGGTGGCCGAGCTGCTCGTGGCCACCGGCCTGGCGCCCAGCAAGAGCGCCGCCCGGCGCACGGTCGCGGAGGGTGGGGCGTACCTGAACAACGAGCGGGTGGCGGACCCGGAGGCCGTACCCGGCGAGGAGCACCTGCTGGGCGGTTCCTGGCTCGTGCTGCGGCGCGGCAAGCGGCACCTGGCCGGCGTTGAGGTGGTGTGACCCCCTGCCACCGGCCGACCCGGCGAATGACCCGGCGAAT
>CAZNCE010000110.1:0-11664 GCA_964571285.1 uncultured Nocardioidaceae bacterium | reverse complement strand
GCCGAGGCCGCCCGCGACATCTTCGGCAAATACCTCACCCCGTCGCTGCCGCTGCACGATGACGATCTGCACGAGTTCGGCGACAACCGCGAGTCGTGCGTCGCCGGGATGATCCAGCGCACGGTCGAGCGGATGTACGCCGAGTCGGAGGAGAACCAGTTCCTCGAGGTGACCTACGCCAACGGCGACAAGGAGATCCTGTACTTCAAGGACTTCAACTCGGGCGCGATGATCCAGAACATCGTGGACCGGGCCAAGAAGATGGCGATCAAGGACCTGCTGGACAGCAACCAGAAGGGCATCCGCGTCCAGCACCTGTTGCAGGCCTGCGTGGACGAGTTCAAGGAGAACGAGGATCTGCCCAACACCACGAACCCCGACGACTGGGCGCGCATCTCGGGCAAGAAGGGTGAGCGGATCGTGTTCATCCGCACGCTGATCTCCGGCAAGGAGGGCACCGAGGCGGGCCGGTCGATCGACACGGTGGCCAACACCGGCCAGTACCTGTAGCCGGGCGCGCCGCGGCCGCTCAGCCGGGCGGGCGCGAGGAGGGCTGGGTGACGTCGGCGCGCTGCGCGTCGAGCGCGTCCACGAGCCCGTCCGCGGCCACGGTGAGCGCGACCCCGGGTGCGCCGCCGCCGATCGAGACGGTGCCGCGCATGCTGTCGTCGGCGATCACCGGCCAGCCGCGCGTGCTCCCCAGCGGCGTGATCGTCCCGCGTCGGTAACCCGTCACCGCGAACGCGGTTTCCGCGTCGGGCAGCGAGACCCGGTTCACGCCGAGCAGTGCCCGCAGCTTCGGCCACGCGATCTCGCGGTCGCCGGGCACCAGCACGAACCGGTAGTCGTCGGCGGCCAGCCGTACCACCAGGGTCTTGACCACGGCGGCCGGAGCCACCCCACGGGCAGCCGCGGCCTCGGCGAGCGACCGCACCGGGCCGTGCCGGACGACCCGGTAGTCCAACCCCGCGGCGTCGGCCGCGGACAGCGCACGGGCGGATCGGTCGGCCGCATCCTGCGGCGGATCGGCCGACGGCCCGGTGGGCGGCTCCGCGGGGGTCGGGGGCACGATTCGAGACTACGGCAGCAAACCTGCTCGATGGTTCCCGCCCGGGTCATTACACTCCGTCGCGTGAGCGACCTCGAGAACGCCACCCAGGCCGAGTTGGAGGCCGCGCTGGCGCGCAGGCAGGAGTTGGACGCCGCGCTCGCCGCACGCCGCGACCTCGGGGCGGACTACGAACCGGCGCTGGTGGAGTCGTTCCTGTCGAAGATGGAGAACCAGATCGACGCCCGGGTGGACGCGCGGGTGGCGGCCCGCACCCGCACCCTGCGGGCGGTCGACCAGTCGGCGGGCTGGCGGCAGGCCATCCTCGGGTTCGTGTCGCTGGGCACCGGCATCCCGATCACCGCGATCGCCGCGACCCAGGCCGACCTGGCCGGTGTGGTCGTGTCGTGGGCCGGCATCGTCGGCGTGAACGTGGCGCACGCGCTGAGCGTGCGGCGTCAGCAGCATGACTGACCGGCGTGGATGACGTGGCGGTGCGGCTGCAGCTACGGCCGCGTGCTTACGACCATCCGGACGTCTCCGTGCTGGTGCAGGCCGTGCAGGACGAATACCGCGTCCTGTACGGCGGGCCCGACGAGGGGCGGGTGGACCTGGCCGAGCTGGCGCCGCCCACCGGCTGGTTCTGCGTCGGCTATCTGGACGGCGCGCCGGTGGCGATGGGCGGTTGGCGGCGGCTGGACCCGGCTCCGTACCTGCCCAGCGACCGGACCGCCGAGCTGAAACGGATGTACGTCGTCCCGTCCGCCCGCCGGGCGGGTCACGCCCGGCGGCTGCTCGCGGTCGTCGAGGAGTCGGCGGCCCGGGCCGGAATGCGCTGGTTGGTGCTGGAGACCGGGCAGATGCAGCAGCCTGCGATCGCGTTGTACCGCTCCAGCGGCTACACCGACGTCGACGGCCGGTTCGGCCACTACCACGACTCGCCGCTCGCGGTCTACCTCGGCAAGCCGCTGCCGCCCCCCGACTGATTCGTCTGCGGTCGCCCGCCGCGACTCGCCCGCGGAATCGCAGACGAATCGGCGGCGGCGCGGAGCCAGCCACCGAGCGTGCCCATGGTGTCCGGCACCATCGGCCACCGGACCAGCGGGCCGTCGACATGGGCGAGCAGCTCGGCCGGCGACAGCCAGCCGCCCCAGACGATCTCCTCCGGCTGGAGCCGGACCGGCCCGTTCCACCGGGTCTCGAACACGTAGGCGAAGTAGCGGGTGACCTCGTCGCCGTACGGCCGTGACCCCAGCGGGCGCAGCTCTACCCCCTCGATGCCGAGCTCCTCGGCCAGTTCCCGGTGCGCCGCCGCGACCGGGGCCTCGCCCGCCAGCACGCAGCCGCCGCTGGCGAAGTCGTACCGGCCCGGGTAGACGTCCTTGGTGTCGGTGCGGCGGTGCACGTACAGCTGGCCGGCGTCGTTGCGCACCACCACTCCGGTGGCGGCATGCCGCAGATTCTCGGCGCGCACCCGGCTCCGCGGCGCCGCCCCGCACGGGTGGCCCGACTCGTCATACAGGGCAAGGATCTCCTCGGCTGTCACAGCGCCAGCGTAGGCTCGGGGTATGACTGTGCGGCGCATCGTCGGGACCGAGACCGAGTACGGCATCTCGGTGCACGGACAGCCGACCGCCAATCCGATGCTGGCCTCGTCCCAGATCGTCAACGCCTACGCCAACGCCACGGTGCGCGCCCGGCGGGCCCGGTGGGACTTCGAGGAGGAGAGCCCGCTGCGCGACGCCCGCGGGTTCGACATGAGCCGCCAGGTGGCCGATCCCAGCCAGCTCACCGACGAAGACCTGGGGCTGGCCAACGTCATCCTCACCAACGGCGCGCGGCTGTACGTCGACCATGCCCACCCCGAGTACGCCACCCCCGAGTGCCTGAGCATCCGCGACGTGGTGCGCTGGGACAAGGCCGGCGAACTGGTGATGCTGGAGGCGTCCCGGCGGGCCCAGGAGGTGCCCAACTCCCGGCCGATCGCGCTGTACAAGAACAACATCGACAACAAGGGAGCCTCGTACGGCGCGCACGAGAACTACCTGATGCGCCGCTCCACGCCGTTCACCGAGATCGTCCGGCACGTCACGCCGTTCTTCGTCTCGCGGCAGGCAGTCTGCGGCGCCGGGCGGGTCGGGCTGGGCCAGGACGGCAGCGGGCAGGGTTTCCAGATCAGCCAGCGTGCCGACTACTTCGAGGTCGAGGTGGGCCTGGAGACCACCCTGAAGCGGCCGATCGTCAACACCCGGGACGAGCCGCACGCCGACCCGGACAAGTACCGCCGGCTGCACGTGATCATCGGCGACGCCAACCTGGCCGAGATCTCCGCCTACCTCAAGCTCGGCACCACCTCGTTGGTGCTGGCGATGATCGAGGACGGGTTCTTGTCGGTGGACCTGTCGGTCCGCAAGCCGGTGGCGACCCTGCACCGGGTGTCCCACGACCCGTCGTTGACCCTGCTGGTGGAGCTGGCCGACGGCCGGCGGATGACCGCGGTGCAACTGCAGATGGAATACCTGGAGCAGGCCCGAAAGTACGTCGACGACCGGTACGGCGACAACGCGGACGCCGAGACCGTGGACGTACTCACCCGCTGGGAGTCGGTCCTGACCCGCCTGGCCAGGGATCCGATGGAGTGCCGCCACGAGTTGGACTGGGTGGCCAAACTGGCGCTGCTCAACTCCTACCGGGACCGGGACGGCATCGACTGGGACCACCCGAAGCTGCACCTGATCGACCTGCAGTACTCCGACATCCGGCCGGAGAAGGGGCTCTACCACCGGCTGGTGCGGATGGGCTCGATCGAACGGCTGCTCGACGACGCGGAGGTCCGCGCCGCGGTGGACAGCCCGCCCACCGACACCCGGGCCTACTTCCGGGGCCGCTGCCTGAGCCAGTACGCGGACCAGGTCGCCGCCGCCTCGTGGGACTCGGTGATCTTCGACCTGCCCGGCCGCACCTCCCTGCAACGGGTGCCGACCATGGAGCCGTTGCGGGGCACCGAGGCACACGTGGGCGAGCTGCTGGACCGCTGTGCCACGGCCGAGGATCTGGTGCGCGCGATCACCGGGCCCTGACCCGGCGTCACAACCCTGCGCCAAGACCCGGGTCGGCAACCGGACCCGTGCCAGCGGCGTGCCCGGATCGCGTGTATACCGGTGGATCGGCGGCACCGTCCGGGTAGGGTCGACACCGACGCAGCACTCGAGGAGGTGTGTCATGGCGCGAGACGGTGGTCAGCAGCACAAGACGCCTCGCAAGTCCGGCGAGGCCGAGGAGGCCCCGCAGGTCGAGCCCAGCGGTGACGTAGCCGAGCGCAAGGAGAAGCTCGACGACGACATCGACGCGATCCTGGACGAGATCGACGAGGTGCTGGAAGGCAACGCCGAGGAGTTCGTGCGCGGATTCGTGCAGAAGGGCGGGGAGTAAGCGCCGGTGACCGATAGCCTTGCGTCCGGACGGCTGCCGGGGTCGTTTCTGACCCCCGGCAGTTCCTCGTTCACAGACTTCCTGTCCGCCCAGGCACCCGAGTTGCTGCCGGGACGCCGTACCCCTCCGCACGCGACGATCGGGGACGACCTGCCGCACGGGACCACGATCGTGGCGGCGACCTTCGACGGCGGCGTGGTGATGGCCGGCGACCGGCGCGCCACGATGGGCAACGTCATCGCCCAGCGTGACATCGAGAAGGTCTACCCGGCCGACGAGTTCAGCTGCGTGGGGATCGCCGGTGTCGCCGGCCTGTCGGTCGAGATGGTCCGGCTGTTCCAGACCGAGCTGGAGCACTACGAGAAGATCGAGGGCACCACGCTGTCGGTGGACGGCAAGGCGAACCGGCTGGCCTCGCTGATCCGCTCCAGCCTGCCGATGGCGATGCAGGGGCTGGCCGTGGTGCCGCTGTTCGCCGGTTTCGACCGGCCGACCGGGATCGGGCGGATCTTCTCCTACGACGTGACCGGTGGCCGGTACGAGGAGACCGCGTTCCACTCGGTCGGCTCCGGGTCGCTGTTCGCCCGCGGCGCACTGAAGAAGCTGTACCGCGAGGGCATGACCGAGGCGGACTGCGTCACCGCGGTGATCCAGGCCCTCTACGACGCCGCCGACGACGACTCCGCGACCGGCGGGCCCGATCTGACCCGGCGGATCTTCCCGGTGGTGGGCGTGGTGACGGCGGACGGCTACCGGCAGCTGTCGGTGGACGAGGTCGCCGCGATCGCCGACCAGGTGCTCGCGGGCCGGATGCAGCGCCCGGACGGTCCGGCCGCTCCGCTGACCTGAACGGCTGAGCCGATGCGCGAAACCGCGCCGCCACCGGCGGCACCGAGCAGGGCCAGGAAAGGAAGGACGACGTGACCGTCCCGTTCTACGTCTCGCCCGAGCAGCTGATGAAGGACCGGGCGGACTTTGCCCGAAAGGGCATCTCTCGCGGGCGCAGCGTCGTCGTCGTCCAGTACGCCGACGGGATCGCGTTCGTCGCCGAGAACCCCTCGCATGCGCTGCACAAGGTCAGCGAGATCTACGACCGGATCGCGTTCGCCGCGGTCGGGCGCTACAACGAGTACGAGAACCTGCGGATCGCCGGTGTACGGCTCGCGGACCTGCGCGGCTACTCGTACGACCGGGCCGATGTCACCGGGCGGGGGCTGGCCAACGCGTACGCCCAGACCCTGGGCACCATCTTCTCCTCCGGCGGCGAGAAGCCGTACGAGGTCGAGATCTTCGTCGCCGAGGTGGGGGAGACCGCCGAGGATGACCAGATCTACCGGCTGACCTATGACGGGTCCGTGGCCGACGAGCACGGGTTCGCGGTGATGGGCCGGCCGACCGAGAGCGTCACCGGCTACCTGAAGGAGCACTACAGCGAGGAGCTGTCGCTCGACGACGCGGTGCGGCTCGCGGTGACGGCAC
Source organism: uncultured Nocardioidaceae bacterium (assembly GCA_964571285.1). Taxonomy (GTDB): domain Bacteria; phylum Actinomycetota; class Actinomycetes; order Propionibacteriales; family Nocardioidaceae; genus CAZNCE01. The sequence goes on along the minus strand of CAZNCE010000110.1, from coordinate 5,705 downwards.
TGGGCCGAGACACCGACCCACCGCGGGAGATCCCTTCCGAGCAGCTCGAGGTGGCCTGTCTGGACCGCACTCGGCGCCAGCCGCGCAAGTTCAGGCGGCTCGGGGATCAAGACGTCGCGGACATGTTCGCGGCGAACCCGACCACGCCGCCGGAACCGGCATAGGCTGGAGCCGTGGACCGCCGGATCTTCGGGATCGAGAACGAGTACGGCGTCACCTGCACCTTCCGCGGGCAGCGCCGTCTGTCGCCGGACGAGGTTGCCCGGTATCTGTTCCGGCGGGTCGTGTCCTGGGGCCGCAGCAGCAACGTGTTCTTGAAGAACGGCGCCCGCCTCTACCTCGACGTCGGCAGCCACCCCGAGTACGCCACCCCCGAGTGCGACGACGTGGTGGACCTGGTCACCCACGACAAGGCCGGCGAGCGGGTGCTGGAGGGGCTACTGGTCGACGCCGAACAGCGGCTGGCTGACGAGGGCATCAGCGGCGACGTCTACCTGTTCAAGAACAACACCGACTCGGCCGGCAACTCCTACGGCTGCCATGAGAACTACCTGGTCGGCCGGCACGGCGAATTCAGCCGGCTGGCCGACATCTTGATCCCGTTCCTGGTCAGCCGGCAGATCATCTGTGGCGCCGGGAAGATCCTGCAGACCCCTCGCGGTGCGATCTACTCGGTCAGCCAACGGGCGGAGCACATCTGGGAGGGCGTGTCCAGCGCCACCACCCGGTCGCGCCCGATCATCAACACCCGCGACGAGCCGCACGCCGACGCCGAGCGGTTCCGGCGGCTGCACGTCATCGTCGGCGACTCGAACATGAGCGAGACCACCACCCTGCTGAAGGTGGCCAGTGCCGACCTGGTGCTGCGCATGATCGAGGACGGCGTGGTGATGCGCGACCTCACCATCGAGAACCCGATCCGCGCGATCCGGGAGATGGCCCACGACATGACCGGCCGCCGCACCGTGCGCCTGGCCAACGGCCGCGAGGTGAGCGCGCTGGACCTGCAGGGCGAGTACTTCACCAAGGCGCGTGACTTCGTGGACCGGCGCGGGTTGCACACCCCGCTGATCGACCGCGTGCTGGACCTGTGGGAGCGCACCCTGAAGGCCGTCGACGCGCAAGACTTCGCGCTGGTCGAGCGGGAGATCGACTGGGTGATCAAGTGGCAGCTGCTGGAGCGCTACCGGCAGGCGAACGGCCTGCCGCTCAGCCACCCGCGGATCGCCCAGCTGGACTTGGCCTACCACGACATCCACCGGGGGCGGGGGCTGTACTACCTGCTGGAGAAGCGCGGCGCGGTCACCCGGGTCACCAACGACGTGGCGATCTTCGAGGCCAAGTCGCGGCCCCCGCAGACCACCCGGGCGCGGCTGCGCGGCGAGTTCATCCAGCGGGCGCAGGAGCGCCGGCGCGACTTCACCGTCGACTGGGTGCACCTGAAGCTGAACGACCAGGCCCAGCGGACCGTCTTGTGCAAGGACCCGTTCCGGTCGCAGGACGAGCGGGTCCAACGGCTGATCGAGTCGATGTAGTCCAGAGTCGGCCCCCGGCCGTTCAGCGTGGCGCGTTGGCGCGCATCTCCGGCCCGCCGGCTGACCCGGAACGCGCCACGCTGGCCGTTCGGTCCGCCGGAACGCGCCACGGTGCGCGCCGAGCACGGGAGGTCGCGGCCACCGGCCGATCACGTTGCCTGGGTGTGACCGGTACGTCCCGTTCGGTGCCGAAGCCGCCGGGTGGGAACCCCAGGCGCTCTTGGTGCGTCGGGTTAGGGTGACAACTGATTTCGTCATCCACTCGTGAGGATTCCCCTGGTGCGCCGCCTGCTGCCCTTCCTGGTCGCCGCCCTGCTCCTGCTCACCGCCTGCGGTGGCGGTGGCGCGGGCAGCGACGACTCGAAAGCTTCGGACAACCCCTCCGCCGACGGGTCGCCCAACGGCTCGCTGAAGCCCCAAGAAGACGACCCCGAGCTGGCCAAGGCGATCACGGTCGGCGGGGACAAGGAGCCCACTCTCGAGGTCGAGAAGGGCTACACCACCGACGACCTCGCCACCACCGTGGTCAAGGAGGGCGACGGCGATCCGACCCCGGACAAGTCCACCGTCCTGATCGATTTCATCGGCGTTAACGCCAAGGACGACAAGGTCTTCCAGTCCAGCTTCGGGCAGGGCCAGGGGCTGACGCTGCCGCTGGACCAGAACCAGGTCAACCCCCTGCTGGTCAACGTGCTGGCCAACCGCCATGTCGGCGACCAGGTCGCCGCCGCGTTCCCGGCCGAGCAGCTGTTCGGGCCGCAGGGCAACGCGCAGGCCGGGATCGACGCCAAGGACACCGTGGTGATGCTGTTCGAGATCCACAAGGTGAGCGACCCCGAGCCGCTGGACACGCTGTCCGGCGGCGCCGACAAGCTGCCAGGCGACATGCCCAAGCTCGAACTCAACAAGAAGGGCGTCCCGACCGGCTTCGACGGCTGGAAGCAGGCCGGCAAGGCCCCGAAGAAGCTGGTCACCCAGACCCTGATCCAAGGCGACGGCCCCGAGGTCGGCGTGGGCGACCTGGTCACTTTCGACTACCTCGGCCAGGTCTACGACGGCAAGGTCTTCGACCAGTCGTACGAGCGGGGCACGCCGGCCGTGTTCCAGATCGGTGTCGGCGGCCTGATCCAGGCCTGGGACGAGTCCCTGATCGGCGTCAAGAAGGGTTCCCGGCTGGTGATCGAGGTGCCGCCGGAGCAGGGGTACGGCAAGCAGGGCTCGCCGCCGCAGATCCCGCCCAACTCGCCGTTGGTGTTCGTCGTCGACGTGCTCGGGGTCAGCAAGTAGCCTTCGCTCGATGACCACCCGCAAGAGCGAACGGCTGATGAACCTGTTCATCTGTCTGCTGGTCGCCCGGCACTACGTGACCAAGGACCGCATCCGCGAGGCCGTCGAAGGGTACGCCGGCAGCTCCGACGAGGCGTTCGAGAAGATGTTCGAGCGCGACAAGGACGATCTGCGCGAGCTCGGCATCCCGATCGAGATCGGCTATCTGCAGAAGGGGTTCGAGGACGAGCCCGGCTACCGGATCCGCCGTGACCAGGTGGCGCTGCCCGACATCCGGCTGGAGCCGGACGAGGCCGCGGTGGTCGGGCTGGCGGCAAGGCTCTGGGAGCACGCCAGCCTGGCCGAGGCGACGTCCAGCGCGGTGCTCAAGCTGCGCGCCGGCGGGGTCCCGGTCGACGCCAAGGCGCTGACCGTGGTGCAGCCCCACCTGGGCTCGCACGACGCGGCGTTCGACCCGTTGTGGAACGCCGTGCTCAGCCGGACCGCGGTCAGCTTCGACTACCGCGCGCCGGGCCGTCGCCGTCGGCGGCGCAACCTGCAGCCGTGGGCGGTGCTGTCGTGGCACGGCCACTGGTACGTCCTCGGGCACGACACCGACCGCGATGAGCCGCGGATGTTCCGGATGTCCAGGATCGACGGCGCGGTGGAGACCACCGGCCAGCCGGGCTCCTTCGAGGTGCCCGACGACACCGACCTGCGCCGGCTGGCTGCCCAGCTCGAGCCGGACACGGCCGGCGCCACCGCCACGCTGCGGGTACGGCGGGGCCGCGCCATCGCGCTGCGGCGGACCGCGGCCGGCGCCGAACCGGCCGGCACCGACGGCTGGGACCGGCTGCAGGTGCCGTTCTCGGGCATCGACCGGCTGGCCGAGTCGGTGGTGTCGTACGGCGCCGACGTGGTCGCCGAGGCGCCGCCGGAGCTGGTGACCGCGGTGACCGATCGGCTGCGGCGGCTGGCCGGGGTGGGCCAGGCGGAGGCCGACGGATGAGCGGCCCGAGCGGTGCCCGCGCCCAGGTCGAGCGGCTGCTCGCCATGGTGCCGTACCTGCAGGAGCGCGGCGCGGTCCCCATCGAGCAGGTCGCCGAGGAGTTCGGGGTGTCCGCCCGCCAGGTGGTGCAGGACCTCAAGGTGCTGTGGTTCTGCGGGCTGCCCGGGGCGATGCCCGGCGACCTGATCGAGGTCGACATGGACGTGCTCGAGGGCGAGGGCGTGATCCACGTCAGCAACGCCGACTACCTCGACCGGCCACTGCGGCTGGACGCGTCCGAGGCCGCCGCGCTGATTGTGGCGCTGCGCACGCTGCGCGAGGTCGGCGTGGGCGCCGAGCCGGAGGCGCTGGAGCGCGCACTGGCCAAGCTGGAGGCGGCCGCCGGCAGCGGGGTGCCGACCGAGGGACAGGTCGACGTGCAGCTGGCCGGGGCCGACCAGGTCCCCACGGAGGTCGCCGACGCGGTCGCCACGGGCCTGCAGGAGGGCCGGCGGCTGCACCTGAGCTACCTGGTCCCGGCCCGCGACGAGACCACCGAGCGCGACGTGGACCCGCTGCGCCTGGTGCTCGCCGAGGGCCACCGCTACCTGCAGGCCTGGTGCCACCGGGCGCAGGACTACCGGCTGTTCCGGCTGGACCGGGTGGTCGCCGCCCGGCTGCTCGCCGTACCGGCCGAGATCCCCGCCGACGTGGAGCCGCAGGACGTGTCCGAGGGTGTGTTCCAGCCGTCCCCGGAGAGTCCGCAGGCCGTGCTGGAGCTGACTCGCTCCGCGGCCTGGGTGGCCGACTACTACCCGGTCGACGAGGTCTCGGCGCTGCCGGGAGGCCGGCTCCGGGTGCGGCTGCGGGCCGGTGACACCGACTGGTTCCGGCGCCTGGTGCTCCGGCTGGGCGGTCAGGCGACGGTCATCGAGCCACCGGAGCTGGCCGAGCAGGTCCGCCGCTCGGCCGCGCAAGCACTCTCCGCGTACGAGTCCGGCGAGTAGACTCCCGGGCAAGAAGTCTCGACGAAGAAGGCGCTTATGTACCTCGTCCCTATGGCCGGGTGGACCCCCGGTGCCCCCGAGATCATCTTGATCATCGTGGTCATCGTGCTGCTGTTCGGCGCCAAGAAGCTGCCGGACCTCGCTCGGGGCAGCGGTCGGGCGCTGCGGATCTTCAAGGCCGAGACCAAGGGCCTGGTCGACGACGATGACGAACAAGCCGACCGCCCGCAGCAGCTGCCCGGCCGGCCCGAGGACGGCTCGCGTCCGGCCGGTGACCCGGACAGCCGCCGTACCCCCGACGCCTGAGTCGGAACCCGTCGGTGTCCGCGTCGGTTTTCAGGCGTGTCGCCGGGCGTACGCCACGGTCACCCCAGTCCCCGGACGGGCGGATGCCGCTCGTCGAACATCTGCGGGAGCTGCGTAGCCGGCTGGTGAAGGCGGTGCTGGCCGTGGTGGCCGGCACGGTCGTGGGCTGGCTGCTCTACGACCCCCTGTTCGCGCTGCTCAAGGACCCGTTCGAGGACGCCATCCATCGGCTGGCCGTCCAGCGGGACATCGACGCCGGGCTGATCCTCAGCGGCCCGGCGGACGCGTTCACCCTGCAGATCAAGATCGCACTGGCCGCCGGAGTGGTGCTGTCCAGCCCGGTGTGGCTGTACCAGATCTGGGCGTTCGTGGTGCCGGGTCTGCACCGCAACGAGCGGCGCTGGACCATGGTGTTCGTCGCAGTGGCCGGTCCGTTGTTCGTGGCCGGCGTGTTGGTGGGCTACTTCGTGCTGCCGAAGGGCCTGGAGATCCTGATCAACTTCACGCCGGCCGATGTCAGCAACCTGGTGCAGGTCGACCGGTACCTGAACTTCGTGCTGCGGATGCTGCTGGTGTTCGGGGTGGCGTTCGAGATCCCGCTGT
>CAZNCE010000109.1:5839-11754 GCA_964571285.1 uncultured Nocardioidaceae bacterium | reverse complement strand
CCCGGGCCTGGTCAAGGACGGCGTGGAGGCGCACCTGCAGGAGCTGCTGGCCGAGTTCCCCACCGCCCTCGGCGAGGGCTTCACGCTGGTACGGCGCGAGTACCCGACCGCGATCGGTCCGGTGGACCTGCTGTGCCGGGACGCCGACGGTGGCACGGTCGCCGTGGAGGTGAAACGACGCGGCGAGATCGACGGCGTGGAGCAGCTGACCCGCTATCTGGAGCTGCTGAACCGCGATCCGCTGCTGTCGCCGGTCCGGGGCTTCTTCGCCGCCCAGGCCATCAAGCCGCAGGCCAGGGTGCTGGCGGCCGATCGGGGCATCCAGTGCGTCGTGGTCGACTATGACGCCCTGCGCGGCCTGGACGACCCGAGCGGCCGGCTATTCTAGCCCCACAGCTTGGGCCGCATCGAAGCTCGTCCACGAAGCGGTCGCCTCGATCGCACCGACCGCTCCCACGCGGACTTCATTAGTGCCCCTGACGGCCGCAGTTGTCATCGTGCACCCGAACCTCGAAACTGCACTGACGACGTATCGGCGAACCCGCCCTCGAACTTTTCGACCGCTGGAAAGCTACTCGGGTGCCCAACGATGGACGCCGCCTGCACATCTCAAGAACACCGAAGCAGGGTGGTGCCCGGATGGTTAGCGGGACGTCGTGAACCATCTCGGCGAGGGCGCCGCGGTCGCCGACTCCATTCACCGAACGGCCGCGTCCATGTATACGAACGCGTGGAAGTGCCTAGGAACCCGACTTGCCGGCTGACTGTGAAGCAGCACGGGAGATCGACGGCGAGGCAGCTGAGCCTCCATCTGCTCCATCGCGATCTGCTGCTCACTCCAAAGGGCGCCGTGCGCTGTCTGCGCCCTCAGGAGATCAAAGCCGTCGGGCCGCGTCATTGCCCAAGATCGCACCATCACCTGCGCGGTCGTTGACAACGACGCTCTGCGCGGGCTGGACGACCCGAGCGTCCGGCTGTTCTCGTCCCGATGCGGCCGTGTCGAGGATTTGGTGGCTTAGCGCCCACTGATCGGACGCCTGTCGGCCGAGGTCGATGTCGCTCGCACCCGAAGGCGTCGCCGATGCCTGTCCCGACGAGGTGAAGCGAGGCGAGAGTGGCGACGGCGCTACAACTTCTCAGTCCACGGACCGGGTTTGAGACTGCGGTCGCGGATCCTCTGTGTGCACATCGCACGGCTACTCGCTTCGGCTGCCACGGTGCGGAGTCGAGCGATCTCAGCCTTCGGATCTTCAATGTGGATCAGAAGCCATAATCTGCTTGTACTGTTGCTTCTACCGTTGTATAGTTTAAGCGTTCATGCACACATCAATACAGATTTCAGGAGGAAACATGAACGTCGATCGCATCATCGAGATTCTCAGTGATATCCGGGCGGAGACGGAAGAGATTGAGCTCATCCTCAATGAGGCGAGGGCGGCCGATCAGGCGAGCCTCCCCGTCTTCGACCCCGGTAGTGACACGCCGCCCGTTCGCCCGCTGGTGGATGGGAGCCGGCTCCAGCAGGATTGGTGCGGCCTGGTCTTGTGGGCCAGCCTTCGGGCCATCAACGTACGCGAGGGCCGCGCCGCCACCCCCGAGGAGTCGGTTTCCATCGCCAAGGCCGCTGGCTACCGTGACGGGCGCGGCTGGAATGCTTGGACGCTCGGCTGGGAAAAGGATGCCGACGGCGGCCGGTGGATCACGGAGGACGGGATGATTCACCTGCGGAACTACTACGACGCCGTGGGTCGCCGCATCCCCGACGACTTGGCGTAGCACCAATCGCCGAAGTCGCCCCTCGCGGCCGAGTGCCGCGAGGGGCCTTGCCTCTCTACACACTGTCTTCTCAGAACACCGGCGCGAGCGGCCGTCGACAAACCAGATCCCGGCCCTGGAATAGTCCTATGAGGGCCGTCGACCGGCGCTAGGCCGATGCGTCCGGACGGTGGCAAACGGCCTCCACGTTGTTGCCGTCCGGGTCGCGGACGAACACGCCGTAGTAGCTCGGGTGGTACTCCGGCCACAGCCGCGGCTCGTGCAGCACCTGCGCGCCAGCTTCCAACGCGGCCCGGTGGAACGCGCGGACCGCGTCCCGGTCGGGCGCGGCGAACGCCAGGTGCGACTCCCGGAAGCCCTGCCCGGTCTGCTGCGCCCCGATCCAGAACGACGGCCGGTCGGTGCCGTAGCCGATGGCCGAGCCGAAGTCCATCACCCGGCGGCCGCCGAGCGGGTCCAGTACGGCGTCGTAGAACGCGGCGCTGGCGGCGATGTCGGCGCACTGGATCGAGACGTGATCGAGCATGGCCGAAGTATCGCGTCGCCCCCGCCGCCCGGCAATCCGGTTACGCCGGGCCCGTCCGCGGATGGGGAGGTCACCGAGCCTGCGGTCACAGCAGGCTGCACACCTCGTCCGCGCAGCCCCAGGACAGCGTCACCCCGGCACCGCCGTGGCCGTAGCAGTGCAGCACCCTCCCGCCGCCCGGCAACGGCTCGGCCTCGAGCCGTACCCGCGGCCGCCAGGGACGCAGGCCGACCCGGTGGCTCAGCACCCGGGCGTCGGCGAGCTGTGGCACCAGCCGCGCGGCCCGCTCCAGGATCGCGTGCGCGGCGTCCGGGTCCGGGCGCAGGTTCCAGCTGCCCGGGGTGTCGGTGCCCCCGACCACGATGTCCTTGCTGCGCGGGATCACGTACGTGGGGCCGTCCGCGTCCAGCCACCACCGGTCCAGGCCGAACTGCTCCACGTGCACCACCTGGCCGCGGATCGGGCTCACCGACTCGTCGCCGACCAACGCCCGTGCGGCCAGTCCGACGGCGTTCACCACCACCTCGGCGCGGTCCGGCAGCCCGCCGAGCGCCATCCGGGTGAGGGTGCCGCCCGCGTCGGTGAGCCGCCGGGTCAGCCAGCGCAGATAGACCGGCATCTCGATCACCGGGGCGCGGAACGTCCAGCCGTCGACATAGCCGGCCGGGAACTCGTGCAGCCGCTGCAGGGACGGCACCGCGCCGGACCACCACGGGTCCGGTGCGGCCGCGGACAGCAGCTCGTTGCCCGCCACCATGGTGACGCCGCTGTCCGGCTCGGTCCGCGCCAGCTCCGCGAACCGGGCGAAACCGGCCCTGCCCCAACCGTCCACCCGCTCCTGCGGCCCGACGCGGTACGGGTACCAGAGCGCGGCGGCCACCGCGGACGTGGTCTCGGCCGGCAGGTCCCTGGCCAGCACGGCGACCTCGTGCCCGGACTCGGCGATTCGGACCGCACAGGTCAGCCCGATCACCCCGGAGCCGAGGACCAGGACCCGCATCGGCTCACCCCTTGGCAGCCGCGACGGCGATCCGGCCGGCCAGCCTGGCGTTGTTCAGCACCAGCGCCACGTTGGCGTCCAGGCTGGCGCCGCCGGTGTGCTCGTGGAAGTACGCCAGCAGGAACGGCGTGACGTCCTTGCCGGTCACCCGCTGCTCGTCCAGCGCGTGCAGCGCCTCGGTGAGTGTGCGGTCGTGCAGCGCCGGATCCATCTGCTCCGCCTCGGGGATCGGGTTGGCGACGATCAGCGCCTGGCTCAGCCCGAGCGCCGACCGCTGCCGCATCACCTCGGCGATCTCGGCCGGATCGTCCAGCCGCCACGGCACCTGCGTACCCGAGTCGCGGATGTAGAAGCCGGGGAAGGCGTCGGTGCCGTAGCCGAGCAGGGCGATCGACAGCGACTCCAGGCGCTCCATCGTCGCCGGGACGTCGAGGATCGACTTCACCCCCGCGCAGACCACGGTGATCGGCACCTGCGCCAGCGCGCCAAGGTCGGCGGACACGTCCCAGCTCTGCTCCGCGCCACGATGCACGCCGCCCAGGCCGCCGGTCGCGAACAGGGGGATCCCGACGCGGTGCGCGAGCAGCGCGGTGGCCGCGACCGTGGTCGCACCGGCCACCTCGCCGGCCAGGATGAACCCCAGGTCGCGCACGCTGGCCTTGACCACGCCCTCCTCGGTGGCGATCCGGTCCAGGGCCGCGTCGTCCAGGCCGATCCGTACCCGGCCGTCCAGCAGCGCGATGGTGGCCGGCACCGCGCCGGACTCGCGTACCGCGTCCTCGATCTGCCGGGCGATCCCGGCGCTGCTGTCGGCCGGCAGCCCGTGGCTGATGATCGTGGACTCGAGCGCCACGACGGCCTGTCCCCGGTCCAGCGCGTCGCCGACCTCGGGGTGGATGTCCATGCTCGGGTTGGGTGCCACGACAGGGACAGTAGCCTGCTGCGGACAGTTGGACGACTCCCCCGGAGAACGCCATGCCGAGCCCGACCGCGCCCGCCGCGACGCCGAGCGTCGCGGCGATCGGCGACATCGTGCTCGACGTCCTGGTGGAGGCCCCGCACGGCCTGCGCGCCGACGACGACACCCCGGCCCGGATCCGGCTGGCGCCCGGTGGGCAGGCGGCCAACGTCGCCGCGTGGGTCGCCGCGCTCGGCGGGGCCGCCACGCTGGTCGGGCCGCATCCCGGGGACGGGTCGCTGGCCGCGGTCGAGTCGGCGCTGCGCGAACGCGGCGTACGGCTGAGCGGTGTCCCGGTCAGCGCGGCGGGGACCGTGGTCGCGCTGCTCGAACCCGGCTCGCGCACCCTCGCCTCGGACCCCGGGCCGGACGACTGGTGGCCGCAGGTCGGGTCGGTGCCGCTGCCGGCCGGTCTGGACTGGCTGCACGTCTCGTCGTACCCCCTGCTCAGGGCGACCCCGGCCGACGACGCGGAGCGGCTCGTGGTCCTGCAGCGGCTGCTCGAGCCGGTACGGGCCGACGGCACCCGGGTGTCGATCGATCTGGCGTCGGCGTCGATGCTGCGGCGGTATGGCGCCGGACGGTTCCGGCGGCTGCTCACCGCACTGGCGCCGGACCTGGTGTTCGCGACCGTGGCCGAGTGGGACATCCTGGGGCTGGCGCCGGCCGACGCGACGTTCGACGTGGTCTGCAAGGACGGCCCCCGCGGGGCCACGGTGCGCTCCGGAGGCCAGGTGGTCCACCATCCGGCCGAGCCGGTCGAACCGGTCGATGTGACCGGGGCCGGGGACGCGCTGGCCGCCGGCTACCTGGTCGGCGGCCCGGCACTGGCCATGCACGCGGCCGCACTCTGCGTGGGCCAGCTGGGGGCGCAGCCGGACGCCCGGCAACCGAACGCGGCACGGCGACGGAGCGGCGGCGCCCGCGCAGGAACCGATGACTGAACGACTGGAGGCCAGATGACGCAGCGGCGGCTGGACCCGCCGGTGATCGGGTTCGACCTCGACCTCACCCTGGTGGACTCGCGCGAGCGCATCCTCAGCTCGTTCCGCCGAGCGCTGCGCGACCTGGGCGTCGAGGTGTCACGGGCCGAGCTCGAGCCGCATCTGGGCGTGCCGCTGACCCACACCGCGGCGGCCGTCGCGCCGGCGATCGACGCCGATGCGCTGGTGCTGCGTTATCGCCGCCACTACGACGCGGACGACGCGCCGGTCACCGCGCCGATGCCCGGCGCCCGCGAGGCGCTGGAGGCGGTGCACGCGCTGGGCGGCCGCAGCGTGGTGGTGTCGGCGAAGTTCGGCCCGGCGGTGCACACCGCACTGCGCGAGTCCGGGCTGGAGCGATTGGTGGACGGCGTCTACGGCGAACTGTTCGCGCTCGACAAGGCGCAGGCGCTGCTGACCGAGGGCGCCACCGTCTATGTGGGCGACCACCCCGGCGACATGGCCGCGGCTGCCGCCGGCTCGGCGCACGCGGTCGGGGTGGCGACCGGCGCGAACGACGCCGAGACCCTGCGGGCCGCCGGCGCCGACGTGGTGCTGGACAGCCTGCGGCCGTTCGGCGAGTGGCTGGCCGGCGACCTGCCCCGGCTGGCCCGCCCCCGCCGCTGACCCCCACCATCCGTGAGAAGCCAAAACTTCCCGCTGAGAAGCCAA
>CAZNCE010000109.1:0-5739 GCA_964571285.1 uncultured Nocardioidaceae bacterium | reverse complement strand
AAGCCAAAAGTTCCCGGCGAGCGGTCAATCGCGGGCGGACCGGTCGTCTCCGCAGGCACGGAGACATGGCACGTACCAGAGCGACCGCTGCACACGAGACGATCGTCGCCGCGGGGCAGAGGGTACGTCGTCCCCCTGCTGGTGAGACGCCCCGCGGCTCTCGTCGGAAGGTCGATCGGGATGTCGAGATGTCAACGACGTCGAAGTTGACATCTCACGGGGAAGCTTTGGCTTCTCAGCGGGAAGTCTTGACGTCTCACGGGGAAGTTTTGGCTTCTCAGCGGGAAGTTTTGGCTTCTCACCGGATGGGGGGATGCGGGGAGAGGGGGCCGACCACGGCGGCAGACTGCGGCGGCAGCACCAGCCGGTCGTCCTCCAGCGACGTGCCGGCCGCATCCCAGGCGAGCAGCACCACCACCTCGGGGGCGGGGCGGGCGGGGTCGAGGGGCGTGCGGGTGACCAGGTCGCGGTGGACCGGCTCGTCCAGCCGCAGGTCCAGCCGAGCCTCGGTGTCCCCGAGGTTCACCGCGACCCGGTGTTGGCCGCGGACGACCAACACGGTCCGCGCAGCGGTGTCGTGCACGATCGGGATGTCACCCAGCCGGGACGCCCGCAGGTCGGCACGCATCCGGCGGAGCCGGATCAGCTCGCGATACCAGCGCAGCAGCCGGTCGTGCGGCTCGCTGGCCGGCTCCGACCAGTCCAACCGGGAGCGCTCCACGGTGGCCTCGTGCTGCGGGTCGGGCACCTGGTCGGGCCGCCACCCGTGCTCGGCGAACTCCCGCCGCCGGCCGGTGCGCACGCCCTCGGCCACCGCCGGGTCGGTGTGGTCGGTGAAGAACTGCCACGGGGTCGAGGCCCCCCACTCCTCCCCCATGAACAGCATCGGGGTCATCGGCGCGGTCAACAGCAGCGCGGCGCCGCAGGCCAGCACGCCCGGCGGCAGCGACGCCGACAGCCGGTCGCCGCGGGCCCGGTTGCCCACCTGGTCGTGGGTCTGCAGCGACACCACGAACCGCCAGCCGCGGGTACGGTCCACGTCGACCGGCCGACCGTGGCGCCGGCCGCGGAAACTGGACCAGGTGCCGTCGTGGAAGAACACCCGGTTGGTCACCTTGGCCAGCGCCCCCGGCTGGTGGAAGTCCTCGTAGTAGCCCTGGCGCTCACCGGTCAGCAGCACGTGCCAGGCGTGGTGCACGTCGTCCGCCCACTGCGCGTCCAGGCCGAGACCGCCGCTGCTCCGCGCGGTCACCGTGTACGGGTCGTTGCGGTCGGACTCGGCGATCAGCCACAGCGGCCGGCGCTCCTGTTCGGCCAGCGCGTCCACGATTGCCGTCATCTCCTCCAGGAACGTCACCGCCCGCTCGTCGTACAGCGCATGCACGGCGTCCAGCCGCAGCGCGTCGATGTGGAAGTCGCGCAGCCAGCGGACCGCGTTGTCGAGGAAGAAGCCGCGCACCTCGTCGCTGCCGGGGCCGTCCAGGTTCACCGCCTGCCCCCACGGGGTGCGGTAGTCGTCGGTGAAGTACGGCCCGAACCGGGCCAGATAGTTGCCGCTCGGGCCGAGGTGGTTGTAGACGACGTCCAGGCACACGCCGATGCCGCGGGCATGGCAGGCGTCGACGAACCGCAGCAGCGCCTCCGGCCCGCCGTAGGGCTCGTGCACGGCGAACAGCCCCACCCCGTCGTACCCCCAGCCGTCCCGGCCCGGGAAGCTGGCCACCGGCAGCAGCTCCACCACGTCGATGCCGAGCTCGGACAGGTGGTCGAGCCGCCCGATGGCCGCGTCCAGCGTTCCCGCGGCGGTGAACGTCCCGACGTGCAGTTCGTAGATCACCGCGCCGGGCAGCTCGAACCCGCTCCAGCGCTGATCCGTCCACCCGAAGCTCCGCGGGTCGAACGCCTGCGCCGGTCCGTCCGGGCCGTCGGGCAGCCGCGGCGCCCGCGGGTCGGGCAGCGGCTGCCCGCCGTCCAGGCTGAACTGGTAGCGGGTGCCGTCGGGCAGCGGCTCGGCCTCCCACCAGCCGCCCGACGCCGCCTGCATGGGGGTACGGCGGTCGGTGCCGCCGGGCTGTGGCAGCACCAGGTCGACCGCGTCCGCGGACGGCGCCCACACCCTGGTCACGCCGCCTCCTCGCGGGCGAGCAGCAGGCAGACCGGCAGCTCGTGGAACAGGTCGGCCGCCCGGCGGTCGCCGCCGGCGACCCGGGCGCCGGTGAGCACGTCCTCCCAGGTGCCGTCCGGCACCGGCACGGTGGCCTCGCCGAACCCGCCGTCGCGGGCCAGCTGCGCCGGCCAGCGGGTGGCGAGGGTCAGCACCCGTCCGCCGCGAACGAACCCGACCACGTGCGGACCGGTCCCCTCGAGCTCCCGGTGGTCGCCGCGGAACACCTCGGGCAGCCGTCGCCGCAGCCGCAGGGCCCGCGAGGTGACCAGCAGCTTCTCGTCGGCGAGGTCGGCCGGGGGCTCTCCGCCGTCCAGCCGGGCCAGTCGCGCCCGGATGTCCCGGTAGTCGGGGACCCGGCGGTTGTCCGGGTCGACCAGCGACAGCTGCACCACCTCACAGCCCTGGTAGAGGTCGGGCACCCCCGGCACGGTCAGCTGCACCAGCTTGGTGCCGAGCGTGACGGCCCGAATCGCCTCGGCGGACCGGTCGAGCAGGGTGGCCGGCGCGTCCGGCAGCCCGTCCTGGGTCAGTTCCGCGGCGAGCCCGAGCACCCGCTGCTCGTACTCCTCGTCCGGCGCGGTCCAGGTGGTGTGCTGCTTGCCCTCGCGGAGCGCCTTGACCAGATAGGCGTCCAGCCGCTCCGGACTGATCGGCCAGGCGCCGAGCAGGGTCTGCATGAGCAGGTACGCGGCGGGCTCGTCCACGCCGTGCCGGCCGGCGGCCGTCCGCACCTGCTCCCAGGCGGCCCGCCATCCCTCGAACGACCCGGCGGCGGCCAGCAACCGGGCGCGGACGTCCTCGCCGCGCTTGGTGTCGTGGGTGGACAGCGTGGTCATGCCGGCGGGGTACGTGCGCTGCTGGCGGCGGGCCCAGGCGTGCAGTCGGTCGGTGGTCGCTTCGTGCAGGTCCGACGGGTCGCCGCCGACCTCGTCCAGCGCGACCAGCTCGTGCCAGCGGTAGAACGTGGTGTCCTCGACACCCTTGGCCATCACCGGCCCGCTGGTCTGCTGGAACCGTACGACCAGGTCGCGACCGGCCGCGGACTCCGTCGTGGTGTTGCCGAGCAGCCGGTGCAGCAGGTCGAACACCTCGGCCAGCTCCGGCCGGCGCTCCTTCGCCCGGCGCACGAGCGCGTCCAGCCCGGCCGCCTGGTCCGGGTCGGGCGGGAAACCCGGCCGCAGGTAGATGCGGTAGCGGTCCAGCTGGACCAGCAGCTCGCCGAGCGCCTCCCGGAGCCACTGCCCGTCGGGCTGCTCCCCCGCGTCGCGGGCCGCCTGCAGCGCCGCGCGGGTCAGCCGGTCGAGCTCGGGGGCGAGCAGCTCGGCGACCACCTGCTGCTTGGCGCGCCGCTCGACGGCGGCCAACGACGGCTCCGAGTCCCCGTCGGCGGCAGCCTCCGAGGCTGCGTCGGCGGCCATCTGCACGTCAGCCCACAGCGCTCCGAGCCGGTCGCCCGTCGGCGGCACGAAGGCCTGCTGCACGGCCCGCAGGCCGTCGTAGCCGGTGGTGCCCGCGCACGCCCAGGCGTGGGGCAGCTGCTCGTCCCCCTCCACGATCTTCTCCACCACGACCCAGGCGTCACCGGTGGCCCGGCGCAGCCGGTCCAGATAGCCCTGCGGGTCGGTGAGCCCGTCGGGATGGTCGATCCGGAACCCGTCGACGACGCCGCGCCGGTGCAGGTCGAGCAGCAGCCGGTGGGTGGGGGCGAACACCTCCTCGTCCTCCACCCGCAGCGCGATCAGCGTGGTCACGTCGAAGAACCGCCGGTAGGCCAGCAGTTCGGGTGTTCGGCGCCAGTTGACCAGTCGGTAGTGCTGCCGGTCCAGCAGCCGGCCGAGCTCCTCCGGGTCCAGCCGCGCGGGCTGCCGGCCCTCGTCGAACAGCGCCTTGTCGAGCAGCGCCTGGTCGAACGTGCCGTCGGCCAGCGGGAACGCATGGTCGTGGTAGCGCACCACCGGGCGGCCGTCATGCCGGTCCAGCCGCAGCTCTCCCCGCGCCAGGCAGGTCTGCAGGTCGTCGCCGAGGAACGGCAGCGGGAGCCGGCCCCCGCACGCGTCCCAGTCGATGTCGAACCAGCGGGCGGTCGGCGCCTCCCGGCCCTGGGCCAGCACCTGCCACAGCGGCCGGTTGAGGTGCTCCGGCGCCGGGATCGCCATGTGGTTGGGCACCACGTCGACGACGACCCCGAGGCCGTGCTCGTGGCTGGTCTCGGCCAGCCGTACCAGCGCGTCCGCACCGCCCAGGTCGTCCGACACCCGATCGTGGTCGACCACGTCGTACCCGTGCAGCGAGCCGGCGACGGCCTGCAGCACCGGGGACAGGTACAGGTGGGTGATGCCGAGCGAGGCGAGGTAGGGCACCAGCTCGGTCGCGTCGTCGAACCCGAAGCCGGCGTGCAGCTGCAGCCGGTAGCTGCTCAGCGGCGGATGCTCAGGCACGGCGCAGCAGCACGAGGGAGTACGGGACCAGCGTGCGCACCGTGCCGGCGCGCAGCACCTGATGCTCGGGCTCGGCGCCGACCGTGTCGTCGTCGGTGTCCAGGACCAGCTCCCACTGCTCGCCGAACGCACCGTCGGGGAGGCTGAAGTCGGCCTTGTCACCGCCGGCGTTGCACAGCATCAGGAACGAGTCGCCGGAGATCTGCTCGCCGCGTGGTCCGGGTTCGGTGATCGCGTCGCCGTTGAAGTGCACCGCCAGCTCCCGCAGCACCTCCGATCCCCAGTCGTGCTGGTCCATCGGCTCGCCGTCCGGGCGCAGCCACGACACGTCCGGCACCCCGTCCGGTCCGCTCTGCCCGGTGAAGAACCGTCGGCGGCGCAGCACCGGGTGCTCGGCCCGCAGCGCGGTGAGCCGCTGCACGAACTCGATCAGCTGCTCGTCGATGTCCGACCAGTCGATCCAGCTGATCTCGTTGTCCTGGCAGTAGGCGTTGTTGTTGCCGCCCTGGGTCCGCCCCAGCTCGTCGCCGTGCAGGATCATCGGGGTGCCCTGGCTGAACAGCACCGTGGCCAGCATGTTGCGCACGCGCCGTGCCCGCAGCGCCAGGATCTCCGGGTTGTCGGTCTCGCCCTCGGCCCCGGAGTTCCACGACCGGTTGTCGTTGGTGCCGTCCTGGCCGCCCTCGCCGTTGGCCTCGTTGTGCTTCTCGTTGTACGACACCAGGTCGCGCAGCGTGAAGCCGTCGTGGGCGGTGACGAAGTTGATCGAGGAGTACGGGGCGCGGCCGTCGCTCTCGTACAGGTCCGACGAGCCGGACAGCCGGGCCGCGAACTCGCCGAGCGTGGCCGGCTCACCGCGCCAGAAGTCGCGCATCGTGTCGCGGTACTTGCCGTTCCACTCGCTCCAGCGGGGTGGGAAGTTGCCCACCTGGTAGCCCCCCGGACCGACGTCCCACGGCTCCGCGATCAACTTGACCTGCGACACGACGGGGTCCTGCTGCACCAGGTCGAAGAACGCGCTCAGCCGGTCCACCTCGTGGAACTGGCGGGCCAGGCTCGCGGCCAGGTCGAACCGGAACCCGTCGACGTGCATCTCGGTGACCCAGTAGCGCAGCGAGTCCATGATCAGCTGCA
>CAZNCE010000108.1:0-11774 GCA_964571285.1 uncultured Nocardioidaceae bacterium | reverse complement strand
ACGTCGGACAGTCGCTGCAGGATCTTGTGCGCCGCCGGGATCCGCGCGTCGCCGTCGGCGATGAACGCCTTCGCCGCGGCCACCGACATCGCCAGCACCTCGCTGATGTCCTTGCCGCCGAAGGTGTACTCGAGCACCGCGGCCTGGAACCGCTTCCCCTCGCAGTCCTCACAGGTCGACTCGACCGTGGCCATCACCCCGAGGTCGGTGTAGACCACCCCGGCGCCGTTGCAGGTAGGGCAGGCGCCCTCAGAGTTGGAGCTGAACAACCCCGGCTTCACGCCGTTCTCCTTGGCGAACGCCTTGCGGATGGGGTCGAGCAACCCGGTATACGTCGCCGGGTTGCTGCGCCGCGAACCGCGGATCGCGCCCTGGTCGATCACCACCACCCCGTCGCGGTCCTCGACCGAGCCGTGGATCAGCGACGACTTGCCCGAGCCCGCCACCCCGGTGACCACACACAGCACCCCCAGCGGCACATCGACGTCGACGTCCTGCAGGTTGTGTAGCGATGCGCCGCGCACCTCGAGGGCGCCGGACGGCGTGCGCACGGACTCCTTGAGGCTGGCCCGGTCGTCGAGGTGTCGACCGGTGATGGTGTCGCTCTCGGCCAGGGCCGACACGCTGCCCTCGAAGCAGACCATCCCGCCGTCGCTCCCCGCGCCGGGCCCCAGGTCGACGACATGATCGGCGATCGCGATGGTCTCCGGCTTGTGCTCGACGACCAGCACGGTGTTGCCCTTGTCCCGTAGCTGCAGCAGCAGGGCGTTCATCCGCTCGATGTCGTGGGGATGCATGCCGATCGTCGGTTCGTCGAACACATACGTGACGTCGGTCAGCGACGAGCCGAGGTGGCGGATCATCTTCGTCCGCTGCGCCTCTCCCCCGGACAGCGTGCCCGCGGGACGGTCCAGAGACAGGTAGCCGAGGCCGATCTGTGCGAACGAGTCGAGCAGGTGCTGCAGACCAGACAGCAGCGGCGCCACCGACGGCTCGTCGAGGTCCCGGACCCAGTCCGCCAGATCGGTGATCTGCATCGAGCACAGATCGGCGATGCTCTTGCCGTTGATCTTCGACGATCGGGCCTCGGGAGCGAGCCGCGTGCCCGCGCAGTCCGGGCAGGTGGTGAACGTGACCGCGCGTTCCACGAACGACCGGATGTGGGGCTGCATCGCCTCCACGTCCTTGGACAGGAACGACTTCTGGATCTGCGGGATCAGGCCCAGGTAGGTCAGGTTCACCCCCTCGACCTTGATCTTGGTCGCGTCCTTGTAGAGCAGGTCGTGCCGCTCCTTCTTGGTGAACTTCTTGATCGGCTTGTCCATGTCGAACCAGCCGCAGCCGCGGAAGATGCGGCCGTACCAGCCCTCCATGCTGTAGCCGGGGATCTTCAGCGCACCCTCGTTCAGCGACTTGCTGTCGTCGTAGAGGGCGGACAGGTCGAAGTCGTTCACCGATCCCATGCCCTCACACCGAGGGCACATGCCGCCGACCCGGTTGAAGGTCGCCTTCTCCGCGCGGGTCTTGTCGCCGCGCTGGACGGTGATGGCGCCGCTGGCCCGGACCGAGGGCACGTTGAACGCGAACGCGGCAGGTCCGCCGATGTGGGGCTTACCCAGCCGGCTGAACAGGATCCGCAGCATCGCGTTCGCGTCGGTGGCGGTGCCGACCGTGGACCGGGGATTCGAGCCCATCCGCTCCTGGTCCACGATGATCGCGGTGGTCAGCCCGTCCAGGAAGTCGACCTCGGGTCGGGCCAACGTCGGCATGAAGCCTTGCAGGAACGCGCTGTAGGTCTCGTTGATCAGCCGCTGCGACTCGGCGGCGATCGTGCTGAAGACCAGCGAGCTCTTGCCCGAGCCGGACACCCCGGTGAACACGGTCAGCCGGCGCTTCGGCAGCTCGACGCTCACGTCCTTCAGGTTGTTGACGCGGGCGCCCTGGACGCGGATCAGGTCGTGGCTGTCGGCGGGGTGTTGCTTCGACTGTGCGGCACTCTTCGTCCTGGGATTCATGTCTCCTCATCGGTACGGACGGGTTCGGCACGGGCGGTGGACACAGGCTGGCTCGGCGGCGCACCGACTGTAGCGCCCGCCGGCCCGGTGCCGAGCCTCATCGGGTGCTGTCAGGGCACAGCGTTGATACGGATCAGGTTGCCGGTCGGGTCGCGGAAGGCACAGTCCCGCACGCCGTACGGCTGGTCGGTCGGCTCCTGGACGACCTCGGCACCGCTGGCCTGCAACCGATCGAACAGCGCGTCGAGGTCCTTGGTGGCGAGCGTGAGCGCGGTGTAGGCGCCCTTCGCGATCAGCTCGAGGATGGTGCGCCGCTCCTCTTCGGTGATCCCGGGGTCGGCGGCCGGCGGATGCAGCACGATGCCGGTCTCCGGCTGGTTGGGGGGACCGACCGTGAGCCACCGCATGTTCTCGTACCCCACGTCTTGGCGGAGCTCGAACCCGAGAGTGTCGCGGTAGAAGGCCAACGCGGCCTCCGGGTCGGTCTGCGGAAGGAAGGCGTAGTGAATGGTGATATCCATGGCCATGAGGCTAACCGCGGCCGGTTGGGCGGGCTTCTCGATTCCTGACCGGTCTGGTCACCTGCTTCTCCAGGCACGACGGGATGCCCGCCGACGCTGGTGTCGCCTGTTCCCGGTACACGCTCGGCGGCACCCCGACCAGCTCGGTGAACCTGGTGCTGAACGTGCCCAGCGAGGAGCAGCCGACCGCGAAGCACACCTCGGTCACGCTCAGGTCCCCGCGGCGCAGCAGCGCCATCGCCCGCTCGATCCGGCGGGTCATCAGGTAGCTGTAGGGCGGCTCGCCGTAAACCCGGCGGAACTCCCGGCTCAGGTGCCCGGCGGACATGTGCACCCCGCGGGCGAGCGCCTCCACGTCCAGCGGCTGGGTGTACTCGCGGTCGATCCGGTCGCGCACCCTGCGCAGCCGTACCAGGTCGCGCAGGCGCTGCTCATCGTCGGAGCCGCTCGTCACGCCGTCGATGGTGTCATGTCCGGGCCCGATTGCCCAACGCCGCCTGTCCACCGGCGCCCGGGCCACCGGCGGGTCCGGCTAGCGGCCCGGCGCGGCCCACCAGCCGGGCGTGTCGATGCTCAGCCGCGGTTCGGTCACCGCGAGCAGCGTCGACTCCAGCGCGCGGACGCGCCGCTCCCCCAGCTGGTCCACCCACCCAGACCGGATCTCGGTGAAACTCTGCTCCGACCGCCGCAGCAGGTCGTGTCCACGCCGGCTGACCACGATCCGCTTCGCACGAGCGTCGTCCGGGTGCGGGACCCGGCGCACATAGCCTTGCGCCTCCAGCTTCTCCACCGCCTTGCCGGCCGCCTGCTTGCTCACGCCCATCGCGGCACCGAGCTCCGCCGCCGTAGCCGCCCCCCGGCCGACGGCCTGCAACGCGAACCCGTGCCACGGCCGTGCGTCGGGATGCCCCGCCTCGGCCAACCTGCGGTGCAGCTCGTCGATGATGTCGCGGAAGGCACCGAGCAGCAGCAGGGGCAGCTCGAAGCCGCGGGAGGCATCAGTCTCGGTCACATCGCACAATCTAGTAGACAACCGCGTTGTCCATGTGGTGGGCTTCACGTACAAGACAACCACATTGACTATTGGAGCGTCATGACCGCGACCTCGCGATTCCCGGCCAAGACCGTCGACGACGCCGCCGAGCGGATCCGCCCGACCCTGCTCAGCATCCAGGGCAGCGGCCAGCGCCTGCCCGACGCCGTCGCCCGGATGGCCGCCGCGCCGGAGACCCTGCGCGGGTTCCTCGCCGCCCATACGGAGTACGAGAGGTCTTCGCTGTCCCAGGTGGAGCGCGAGATCGTCACACTGGTGGTCGCGGCACACCACGGCTGCCACGTCTGCATCCGGATGCACTCCGCGATCCTCGAGCGCGCGGCACCCGACACCGGGCTGGCCGCGGACCTCGTGCGCGGCACCGCCCTCACAGACGACCGGTACGAGGCCCTACGCCGCTTCACGGCCACGGTGATGGAGACCCGCGGCGCCGTGCCGGAGACGACGCTCGACGACTTCCTCGGGCACGGGTTCACCAGCCAGAACGCACTTGACGTCGTGCTGGGCGTCGGCACCTACACCATCTCCACGTACGCGAACCGGCTCACCGGCGCCGGCCGGTAGCATCGTCCGGCGCCGGTCCGGCCTGCGGAGGTCAGCGGGCGGTCGGTGCGGGCCGCCGGGTCCGCCGGCGGGACACGAAGACGTCCAGCAGCGCCGCCGCCAACGCGACAGCGACCAGCAGCAGCGTGACCCGCAGCGCGATACTCGCCGCCTGCGCGAAGTCGCCGCCGAGCCGGCCGAAGAACACCGACCCGATCAGCGCGATGCCTGCGGCGGTCCCGATCCGCTGGGCCGTCTGCAGTACTCCCCCGGCAGTACCGGCCCGGGCGACCGGAACCTCGGACACCGCGAGCGTGATGTTGGGCGAGATCACCAGGCCGCTGCCGAGGCCGGCGAGCAACAGCGGCAGGGTCATCCACCAGGAGGGCTGCTGGCCGCGCAGTATCAGCACCAGATCCGTGAGGCCGAGACCGGCCAGCACCATCACCAGGCCGACCACCACCACTGGTCGCCCGAGCCGGGTCACGATCCGCCCGCCGATCGACGCGGCGATCGCCGACCCCGCGGCGAACGGTGTCAGCGTGAGCCCGGCCAGCAGCGCGCTGTAGCCCAAGCCCAGCTGCAGATACAGGGTGAGTACGAAGAACACGCTGGTGAAGCCGGAGAAGTACAGCATCCCGATCGTGATCCCGAAGCTGTAGCTGCCGATCCCGAACAACCGCAGGTCAACCAGTGGCGACCCGCCGCGGGCGGCGTGCCAGCGCTCCCAGAGCACGAACGCGCCAAGCAGCAGCAGGCCGACCAGCAGCAGCCACCACTTGCCAGCGCCCGCCCACTGCCGCTCCTCGACCAGCGGCAGCAGCACGGCGAGCACAGCGAGTCCGAGCAGGATCACGCCCACCGGGTCCAGATCCTCGCGCCTTCGCACCCCATGACCCGGCTTGAGGTAGCGGAACGCCAACACGATGCACACGATCCCGACCGGGAGATTGACGATGAAGATCCACCGCCAGCCGGTGTCCGTACCCAGTCCCTTGATGATCAGGCCACCGAGCAGCGGCCCGATGGCAGTCGACACGCCGATGGTCGAGCCCAGCAGACCGAACGCCGTGCCTCGCTCGGCGCCGCGGAACAGCTGTTGGATCAAGCCGTTGATCTGTGGGTTGAGCAGGCCCCCGCCGATGCCCTGGACCAGCCTGGCCACGACCAGCATCGTCGACGTGGGTGCCAGTCCGGCGGCGAGGCTGGCGAGCGTGAACAGCGCGACGCCTCCGACGAACATGGCCCGTCGTCCGCGGGCGTCACCCAGCCGTCCCGAGGGCACCAGCACCAGGCCGAAGGTCAGCGCATATCCGGACACGATCCACTGCAGGTCGCTGGTGCTGGCGTGCAGCCCCTCCCGGATCGAGGGCAGCGCCACGTTGACGATGCTCACGTCCATCAGGGCCATGAATCCCGCGACCAGGCAGACGCTCAGCGCACGCCAGCGATCGGGGTCCCGTCCCTCCTCCGTGGAGTGGTCGGAGGAGCTGTGCAGCACCACCGGCCCCTACCCGGCGGCCCGGGCGCCGACACCTCGCGCGGCACCGCTGCACCCGCCCGCCGGGTACGCGGGCGGCAGCGAGTCAGGGCTCGCCGGTCGCACCGCTCGTACCCGGGAAGTCGCGCATGCCCTGCTCCACCAGCT
Source organism: uncultured Nocardioidaceae bacterium (assembly GCA_964571285.1). Classification (GTDB taxonomy): domain Bacteria; phylum Actinomycetota; class Actinomycetes; order Propionibacteriales; family Nocardioidaceae; genus CAZNCE01. Next base: position 5,993 of record CAZNCE010000108.1, on the reverse strand, counting down.
CGAAGGCCAGTTCGGCGGCTCTCAGTGCGTCGGCCAACCCTGCGTCGGCGTCGACTCCGTGCGCCTGCCGGAGGTGGTTGGCCGTGGCCAGGTCCTGCACCGCCCCAACCAGGTGGTCGGCCATCATCCGGTGCCGCAGCCGATCGGGTAGCAGGGACTCCCTGGCCGGCAGGCGCACGTTCCCGTGCTCGCTCGGCATCCGCCACCGCGCATTGCCGCTGATCTCGGGCAGGCCGGCGACCTCGTCCAGCACCAGCACCAGCTCCTCCCGGATCTCCCGCCACCGACGCGTCGCGGCGGCCAGCAGGGTCGGGCTGTCCCAGATCGCCGCGGCGACGTGCTCGATACCGTCGTGCAGGCCGGTCCACTCCGCCCGCTGCTGCAAGCCGTCCAGCACGAACCCCCGGACGGCCTGGACCACACTGAGCTCCCGCGGCCGGTCGCGCACCACCCTGGCCAGGTCCGGGAAGATCGCCTTCGCCCCGTCGAGGAAGATGTCCTCCTTGGCGGGAAAGTAGTTGAAGACCGTCATCTTCGAGACGTCCGCCTTGGCGGCGATGTCCGCGACCGACACCTGGTCGAAGCCGCTGCGCAGGAACAGCCGCATCCCGCACTGCCTGATTCGCTCGTGCGTCTGCTGCTTCTTGCGCTCGCGCAGTCCGGGCTTGGTCGCCATCACCGGTCCGTTTCCCAAGGCGTCATGTAACTGTTACAAAAATATACTTGACCAATCTTTTGACCCTCCATAGGTTACCGGAAGACGGGGGAACTGCAGCCGCCACCGGCCACGGGCCGGTGGCGGTGAGCAAGCGTGACGCGTCTCCCGCCGCGGGAACCACTGCCGCCCCACGGGTGGCAGGCGCGGAGCCTAAGGGGGCACGGGATGAGCACGGCGCACGGCAGCAAGGAACGAAAACGTCGCCGGTACGCCTGCGAGGATGCCCCCGACCTGTTCTTCGCGGTCTCCTCCGCACAGGCCGAGCGGGCGAAGGCGCTGTGTCAGGGCTGCCCGATCCAACGCGACTGCCTCGAGTCCGCGCTGCAGCGACGCGAACCCTGGGGCGTCTGGGGTGGCCAGGTGCTGCAGGACGGGGCCGTGGTGCCGACCAAGCGCGGACCGGGCCGGCCCCGGAAGACCGGTATCGCCGCCTGACGGCCACACCGACCGGGCAGCCCGGCACCGCCGTCAGAGGCCGGTACGTCCCAGCACGGCGTGCCGGTTCACGTCCTTGTACAACAGGTAGCGGAACCGCCCCGGACCGCCGGCGTAGCAGGCCTGGGGGCAGAAGGCGCGCAACCACATGAAGTCGCCCTCCTGGACCTCCACCCAGTCCTTGTTCAGCAGGTAGACCGCCTTGCCCTCCAGCACGTACAGGCCGTGCTCCATCACGTGCGTCTCCGGGAACGGGATCGCGCCACCGGGTTGGAAGTTGACGATGTTGACATGCATGTCGTGTCGGAGATCGCTCATGTCCACGAACCGCGTGGTCGTCCAGGCGCCGTTCGTGTCCGGCATCGGCACCGGCTCGATGTCCCGCTCGTTGGTGACGAACGGCTCGGGCACGTCGAGCCCGTCGACCCGCTGGTACGCCTTGCGGATCCAGTGGAAGCGGGCCGGCTCGGTGCCGGTGTTGCGGACGGTCCAGTCGGTGCCGGGTGGCAGGAAGGCGTAGCCCCCCTCGTCCATGGCGTGCTTCTCTCCGGCGATGGAGATGTCCAGACCCCCGCCGACCACGAAGATCACGCCCTCGGCGGCGGGGTCGAGCTCCGGCCGGTCCGAGCCGCCTCCGGGCGTCACTTCGACGATGTACTGCGAGAAGGTCTCGGCGAAGCCCGACAGCGGCCGGGCGATGACCCACAGCCTGGCGTCCTCCCAGAACGGCAAGAAGCTGGTGACGATGTCGGTCATGGTGCCGCGCGGCAGCACCGCGTAGGCCTCGGTGAAGACGGCCCGGTCGGTGGTCAGCTGGGTCTGCCCGGGGAGTCCGCCCGTTGGTGCGTAGTACCGGCTGCTCATGGGATCTGCTCCTGTGTTCGGTTCGGCGTTGGTTGCTTGGGTTGATGTTCGGGCTCGGTTCGACTGCGTCGGCCAGCGCGGTGGCCTGCCCCGTCCGGCTGGGACCGTGGCGGCGGGGTCAGGTGCCGCCGCGGACCAGCAGCCGGCCGGTAGGGGCGGCGTCGACATCGACACGGCGCCCCCGCAGCCAGCTGCCGCGCACCTGTCCGGTCAGCCGCCGCCCGTCGTACGGCGTGATCGCGTTCTTGTGGTGCAGCGCTCGGGCATCCACCACGAACTCCTCGTCGGGCGCGAACACGGCCAGATCTGCGTCGAAGCCGGCGGCGATGCGGCCCTTGCGTCGCATCCCGGTCAGCTCCGCCGGGCTCTGGGACATCCAGCCGACCACCTCCGACAGCGCGACGCCACGCCGGCGCGCCTCGGTCCAGACGGCGGGCAGCCCCACCTGCAGGGAGGAGATCCCGCCCCAGGCAGAGGCGAAGTCACCGGTGTCGAGGCACTTGAGGTCGAGGGTGGACGGTGAGTGGTCGCTGACCACGCAGTCGATCACCCCGTCGCGCAGCGCCTGCCACAGGTGGTCGCGGTTGTCCTCCCCCCTGATCGGCGGGCAACACTTGAACTGGGTGGCTCGGTCGGGAATGTCCTCGGCGATGAACGACAGGTAGTGCGGGCAGGTCTCGGCGGTGACCGGCAATCCCTCCGCACGGGCGTCGGCGATGATCGGCACCGCCTCGGCACTGGACACGTGCAGGATGTGCAGCCGGCAACCGGTCCGGCGCGCCAGGTCCACGGCGTGCTGCACGGCCAGGTTCTCCGCAGCGGGCGGTCGCGAGCGCAGGAAGTCGTGGTAGTGAGGGCTGTGCGGATGCGGCGCCCGCTCGATCTCGTCCGGGTCCTCGGCGTGCACGATCAGCAGTCCGCCGAACGCTGCGATCTCGCGCATCGCCGCCTCCAACCGGGTCGGGTCGAGTTGGGGGAACTCGTCCACGCCGGACGGCAACAGGAAGCACTTGAACCCGAACACGCCGGCCTCGTGCAAGGGGCGGAGGTCGGCGAGGTTGCCAGGCACCGCCCCGCCCCACAGGCCCACGTCGGCGAACAACTGCCCCCGGGCGGTCTTGCGCTTGACCTCCAGCGCCTCCACCGTGACCGTCGGCGGGAGGCAGTTCAGCGGCATGTCGACCAGCGTCGTCACGCCTCCGGCCGTGGCCGCCTTGGTGGCGGTGGCAAAGCCCTCCCACTCGGTACGCCCTGGGTCGTTCACGTGCACGTGGGAGTCGACCAGGCCGGGCAACAGCACCTCGTCGTCGGACAGCACCAGCTCCTCGGCGGCGGCCGGCAGTTCCGCGTCGTAGGCCTCCACACCGGTGATCGCGCCGTCCCGCACCACAACGCTCGCGGCGGCCTCCCCGTCCGCGGTAACCATCCGGCGGGTCCGGACGACCAGGTCAGGTTCGCTCACTGCGGTCACTCCTTCGGCTGTGCGGTGGGTACGCGCAGGTGTGCTCCGGCGATCCGCTCCCCGATCCGCTCCAGCAGCGGGGCGGCCTCGCGGATGCAGGTCTCGAGGTCCGGTTCCAGGTCGGTCAGCGCGTAGACCGCCTCGATTCCCGCGGCCCGGAGCGCCTCCGGCGGCAGCGTGTTCCGGCCGCACACGGCGACGACCGGGAGCCCGGCAGCCACCGCGGCCGAGGCCACCCCGGCCGGCGCCTTGCCGTGCAACGTCTGAGCGTCCAGGGCACCCTCGCCGGTGACCACCAGGTCCGCGGCGGGGAGCTGGTCGGCGAACCCGACCAGGTCGAGGATCAGGTCGATCCCGGGCGAGAGCGCCGCGTCCAGCAGGGCGATCCCGGCGAAGCCGACACCACCAGCGGCCCCGGCGCCGGGACTGTCCCTCAGGTCGCGGCCGGTCTCCCGCGCGACCACGTCGGCCCAATGGCCGAGGGCCCGGTCCAGCTCGATCACCTGGGCCGCCGACGCTCCCTTCTGCGGGCCGTAGACGGCCGCCGCGCCCTTGGGTCCGGTGAGCGGGTTGTCCACGTCGCTGGCGATCGTCACCGAGACGCCGCGCATCGTTTCGCGCAGCCCGGCCAGCTCGACGGTGGCCAGCCTGGACAGTGCCGCGCCGCCGTCGTCGAGTTCCCGGCCGTCGGCGTCCAGCAGCCGGGCACCCAGGGCACGGACCAGGCCGGCGCCGCCGTCGGTGCTGGCGCTGCCGCCGACCCCGAGCACGATCTCGTGGCAGCCGGCCTGCACGGCGGCCGCGATCATCTCGCCGGTCCCCCGGCTGGTCGCGTTCATCGGGTCCAGCCGCCCCTCGGGCAGCCGGACCAGGCCTGACACGTCGGCCATCTCCACGACGGCCACGTCCCCGCGCCGGGCGTACGCCGAGGCGACCGGTTGACCGGTCGGCCCGGCGGCGGTCACGGGCACCTCGACGAACCCGGCCGCCACCGCGGCGGCCAGGGTGCCGTCCCCGCCGTCGGCGACGGGCACGGCCAGGATCCGGGCCTCCGCGACCACCCGCCGGACTCCCGCACCGACCGCCTCCGCGACCTGCGCAGCGGTCAGCGACCCCTTGAACTTGTCCGAGGCGATCAGCACGGTGCTCCCAGCCGGTGCTTCAGCGGGGGTCCCAGCAGGTGTCACGGCGGCCCTTCCGGTCGGCGTCGTCCGATAGGTCAGTCAAGCATCGCAACCGTCGCGGTCGGGGCATCCTCGCCTCTCTCGGCGAGCTCCTCGAACTCGACCACGTTGTCGATCTCGGTGCCCATCGAGACGTTGGTGACCCGCTCCAGGATGACCTCGACCACCACCGGCACGCGGTGCTCGACGATCATCTTCTTCGCCTGCTCCAGGGCCGGCAGGATGTCGTCCGGCTCGAACACCCGGATCGCCTTGCAGCCCAGTCCCTCGGCCACCTTGACGTGGTCCACACCGTACCCGCCGACCTCGGCCGAGTTGATGTTGTCGAAGGACAGCTGGACGCAGTAGTCCATGTCGAAGCCCCGCTGCGACTGCCGGATCAGCCCCAGGTACGCGTTGTTCACCACGACGTGGATGTAGCCGATGTTGAACTGCGCGCCGACCGCCAGCTCCTCGATCAGGAACTGGAAGTCGTAGTCGCCGGACAGGGCGACCACGGTGGCGTCCGGGTCGGCGGTGGCCACGCCCAGGGTGGCCGGCACCGTCCAGCCGAGCGGGCCCGCCTGGCCGGCGTTGATCCAGTGCCGCGGGGAGTACACATGCAGCAGCTGGGCGGCCTGGATCTGCGAGAGGCCGATGGTCGAGACGTACCGGGTGTCGGGACCGAACGCCTTGTTCATCTCCTGATAGACCCGCTGCGGCTTGATCGGCACGTTCTCGAAGTTGGTCTTGCGCTGCATGCTGGAGCGCCGTTCGCGGCACTCCTCGGCCCACGCGGTGCGGTCCGGCAGCCGGCCCTGCTCCTTCCACTCCCGGGCCACGGCGACGAACTGCTCCAGAGCCGCCTTGGCGTCGGAGACGATGCCGTAGTCAGGGGCGAAGACCCGGCCGATCTGCGTGGGCTCGATGTCGACGTGCACGAACGTGCGGCCCTCGGTGTAGGTGTCCAGCCCGCCGGTGTGGCGGTTCGCCCACCGATTGCCGATCCCCAGCACGAAGTCGGCGGCCAGCATGGTCGCGTTGCCGTAGCGGTGCGCGGTCTGCAGACCGACCATCCCCGCCATCAGCGGGTGGTCGTCGGGGATCGTGCCCCAGCCCATCAGCGTCGGCACCACCGGGACGCCGGTCAGCTCGGCGAACTCCACCAGCAGCTCCGCGGCGTCCGCGTTCACGATGCCGCCGCCGGCCACGATCAGCGGCCGCTCCCCCTGGCCGAGCAGCTGCAGCGCGCGCTCCGCCTGCTCCCGCGTGGCGGCGGGACGGGCCACCGGCAGCGGGGCGTACGTGTCCGGGTCGAACTCGATCTCGGCCAACATGACGTCCATACGCA
>CAZNCE010000107.1:0-11875 GCA_964571285.1 uncultured Nocardioidaceae bacterium | reverse complement strand
CCGGTGAGGAGGTGCGTGGCCATGCTGTCGTACCAACGTCTTGATATGTCCCTGCGCATCCTGATGCTTGCGGGTGCCGTTCCGCTGGCCTTGGTGGTGGCGGCGGTCGAGCAGAACACGGGTGGCCTGGTGGCGGCGCTGCTGCTGTTCTGCCTGCCGCTGGGCATCGCGTTGTTCTCGGGCACCATCCTCCGGACCAGGAAGGGCCGGCTCGTTGCCGGATTCGTGCCGTTCTACTGGGTTCGGTTGCCGCTGGACCGGATCGAGCGAATCGAAGTGGCCGAGGTGAAGCCGTTCGAGGACTTCGGCGGCTGGGGCATCAAGGGCCGGTCGCGCGGACGCGGGCTGCTGTTCTCCGCGGGCGGCACGGAGGCGGTGTCGGTGCGGATGGACGACGGCCGGCACTACTTGGTGAGCTCGCCAGAGGCGGATCGGGTCGTGGCGCAACTGCGCGGACAACTGGCCGAGCCGTGACCTCCCGGATCGCGGTCCGGCGGCACCGTCTGGCGGAGCCTGTCGCACGTAGGCTGCCGGCATGTCCGAGCCCACTCCCGACGCAGACACCGCGGACGTCATTGCGGCCCTCACCGGGCTACTGGCCAGGAGTGCCCGCGTCGTCGCGTTCACCGGTGCCGGGATCTCCACCGAGTCGGGCATCCCCGACTTTCGCTCTCCCGGCGGGGTATGGAGCCGCTACGACCCGCGCGAGTTCACGTTCGGCCGGTACGTCCGCTCGGCGGAGGTCCGCCGCAAGTCCTGGACGATGCGGCGTGAGCTGTTCGAGGCGACGCCGCAGCCCAACCCGGCGCATCTCGCGCTGGCGGCCTTGGAGCAGGCGGGACGCAGCCAGGGCGTGATCACCCAGAACATCGACGGCCTGCACCAGTTGGCCGGGTCCGGCACCGTGGTGGAGATCCACGGCACCGCCCGCGAGGTGATGTGCATCGGCGCCCAACCGGTCGGTGGGATACCCGAGGGCTGCGGATTCCGTGCCGAGCTGCGCTGGGCGCTGGACCGGGTTGACGCGGGGGACGAGGACCCGTGCTGTCCCGACTGCGGCGGACTGGTCAAGTCGGCGACCGTCTCGTTCGAGCAGGTGCTGTTCCCCGGCGTGGTGGAGCAGGCCGTCGACCTGGTCCAGCGAGCAGACCTGTTGCTCACGGTCGGGTCGTCCCTCCAGGTGTTCCCCGCCGCCGAGTTGCCGTCCCACGCCGTACGCGCCGGCGCCCGGCTGGTCATCGTGAACGACGAGCCCACGCCGTACGACCCGGTGGCCGACCTGGTCGTCCGCGGCCGGGCCGGGCAGGTGCTGGACGCCGCCGTCGGGGCGCTCCTCGAACCACCGGACCGCGACTGAACCCCGGATGCCGACGCTCACCCGGGAAGTCTTGACGTTTCGCGGGGAAGTCCTGGCTTCTCGGGCGGGAAGTTATGGCGTCTCACGGGGAAGTTTTGGCGTCTCACGGGGAAGTTTTGGCTTCTCACGGGAGGGGGCGGCGGTCAGAGGAGGTTCACGAGTTCGACCAGGGACTCGGTGCAGCCGGCCTCCAGGCGGACAGTGGCCAGGTCGTCGGCCCGGGTCGGGCCGCGGTTGACGATCACCAGCGGGAGCTGCAATTGGTGGGCCCGGCGGGCGAACCGGAAGCCGGACAGCACGGCCAGCGAGGAACCCGCCACCAGGAGCGCGTCGGCCCGTTGCACCAGCCCGAAGCAGTGCTCGACGACGGCCGGGTCGACGTTCTCGCCGAAGAACACCACATTCGGTTTGAGCACCCCGCCGCAGACCTCGCACTCTGCCACCACGAAGTCGTCCACGTCCTCGATCACCGCGTCGCCGTCCGGTGCGACTTCGACCGGCCGGTCCGGCCCGAAGTCGGGGTTCAGTGCGGTCAGCCGCTCTTCGAGTCGTCGGCGGCTGGACACGGTGCCGCAGTCCAGGCAGCGGACCTGGTCGATCCGGCCGTGCAGCTCCACCAGGTGCTGCGAGCCGGCCTCGCGGTGCAGACCGTCCACGTTCTGGGTGATCAGGTCGCCCACGGCGCCGCGCCGCTGCAGTTCTGCCACCGCGCGGTGCCCGTCGTTGGGCAGCGCACGCCGCATCGCCTGCCAGCCGATGTGGCTGCGGGCCCAGTAGCGCTTGCGGGCCGCCGGACCGGAGCGGAACTGAGAGATCGTCATCGGCCGGCGCGGGGGAGCGTCCGGTCCGCGGTAGTCCGGAATGCCGGAGTCGGTGGAGATCCCGGCACCGGTGAGCATCAGCACCCGGCGGCCGCGGAGCAGCCGGACGATGCCGTCGACGACCGCGTGCTGGTCAGACCCGAGGGTCGAGCGCATGGTCCGGTTCCGCCGGCTCGTCGTCGAGGCGGACGGCCGGAATCACCATCACCGGGCACTTGCCGTACTGCACGACCTGCTGCGTGGTGGAGCCGAGCACCATGCCGAGGAACCCGCCCCGGCCGCGCTTGGCCACCACCATCAGGTCGGCCTTCTCGGTGGCCTCGACCATCCGGCGCCCGGGTGCGCCGTGCAGCGTGTGGAACTGGGGTTCGGGCGACTCCGGGGGCAGCGTGAGCCGGCCGACGTCGGCTGCGAGCGCGTCCCGGACGGCCTCCTCGAAGTCGGTCATCGGGGGCACGTAGCCGGGGCTCCACGTCTTCGGTCGCGGCGCCGAGGACATGGTCCACACCCGCACGATGTGCAGGGGGAGCCCGGCCCTCCCGGCCCAGCGGGCCGCCTTCAGGACGGCCTTGTCGGCGTGCTCGGAGCCGTCGTGACCGACGACCACGCCGCCGTCGATGTCCAGGCTGGTCCGTACGTCGCTCATTCGCTAACCCTATCTGGAAAATCGGCGGACCAAACGCACCGTTCGCGAACAACAGACCCGGGTACGGGCCCGGGCGAACGAAGGTGCTGTCGGTGCCACGGGCTAGGGTCGCCCGGGATGGATGTTGTCCCATGACGGCTGCTCAGCGCAGCGAGCTCGCGGACCGGGTGATCGCGGCCCTGGCCGGGCCGGATGCTCGGCTGCGGGACGACCAGCGCACGGCGGTGCTGGCGTTGTGTGAACCCGCCGCCCGCGTGCTGGTGGTGCAGGCGACCGGGTGGGGCAAGTCGGCGGTTTACTGGGCCGCGACCGCCATCCGCAGGTCGGAGGGTGCCGGCCCCACGTTGGTGGTGTCCCCACTGTTGTCCCTGATGCGCGACCAGGTCGCTGCCGCGGCCCGGGCGGGCCTGCGTGCCGCCACCCTGAACAGCTCCAACGTGGAGGCGTGGTCGGTCATTGAGCAGCAGCTGACCGCCGACGAGCTGGACGTGTTGCTGGTCTCGCCGGAGCGCCTGGCCAACCCGGGTTTCGGCCGGCGGGTGCTGGACGGTCTTGCCGGCCGCGTCGGCGTGCTGGTCGTCGACGAGGCGCACGCCGTCTCCGACTGGGGTCACGACTTCCGCCCCGACTACCGGCGGGTCGCCGACGTGCTGCGCCGGCTGAACCCCGACACGCCCGTACTGGCCACCACCGCCACAGCCAACCAGCGGGTCACCGACGATGTGGCCGCCCAGTTGGGCGACAGCACCGTGGTGCTACGCGGCCCGCTCGCCCGCGACAGCCTCCAGCTGAGCGTGCTGGGGCAGTTGTCGCCGCTGGACCGGTACGCCTGGGTGGTGGACCACCTGCCGCGCCTGCCCGGCTCCGGGATCGTCTACACGCTGACCGTGGCCGATGCGCAGCGGCTGGCCGAGGCGATCCGCGGGGTGCACGGGGACGCGGTGCCCGTAGCGGCCTACACCGGCGGGCTGGACGGCCGGGAACGCGAGCGGCTGGAGGACGCCCTGCGCGCCAACCGGCTCAAGGCGCTGGTGGCGACATCCGCCCTGGGCATGGGCTACGACAAGCCCGATCTCGGATTCGTCGTGCACGTCGGGTCGCCCCCGTCGCCGGTGGCCTACTACCAGCAGGTCGGCCGTGCCGGGCGCGGCATCGACCACGCCCATGTCGTGCTGCTGCCTTCCGCCGCAGACAGCGGGGTGTGGGACTATTTCGCCACCGCGACCATCCCGGATCCGGAGCAGGTTTCGAGGCTGTTGTCGGCCCTGGGCGGGTACGACGCCGAGGCACCGGCCACGGTCCCGGGGCTGGAGGCCGAGACCGGCCTGCGGCGCGGCCGGGTGGAGCTGCTGTTGAAGCAGTTGGCCGTGGACGACGTCGTCCGCCGGGTGGAGCGCGGCTGGGCACCGACCGGCCGGGAGTGGCACTACGACCGGGAGCACTACGACGGGATCGTCGCCACCAGGCGTCGCGAGGCCGAGATCATGCGCGCCTACACCCGTGGTGACGACTGCCTGATGCGGCTGCTGCAAGAGTCCCTGGACGACCCGGCCGCGCGGCCATGCGGCCGGTGTTCGGTGTGCCTGGACGCGCTGCCGGCTCCGTTGGCCGAGCGGCCCGAGCAGGAGACGGTCCGGCAGGTGTCCGCGCTGCTGCGTGGCGAGCAGCACGTGCTCGAACCACGCAAGATGTGGCCGGGCGGCGCCTACGCGCAGCGGGGACGGATCGCCGCCGACCAGCTCGCCGCCCCCGGTCGCAGCCTGGTGTACGCCGACGCCCCGGAGTGGCGGGAGTTGGTGCGGCGGGTGTTCGAACAGGACGGCCCGGCCCCCGACGAGCTGGTGGACGCCTGCGTTCGGCTGCTCGCCCGCTGGAAGGACAGTTGGGAGCGCCGCCCTGATGTCGTGGTCGGGCTGCCGGCCGCTGGCTATCCCACCTTGGTCGGCGACCTGTCCGACCGACTGGCACAGCTGGGCCGGATGGCCCGCGCCGAGCTGGTCGTCGGCGGTTCGCCGCCCGAGGACGGGCTCGGCTCCGGCGCAGAGGCGGCTGCCTGGCACACACTGCTTCAGGTGCCGGCCGAGGCCGTGACCGCGGTCGACGGCCAGGCGGTGCTGCTGGTCGTCGACGCCACTTCGACCCAGTGGCCGGTGACCGTGGCTGCTGCCCTGTTGCGCGAGGCGGGGGCGGCCGCCGTGCTGCCGTTGCTGATCCACCGGCGACCCTGACGTCCGCGCCTGATCCGTTCGTCACCGGGCCGCGCGCCACACCGGACGAGAGCCGGTGGTCGTACAGTCGGCAGATGGCAACCATCACCGAAGTCGAGGTCATCGACGTCCGCTTCCCCACCTCGCTCACCGCCGACGGGTCCGACGCGATGAACAAGGACGGGGACTACTCGGCCTGCTATGTGATCCTGCACACCGACGGCACCGACCCGGACGGTCAACCCCTCGCCGGGTACGGCCTGACGTTCACGATCGGGCGGGGGACCGACGTGGTGGTGGCGGCCGCTCGCCAGCAGGGCGCGATGCTGATGGGCTGGGACGTGGCGGAGCTCACCGGAAACATGGGCGGCCTGTATCGCCACCTCACCTCGGACTCGCAGTTCCGGTGGCTGGGCCCCGAGAAGGGGGTGGTGCACCTGTCCCTGGCCGCCCTGATGAACGCGGCGTGGGACCTGGCCGGCCGGTCGACCGGCAAGCCGGTCTGGCGGCTGCTCGCCGAGATGTCGCCCGCCGAGCTGGTGGACGTGGCCGACCTGCGCTACCTGTCCGACGTCCTGAGCGCCGACGAGGCCAACGATCTGCTGGCCCGCCAACAGCCCCTGCGTGCCGAGCGCATCGCCGACCTGGAGCGGTCGGGCTTCCCCTGCTACACGACATCGGCCGGTTGGCTCGGGTACAGCGACGAGAAGCTGCGCCGCCTGTGCGGCGAGGCGATCGATGCGGGCTACTCCCACATCAAGCTGAAGGTGGGCGGCAGCCTGGACGACGACATCCGGCGGTGCGGGATCGCCCGCGAGGTCATCGGGCCCGACCGCAAGCTGATGATCGACGCCAACCAGGTGTGGGACGTCCCGCAGGCGATCGAGTGGACCAAGGCCCTCGCCGAGTTCGACCTGACCTGGGTGGAGGAGCCGACCAGCCCCGACGACGTCCTGGGCCACGCCGCGGTCCGGCGGGCGGTCGCACCGATCGGCGTGGCCACCGGCGAGCACTGCCACAACCGGGTGATGTTCAAGCAGTTCATGCAGGCCGAAGCGATGGACTACTGCCAGCTCGACACCGGCCGGCTCGGCAGCCTCAACGAGATCGTGTCCGTGCTGCTGCTCGCGGCCAAGTTCGGGATCCCGGTCTGCCCCCATGCCGGCGGGGTCGGCCTGTGCGAGATGGTGCAGCACGTGTCGATGCTCGACTTCGCGGCCGTCTCCGGCTCCCGGGAGGGGCGGGTCACCGAGTACGTCGACCATCTGCACGAGCATTTCGAGGACCCGTGCCTGGTTCGGGACGCGGCCTACCTGCCGCCCCGGCTGCCCGGCTACTCCACCCGGATGCTGCCGGAGTCGATCGCCGAGTTCCGGTTCCCGGACGGGACGTACTGGGCCAGTCGGACCTGACTCGACAGGCCCGACGACCGCGCCAGCCCGCCGGCGGTCGGTGGGTGACCGGGCGGTGGATTCGATCCGTGCCTGTAGATGGACGCCACGCAAGCCACCGGGCAGCCGAATCCTTGCCGTTCCCGATGAGCGTGGGGGTCAGCCGTCGCGCGTGCGCACCGGGGACAGGCCTGACCGGTGCCCGGCGCTCGTGACGGGTCTGTCCGCGGGACTGGGGCCTCAGCCCGGGCCGTTGGGATGTGCAAGGTCGTAAGCGCGGGAGAGCTTCTTCGGGACCACCATGCGCCAGGCGTCGACGACGAACTCGCGTGCCTCGGCCGGGTCCAATGCCGCGAGGTCGGCTTCGACCCAGTGGAAGCGCAACTCCGACTCCGTGGGCAGATGGAACTTGTGCGGCTCGCTGGAGACAAGCGCCGCGCGCTCCTCCCGGGGAAAGGCGAAGCCCATCTCGGTCTCGTCGAGGGAGAACGCCACATAGACGATCTGCTTGACGCGGAACTTCAGCCGGCCGCGCACGTATACCTCGTACGAGCGCTCAAGTCCGGCGCCAAGCGGCCGGACGTCCTCGATCACCGCCATGACCTGAACCCTTCGGAATCGCGTCTGAACCAACGTATGAACAACTAGGTGGTTGGGCCCGTCCCGGCGCCCGCTTCCCCGGCTCGGCATCGCCTCCGCCACCTCCTCGGCCGGCGCATCGGGGACGGCTGTGGCCGCTTCCTCCAGGACGAGCGGCTGCGCGATCGACCCGGTGCCAGGGGATCCGGATCGTGGTCGCCGTTGGTTAGACGGACCCACCGCCGCGTTCTCATCGACGGCACCCCGCCGACGGTGCCAACCGCCGGAAAACTACTTACGGTGCGTGCCTTGACATCGTGTGTAGTTGCCTCGATGGTGGGTGGCCTGGTTGTACAGCCCAGACGGGGGCGCTTCGATCGGGTGCCCGTGAGATGCGGAAGTAGCGGTGGGGCGCCGCTCCGCAACCGAGCCCGCATGCCTGCGCATGGCGGCCGGATGCGGAGAAGCGGGGCGCCCGCACTCGCTTGAGTGAAAGGGCGTACGACGATGAATGGGGAATTCTCTCCCGGGGCCGTACGACGTAGTGCCGCTTGGGGAGCGCTGGCGGTCTCCGCGACGCTGTGTCTGGCGACGCTGGGACCGACGGCGATGGCGACCGACTCGTCCGATGGCCGGGCCGGCTCCGCGGTCAAGAACTCGTCGACCGGCGAGCAACCGGATGCGCGGGTGGGTCGGGTGGCTCTGGTCGAAGTGGACACCTCGACGGCCGCGGAGCAGCGCCGCCTGAGCGGCCTCAGCCTCGACGGTGGTGTCGGCGGCACCAGCGGCGAGCGGACGAGTGTTGTGGTCATCGGCGACTCCGATCGCGCGAAGCTGCGCCGCGCGGGCCTGGACTGGACCGTCAAGGTCGCCGACCTGGAGCAGCGCAACCGTGCCGCGCGGGCGCAGGAACAGGCTCGGGCGGCGCAGCTTCCCGGCCCGGCGAAGGACCTGCCCGATGCGGGTGCGAGGCCGGAACTGGTGCCCCCACAGGAGGTCATGCCTCGCCAGGTGCAGCGGCGCGCACTGCCCCCACAGGCGCTGTCGCCGGGCAAAGCACTGCCCAAGGCCGCGTCCTCGATGCCGAGCGGCCGGGTCAGCTACCGGACCATCCTGGAGATCAACAACGAACTGCGCTATCTCGCACAGCAGTATCCCGACACGGTGAAGTTGTTCCGGCTGCCCAACCGATCCCTGCTGGGCTCGCCGATCTACGGCATCGAGATCACCCATGACGTCGATACCGATGCCGGGAAGCCGGTGTTCTTGTCCACCGGTGTCACGCATGCCCGGGAGTGGCCGACGGCTGAGTACACGATGGAGTTCGCCTGGCACCTGCTGCTCAACGACGGCAGCAGCCCGCGGGTCACCGGACTGTTGGAGCAGACCAGGGTGATCCTCGTGCCCGTGGTGAACGTCGACGGGTTCAACATCTCCCGCAGCCTGACCCAGGAGTACAAGCGCAAGAACTGCCGGATGGAGCCCGGCGAGCGCCCCGGGCCGAACGAATGCGCGAACCCCGCCAACTCGGACCTGGGCGTGGATCTCAACCGCAACCAAGGGGCCTACTGGGGTGATATCGGCGCGAGCCCGGACCCGACCAGCGGCACGTACCGCGGCGAGGGCCCGTTCTCGGAGCCGGAGATCAAGAACATGCGGCACCTGCTGACCCGGAACTCCGTGTCCATCTACAACGCCAACCACACCTTCGGCGCGTACGTGCTGCGCGGCCCCTCGAACCCGAACGAGCCGACGCCGCCGGATGAGGACCAGTGGGCGGCGCTGGCGCAGGCGATGGCCGCCGAGAACGGCTACACCTCTGGGCCCCCGTTCGAACTGCTGTACCCGACGAGCGGCACCTCGGAGGAGACCGGTTGGACGGCTACCAGCACCTTCTCGTTCGAGTTCGAGCACGGCACGGAAGGGTTCCACCCGCCGTACGAGATCGTTGCTTCCGAGTGGGCTGAGAACCGGAACGCCTACCTGGTCGCGCTGGAGGCCGCCGCGAACCCGAGCACCCACGCGGTGCTCAACGCGGATGCCCCGGAAGGCGCCGAACTGCAACTACGCAAGCGGTTCACGATGTACACCGCCCCCGTGCTGCAGCCCGACGGCAGCCACGAAAACATCCTGCCCGTACCGATGAATGTGCGGTTCTCCACGACGGTGCCCGTGGGCGGTGACGTGCAATGGCACGTGCAGCCGTCGCTGCGACCCAGCCAGGCGCGCACCGGGTACATCGAGGAGACCTACACGCTGACCTGCGCGCGGCCGGACGGGACCGTGCTGCAGCGGGAAGCCGTGCAACTCGCCCGCGGCGAACAGGTCGACGTCGACCTCAGCACCTGCACCGAGCGCTGGGACTCCTAGCCGGCCCAGCACAACTCGATACCGTTTCCGGGTCCACGGCCCCGGCCGCGACCCACGTGGCCGGGGCCGTGGGCTGCGACGTCGCGACGATCGCGTCTGAGACGGCAGCTTCGAGGGTGGCGCCAGGGCCAGGCACCGCGAGCATCCGGTCCGCGCACGCAGCAGGTTCGAAGGCGCCCGCGTGAACCGGTGTTGGGGGTTGCGGCAAGAAGGGGTGTGAAGCCGATCGACGGTGACGCCCGCGAGGCGGCGGATGACCTGCTGTCCGACGTGGACCGGCCCCGACGGGGCCGTGTGCAACAGCTACCCGGTCAGCCAGCAGGTCGTGGCAGCACTGCCCACGGGTGTTGCGGATCACTCGTCCGGCGGATAGTCCTCGTCGGCCTCGTCCACGTCGCGGGACTGCTCGGCGACGTCCGCCTCGTCCGCCTCGTCGAAGGTGGAGCGCGGGTTCTCCGGCATCGGGACGTCACCGAGGTCACCGACGGCGCCGTCGGCGTCGTCGGGCGGCTCGGGGTAGCGCTCGTCCAGGACCGACTCCTGCTGCTCGAGGCGGTCGGCCTCCGACGCCTCCTCGGTGACGTCTCCCGACCACCGCTGCGGGTCTCGGCTCATCGGCACTCCTTCCCGGCATCAAATGTGCCACGCGGGGGGCCAGCATTCCACGGTCCGGCTCCGCGGGCCGTCGCCGGTGCCGACGCGAACGGCGAGGTGTTCCTCAGGCATGATTTCGCGCATGAGCCTTGCGCTGAGTCCGGCCGACCTGCGGCGGCGCCGAGGACTGCGCCGGATGCGGGCCGTTGCGCTGGGTCTGCTGGTGCTGGCGGCTGTTGTGTACGTCCTGACGCTGCACGCCGACGGCGGCTGGGGATACCTCAACTCGGCAGCCGAGGCCGGCATGGTCGGCGCGCTGGCGGACTGGTTCGCGGTCACTGCGCTGTTCCGGCACCCACTGGGACTGCCCATCCCGCACACCGCGATTATCCCGACCCGCAAGGACGCGCTGGGCCTGAGCCTGCAGGACTTCGTCACCGAGCACTTCCTCACCGAGGACGTGGTTCGCGCCCGGGTCGCGTCGGCGCAGCTGAGCGGGCGGCTGGCCGGTTGGGTGCTCGCCGACGGGCATGCGGACACCGTCGTGGACGAGGCCGCAAAGCACGCCGCGAAGGCGCTGAGCCTGCTCAAGGACGAGGACATCCGCAGCTTCGTGGACTCGGCTCTGCTGCCCCGGTTGGGGCGCGAACAGCTCAGCCCGCTTGCCGGGCACCTGCTGGAGTCGGTGGTGGACGACGGCGCGCATCACGGCCTGGTCGATCTGGTCCTCGTCGAGATCCACGACTGGATGACCGAGAACTCCGACGCCGTCGCGAAGGTGATCGGTGCCCGGGCGCCGTGGTGGTCGCCGCGCTGGATGGACGACATCGTGGTGGATCGCGTGCACCGCGAGGTGATCGGCTGGGTGACCGAGGTGCGCGACCACGCGGACCATCCTGCTCGGGCGGCGCTGGATCGGATGCTGCGGCAACTGGCCGACGACCTGCAGAACGACCCGCCGACGATGGTGCGGGCCGAGGCGCTGAAACTGCGGCTGCTCGACCACCCGCAGACCGCGCGGACCGTGGTGGCGGTTGCCGACGCGGTACGGCGGGCGCTGCTCGGCGCGCTAGCCGACCCGAACGGTCTGGTGCGGCGCCGCGCCACCGAGGCGCTGACCGACTACGCCCGGCGGATCCAGGCCGATCGTGAGCTACAGGAGCGCTTGGACGGCATGGCCGGGGACATGCTGGCCTACGTGGTCCGCAGCTACGGCAAGGACATCGCGCCGGTGATCTCCGAGACGGTGAACCGTTGGGACGGGCGTGAGGCGGCGGCGCGGATCGAGTTGCACGTCGGACGCGACCTGCAGTTCATCCGCATCAACGGCACGGTGGTCGGTGCGCTGGCCGGGCTGGTCATTCACACGCTCAGCCAGCTGCTGTGAGCCCGGCCGATCAGCGAACCGGCCGCCCGGACTTCCCCGCCCGGGCGGCCGGCCGCTGTGGGTGCCGACGGCTCAGGGCAGCCGCAGCCGCTGGCCGACATAGATCAGGTTGGGGTTGCTGATCGTGTCGCTGTTGGCCCGGTACAGGGCCTGCCAGCCGCCGGACACGCTCTGCTGGGACGCGATGACCGAGAGCGTGTCGCCGGACCGCACCACGTAGGAGCCGCTGCCGCCGGACGACGGCGCCGACTTCGGGGCCGAGCGCGATGGGCGGGGTTCCGGCGCCGGTGCCGGGCTCCCGGCGGCGTCGGAGGAGTCCAGGCCGAGCTTCGCGCTGCAGGCCGGCCAGGCACCCCAGCCCTGCGTGTCCAGGACCTTCTCCGCGGTGGCGATCTGCTCCGAGCGGGTGGCCAGGTCCGCGCGCGGCGCGTACTGGGTGCCGCCGAACCCCTCCCAGGTGGGCTGGGAGAACTGCAGGCCGCCGTAGTAGCCGTTGCCGGTGTTGATGTGCCAGTTGCCGCTG
>CAZNCE010000106.1:0-11911 GCA_964571285.1 uncultured Nocardioidaceae bacterium | reverse complement strand
CAGCGTCGACTTGCCGTGGTCGATGTGGGCGATGATGCAGAAGTTCCGGATCAGCGCAGGGTCGGTACGACCGGGAGCCGGCAGGGACTTGTCGGGCACGACGTCGGGACAACCTTCGACTGGGAAACGGGCCGTCCCCCATCATCCCATGCCGCTGGGACGGCACCGGGCGGGCCGAGGGGCCGCGGTACGGGCCCGCCCCTCGTAGGCTGCCTCGCATGCCCCGGCTGCTCGCGGTCCTCGTCGCCGCCCTCGTGGCCGTGCTGTGCGTGGCGGGGCCGGGGCTGGCGGTGTCGACGGGCGACATCGAGCAGGACGTCGACTACGTCGCAGAGGTGGTCGACGGCTGGGCCGACTCCCCGGTGTATGTGGATCCGTCCCAGACCGAGCTGCTGTCCGACGAACAGGCGCGGGTGCTCGCCGACCGGATCCGGGCCGGGCAGCCGGACGCGTTCGTGGCGGTGCTGCCCGCGGCGGCGCTGGACGACCAGCGGGGCGACGACCGCGGGCGGCAGGCCCGGACGTTCCTGTCCGCGGTGGCCCGGGCGCAGGGCTCCGACGGCATCTACATCGTGTCCTTCGGCGGAATCGGCAGCTACGCCGAGTCCGTGGGGGTGCCGGTCGACGCCGGCGCGGCGATCCGCGCCGAGTCCGCGGAGCACGCCGACTCGGCGGTGCCCCAGCTGCTGGATGCGGTGCTGACCCGGCTCGGCTACCCCGGCGGCGGCACCGGCGAGCAGACCTCCACGGTGTGGATCTGGGTGCTGGGCGGCGTGATGGCCGGCCTGGCGCTGGCCGTGCTGGGCGCGATCCGCCGGTTCCTGCGCCGCCGCAAGGAGAAGGAGCGGGCCGCGGCCGTCGAGGAGCCGGCCGATCAGGCGCCGTACCCGCCATCGCCGGACGTGCTTCCCGACCAGGTGGACACGGTGCAGGAGCGGATCGAGCTGGCCCGCGCGGACCTCACCCGGCTCGGAACGCGCCTGGACGCGGTCGAGCCCGCGCGGGACCCGCGGGTGGCCGCGCACCTGCAGGCGGCCGTCGACGCGTACGCCGACGCAGGCCGGCACGTCGAGGCAGCCACCACCGACCGGGCGCTGCGCCGGGTGCGGGAGATCGCCGATTACTCCCGCTGGCGGCTGGCGTGTGCCGAGGCGCTGCGGGCCGGCCAGCCGGCGCCGCCGCGCAGCGCAGCGTGCTTCGTGGACCCGAGGCACGGGATGGCGGTGGCGGACGAACCGTATGCCCCGGTGGGCGGGATCAGCCGGGAGGTGCCACTGTGTGCAGACTGTGCCGCGCGGATCCGGGCCGGTGAGCGGCCCTGACCTCAGGTTTCACGCCCGCTGCCCGATTTGGGCGGCTCAGCGGCCCGCTGGTAGGCTGATCCACCGCGCCCCGGCGGGTGATCGTCGTGCGCGCGCAGCAAGACTCCGAGCCCACCACTCACCAGACCGAGGCATTGCTCCGTGGCCAACATCAAGTCCCAGATCAAGCGCAACCGGCAGAACGACGCCGCGCACGAGCGGAACAAGTCGGTCAAGTCCGCGCTCAAGACGGCCGTCCGCCGCTTCCGCGAGGCTGTCGACGCCGGTGACACCGACCGGGCCCAGGAGCTCGCGAAGGACGCGGGACGCCAGCTGGACAAGGCCGCGTCCGCCGGGGTGATCCACAAGAACCAGGCAGCGAACCGCAAGTCCGCGATCGCCCGGAAGGCCGCCAGCCTCTCCTGATTCGTCTGTGGTGTCGCGGGCGTGTCGCACCGCGGGACCGCAGACGAATCAGGAGCGCGTGCGCGCTTCGGTGACGCTGAGCACCATTCGCTCCAGCGCATAACCCGGGTCGTCGGCCGCCCCCTTCACGTCGGCGTCGGCCTTGGCCACGGCCGTGATGGCCGTGGCCAACCCGCCCTGGTCCCAGCCCCGCCGCTGCTGGCGCAGCGTCTTCAGCTTCCACGGCGGCACCCCGACCTCACGGGCCAGGTCGGCCTCGCGCAGCCCACCGGGTGCGCCGACCAGCCGGGCCAGCCCCCGCAGCCCGCTGGCGAACGCGCTGGTCACCAGCACCGGAGCCACGCCGCTGTGCAAGGCCCAGCGCAGCTGCTCCAACGCACCGGCCTGATCGCCGCCGATCGCGGCGTCCGCGATCGCGAAGCCCTTGATCTCCGCCCGGCCACCGAAGTACGAGCGCACCGTCGCGACGTCGATCAGCCCTTCGGGCACGTCGCCGGCGAGCTGCTCGGCCGAGGCCGCCAGCGCCCGCAGGTCGGTGCCGACCGCGTCCACCAGCAGTCCGGCGGCCGGCTCGTCGATCCGGCCCCCGGCCGCTCGCACCTCCCCGGCCACGAACCGCCCCAGCTCCCACGGCTTGGGCGCCGGGCACTTCACCTCGGTGACCTTGGCCTTCCGCAGCCGGTCGAGGACGGCCTTGCCCTTCTGTCCCCCGGAGTGCACCAGCACCAGTGCGATGTCAGTCGCCGGCTCCTGGGCGTATGCCACCACTCCGTCGACCGACCCGTCGGGCAGCTCCTGCAGCTCGCGGACCACCACCGCGCGGGTGGCCGCGAACAGCGAGGGGCTGGTGAGCTCGGCCAGTGCTCCGGCGCCGAGTTCGCCGGCGATGATCTCGGTGTGGTCGGCCTCGGGGTCGGCGCCGCGGACGGCCTCCACCACGGACCGTACGGCGCGTTCGGCGAGGAACTCCTCGGGACCTGTCACCAACGTGACGGTGCCGAGGACGTCTCGGGTGCTGCGGGCGGCCATCGCCGGTCAGTCTCTCACGGCGCCCGGACGGTCAGCCGCCGCCGGCCGCGTTGGGGCGGCGGGTGCCTTCGTGGGTACGGAAGGCGAGGCCGGCCGGCGACCGCTGCACCGCTACGGTGCCACGCAGGTCGGTGCGCAGCACCCGCGCGCCGAGGCCGTCGAGCACGTCGAGCGTGACCGGCGACGGGTGGCCGTAGTCGTTGTCAGCGCCCACCGAGACCAGGGCCAGCGCCGGCGAGGTCGCGGCCAGGAACCTCGCGTCCTGGTGGGACGACCCGTGGTGGGGCACCTTGAGCACGTCGACGTCGAGGTCGGCGCCGGTGCCCAGCAGGGCCTGCTGCGCCTCCGGCTCGATGTCGCCGGTGAGCAGCAGCGACACCCCGCGGGTGCGCACCCGCAGCACCAGGCTGGCGTTGTTCTCGGTCGCGCTCTCGACGCCCTCCGTCGGGTCCGCGGAGCCTCTGCCGGCCACCGCTCCAGCCGGGCTCGGCGGGCCGAGCACCTGCCAGCGCAGCGGGCCGACACCGGCCCGCTCCCCCTGCCGGGCGACCCGGACCGGCACCCGGTGCCGCGCAGCGGTCGCCAGCACCGCCGCATAGCTCTTCGGCGGCGTGGTGGACGGTCCCAACGTCAGGCCGCCCACGGACCGGTGGTCGAAGACGCCGGACAGCCCACCCGCATGATCGGCGTGCAGATGGGTCAGGACCACCATCGGTACGGTGCGCACCTCCAGCCCGTCCAGGCAGGTGTCCAGCAGCTGTGGGTCCGGCCCGGTGTCCACCACGACCGCGGCACCGCCACCGGCGTTCAGCACCAGCGCGTCGCCCTGCCCGACGTCGCACATCGCGAACAGCCAGTCCTGCGGCGGCCAGCCGACCCCACCGAACGGCCGCAGCACCAGCACGCCGAGCGCCGCGGCGCACGCGATCCCGCGGCGAGGAGCGGCCAGTAGCCGCGGCCCGGCCAGCGCGGCGCCCAGGCACAACACCGCCACCAGGGCGATGCCCGCGGGCGTACTCGGCCAGGCGACCGCCGCGCCGGGCAGATCCGCCCCGACCCGGCCGACCTGCACGATCCACCAGGCGGCGAGCCCGGCGCCCCAGCCGAACCCCTGCGCCACGACCGCGCTGACCGGCGAGGCCAGGGCGGCGCAGAGCCCGAGCACGGTCGCCGGCCCGACCGCAGGCGCCGCCGCGAGGTTGGCGAGCACGGCCACCAGGCTGACCTGGCCGGAGATGGCCAGGATCAGCGGCGTGCAGGCCAGCTGCGCCGCGGCCGGCACGGCGATCGCCTCGGCCAGCCAACGCGGCAGCCATCGGCCCATCGCATCCCGCCAGTGGGGGGCGATCAGCACGATGGCGGCGGTCGCCACCACCGACAGCGCGAACCCGACCGACGACCCCAGCCACGGGTCGAGCAGCAGCAGTGCCGTGGTCGCGACCGCCAGAGCACGCAGGCCGCGTCGGCTGCCGCCCGCGCCGAGCCCGGCGATAGCCACCACCCCCATCGCGGCGGCCCGCAGCACACTCGGGTCCGGCCGTGCCAGCAGCACGAAGAACGCCACCGTGCCGAGACCGGCCACCGCCAACCCATGGGCGCGTACCCCCAGCACCCGGGCCACCGGAAGCACGAAGGCCAGCAGCAGGGTGAGGTTCGCCCCGCTGACCGCCGTCAGGTGGGTCAGGCCGGTGGCCCGGAAGTCGGCCTCCAGGTCGTCGCCCATCGCGGCGTCGTCGCCGACCACCAGGGCCGGCACCAGCGCCCGGGCAGCGGTCCCCGGACCGCGCACGGATTCGCGCAACCCGGACCGCAGCCGGTTCACCGCTCGATCCAGGAGCGACGGCTGGGCCAGGATCAGCGGCGGCCCGCGGGCGATCAGGATCGCCGAGAGGTTGCCGGTGTCCGAGGTGTCGAGCCGGCCCTGCACCCGGATCCGCTGCCCGTCGGCCACCCGCCAGTCGGGGCCGGCGATGGCCAGCACCGGCGCCCGCACGCGGAGCGTCGCCCCACGCGCGGTGACCCGATGCACCAGCAGCCGGACCACGACGCGGTCTCCGAAGGGCCCGTCGATCAGGCGCGCGTCCGACGACACCGAGGCGTCCGCGTGGACCGTCGCCCGGTCGGCGGCCCACTCGTCCACCGGCCCGGCGGTCACCGTGCCGAGGCGCAGCGCGGCGACCACCAGGACCGCGCCCGCGGGGAGCAGGCCGGCCACGACCCAGCGCCGGCGCCACAGCACCACGGCGAGCAGCCCGAGGGCGCCGCCGAGCAGCAGGTCGTGCCACGACGACAGGTGGACACCCACCAGGGCGGCAGTCCAGGCGGCGGCGGCTGGGACGGCCATTCGCGGATCCGCCGCTCCCCCGGGCCTGGATCCTCCCGACCCGGGGTGGACCGGACCAGGATCGCCCGTGCCGTGACGGGTGGGGACGCAGCCGACCGGATCGGGCACCTCAGACCGTCACGAGATCGCGCAGGTCGGCCAGCGTCTTCTCGCCGATGCCCGACACCTCGATCAGTTCGTCCACCGAGTTGAAGCCGCCGTGCTCGGACCGCCACTGCAAGATGGCGTCCGCGGTCACCGGACCGACCCCCGGCAGTCGGTCAAGCTCGGTGGCGTCGGCCGTGTTGAGGTTTATCGGTGCTGCTGGCGTCACCTGTCCGCTCCCGCCGTCATCCGAGCCAGGCACCGTCGCCCCCGCCGGCGGCGGTGGAGCCGCCGCGGCTGGCACGCCGACCGCGATCTGCTCCCCGTCGACCAGCGGCCGGGCGAGGTTCAGCGTGGACAGGTCCACGCCGCGGCGGGCACCGCGAGCCGCCCGCAACGCATCGACCACCCGGGACCCGGGCGGCAACCGGACGATGCCGGGGCGCACCACCTTGCCGGCGACGTGGACGACCAACTCCTGGTCGGACGCGCCGGCGTTCGCGGTCGCGTCCTGCCCGGCGGCCGACGCCACCGACCCGGCCGGTGCGCTTTCAGGCGCTGCCGGCGGGACGGACGACGTCTCCGCCGGGGACACGGTGGCCCGGATGGGCGGAGGAGCGACCTGCTCCGGGCGGCTGCGCAGTGCCCACCAGGACGCGAGCGCGATCGCCAACGCCGCGACCAGAGCGACCACCGTGACGTGCTGGGGACGCACCGGCCAGCGGTCGCCGCCGGTCAGCAACGCGGCGAGCCGTCCCGTCCGCCCCGGTGTGGACCGGTGTGCGGGAACGGGACGGACGCCGGTGCGCCGATCGGGCACGTCGGTCCGATCGAACAGGACGGGCGGTTGGTCGGTAGGGCCGAACCCGTCGTCGTGGTCCGGGGCGTGGGCCCGGCCGTCGGCCCGGGCCTCGGTGGCGCCGTCGGTGGTCCCGCGAGCGGCACCGAGCTCGGCGGTCAGCCGCGACAACCGGCGCCGCGCGACCGCGGCATCGAGTTCGGCGGAACGGCGAGCCATGACGCGACGCTAGGCATCCCGGATGGGGCTCGCCGGCTCCGTTGGGTGTCCTGTGCATAGCGACGTCCGCCCGGGCGCCTGTGCACCAGAACCGGTGCACCGACCCGTGCCCACCGCGAAGCGTGGCGCGTTCCGGCGGCCGGGCTGTCCAGCGTGGCGCGTTCCGGCTGGGTTCCGGGCTCCAGGTACTCCTCAACGCGCCACGGTGGCCGGCCGGCACCGGGGGCGGACCCACCGCGCGGGGAACCTCAGAGCAGCGGGGCGACCACGACCGCGATCATGCCCGGCCCCACATGAGCCCCGATCGCCGCGCCGACCTCACCGACGCCGACTTCCCGCACCCCGGGGATCCGCTGCTTCAGCTGGTCAGCGATGTCGGCTGCGGTCTCCTCGGCGGCCAGGTGCGCGACGGTCACGTCCACGATCTGCTCGCCGGCCTCGTCGGCAGCCAGCTCCACCAATCGCGCGAGCGCCCGGCCGGTGGTGCGCACTTTCTCCAGCGGCTCGACCCGGCCGTCGAGGATGTGCAGCAGCGGCTTGACCGCGAGCGCCGATCCGAGCAACCGGGCCGCGGCACCGATCCGGCCGCCCCGGCGGAGGTACTCCAGGGTCGCCACGTAGAAGAACGCCCGGGACGCGTCGGCCCGACGACGCGCAAGGTCGGCCACCTCCAGCCCGGTCGCACCGCCCGCCGCCGCCTCCGCTGCGGTCAGCGCGGCATATCCGGTCGCCATCCCGATCGTGCGGCTGTCCACCACCTCGACCGGGATCGGGGACTCCTTGGCGGCCATCTCCGCGGCCTCGGCCGTCCCTGACATCTCCGCCGACAGATGCACCGACACCACGCACTCGGCGCCCTCGGCGGCGGCCTTCTCGTAGGTCTGCAGGAACACTTCCGGCGACGGCCGGGAGGTGCTCACCGGGGTCCGGGCACGCAGCGCGTCGGCGACGGTCGCCGAGGAGACCTCCACGCCTTCGGCGTAGCTGGCCGTGCCGATCACCACCTGCAGCGGCACCACCGTGATCCCGGCGGCGGCCTGCTGCTCCGGGTCAAGCATCGACGTCGAGTCGGTCACAACTGCGACACGGCCTGCCATGAACGGGAGGTTATCGCGGGATGATCTGCAGATGACGGACGCGGACCTGTGGTGGCGCTCCCGGGTCGTGCCTGCGGGCCGCGTGGTCGGGCTGGACGTCGCCCGCTGCCTGGCGCTGCTCGGCATGATGGCCACGCACGTCCTCGAGCCGTACGACGCCGACGGCGTGGCCTGGGCGCAGCAGCTGGCCGGCGGCCGGGCGTCCGGGCTGTTCGCCGTACTGGCCGGGGTGAGCCTGGCGCTGATGACCGGCCGGACCACCCCCCTGCACGGCGTCGACCGTTGGGCGGCGTCGACCGGGCTGGTGCTGCGCGCGCTGGCGATCGCGTTCGTCGGCCTGCTCCTCGGGGCGCTGGACAGCGGGCTGGCGGTGATCCTCACCTACTACGGCCTGCTGTTCCTGGTCGGGCTGCTCTTCGTGGGCCTGTCGGCGCGAACCCTGGCGCTGCTCGCCACCGGCTGGGTGCTGGTGGTGCCGGTGGTCAGCCAGCTGGTCCGGCCACTGCTTCCCCCGCCCACGCTGGACAACCCGACGTTCGCCTCCCTGGCCGACCCCGGGCAGCTGCTCAGCGAGCTGGCGTTCACCGGCTACTACCCGGTGGTCCCATGGACGGCGTTCCTGCTGGCCGGCATGGCGCTGGGCCGGCTGGACCTGCGGGGGGTACGAGTCGCTGCGCTGCTGGCTGCCGGCGGTGCCGCACTCGCCGCGACGGCGACCGTGGTCTCCCGGTTGCTGCTGTCCGTCCCCGGCGCCTTCGACACACTGCGCAGCACGTACGACCCGAACTTCGAGCCATCCCCCGACCGGCTGCACGACCTGCTCGCGCACGGCCTCTACGGAACCACGCCCACCGACTCGTGGTGGTGGCTGGCAGTGGTGTCCCCGCACACGGCGACCCCGCCGGACCTGGCGCAGACCATCGGCAGCGCGATGGCGGTGATCGGGCTGTGCCTGCTGGTGAGCCGGTTGTCCCCGCCGGTGTTCGCGGTCGCCTTCGGCGCCGGTGCGATGACGCTCACCCTCTACTCGCTGCACGTGGTGATGAAGACACCGCAGATCTGGCCCCCCGAGACGCCGGACACCTACCCGCTGCATGTTGCCGTGGTGCTGGTGATCGGCGGCTGTGTCCGGCTGGCGGGACGGCGCGGGCCGCTGGAGGCAGCGGTCGCCTCGCTGTCACGCACCGCGACGCTGGCCGTCCGGCTGCTCGCGGAGGGCCGGGTCCCGGCGGGGACCGGTCGCTGATCGGCGGGTGATCGCCTCCACGTCGCGACACCGACGCGGTTCCCAGCCACCGGGCCACGGCTCACAATGGGTTGGGGCGGGGTCGCGAGGGAGTGAGCTGCGGTGGACGACGAGCGGCGCAAGCACCGGATCGAGCGCGGCAACGAACTCGCTGCGCAGCTGCTGTCCGCCGGTGTCGATGGCGTCGCCCTGACCTACGTAGACACCGCCGGAATCACGCGGGTCAAGGCCGTCCCGGTGGAGAAGATCGGCAGCGCGGCCGGGTACGGCGTGGGCATGTCCCCGGTCTTCGACACGTTCGTCTCCGACGACTCGATCACCACGACCGACGTGCTGGGTGGCCCGGACGGCGACCTGCGGCTGCTGCCCGATCTGGAGGCACTGCGGGTGCTCAGCGGTCAGCCGGGGTGGGCATGGGCGCCGGTGGACCGGTGGACGCAGGCAGGCACGCCGCATCCGGCCTGCTCGCGCCTGTTCGCCGCGCGCATGACCGAGCGCGCGGCCGAGGCGGGCCTCATCACGCGGATGGCGTACGAGATCGAGTGGTCGGTGTCGCGGCCGGCCGAGTCGGACGACTTCACCGCGGCGTGCACCGGCCCCGCCTACGGGATGACCCGGATCGTCGAGCTGAGCGACTACTTGCGTGATCTGCTCACCGCCCTGCGCGACGAGGACGTCCCGGTCGAGCAACTGCATCCGGAGTACGCGGAGGGGCAGTACGAGGTGTCGGTCGAGGCCCTCGACCCGGTGGGCGCGGCCGACCGCAGCGTGCTGGTCCGCCAGACCATCCGGGCGGTGTCGGCCCGGCACGGCCTCCGGGTGTCCTTCGCCCCGTCGGTCATCGCGGGCCGAGTCGGCAACGGCGGGCACCTCCACCTCTCCGCCCGTGACTCCGACGGCAACATGTTCGCTGGTGGGGAAGGCACTTACGGCATCACCGAACGCGGCGCCGGGTTCATCGCCGGCGTGCTGTCCGAGCTCCCCGCGTTGCTGGCCGTCGGAGCGCCGGCGGTGTCCAGCTACCTGCGGTTGGTGCCGTCGCACTGGGCCGGCGCCTTCGGCTGCTGGGGGCACGAGACCCGCGAGGCTGCCGTCCGGTTCATCACCGGTCCGGCGGGCACCGAGCAGCAGGCCGCGAACGTGGAGGTCAAGTGCTTCGACCTCGCCGCCAACCCGTACCTCCTGGTCGGGGCGCTGCTGGCCGCAGGGCTGGAGGGCATGTGCTCCGGTGCGGTGCCACCGGAACCGATGGCCGGGGACCCCGCCCTGTTGGACGCGGAGGAGCAGCGCCGCCGAGGTATCGAGCGGCTGCCCCGGAGCCTGGCCGAGGCGGTGGCGGCGTTCCAGCGAAGCGACGTGCTGCGCGGGGCGCTGGGCGACGTGCTGTTCGACGCCGTGGTCGCGGTACGGCAGGCGGAGTGGGAACGGCTGGCCGGCGCCGAGCCGGACGACGTGGCACGCGATCTACGCTGGGTGTACTGATGGCCGGACCCCGCGGCGGCCCGGCCACCGAGTTGCTGCGGTCGCTGCCGCTGGTCGACCACCACTGTCACGGCGTGGTGGCAGCGGAACTGGACCGCCCGGGCTTCGAGGCCCTGCTCTCCGAGGGCGGTGCACCACCGCCGCACTCCTCGAACTTCGACACGCCGGTCGGCCTGGCCGTCCGGCGCCACTGTGCCCCGGCGCTCGGACTGGCCGTGCATGCCGAACCCGACCGCTACCTGGCCAGGCGCGCCGAACTCGGGTCCGCTGCCACCGGCCGATTGCTCGAGTCCTGTGGACTCGAGTCGCTGCTGGTGGACACGGGGTTCTGCGCGGACCGGCTGCTCTCGCCCGCAGACCTGGCCGACCAGGCCGGCGCGCACGGGTACGAGATCGTCCGCCTGGAGCGGGTCGCGGAGGACGTGCTGGCGGCGGGCGTGGAGCCATCGCAGTTCGAAGACGTCTGCGCGCAGGCGATCGAACACGCCGTGCGCTCCAGCGGTGCGGTCGGCCTCAAGTCGGTCGCCGCGTATCGGACCGGCTTCCGCCTCGATCCCGCTCCGCCCGCTGCCGGTGAGGTCGAGGCGGCGGTCCGTGACTGGCAGGCAGCCGGGCACGACCGCTTGGCCGACCCCGTGCTCGAGCGGTACCTGCTGTGGACCGCCGTGGAGTTCGGGCTCCCGCTGCAGGTGCACGTCGGCCTTGGCGACCGCGACGTCCGCCTGCAGCACAGCGACCCGGCCCTGTTGACCGACTGGCTGCGCCGGATCCCGGACCGGGTGCCCGTCCTGCTCTTGCACTGCTACCCGTTCCTGCGCGCGGCCGGCTACCTGGCCCACGTCTTCCCGCAGGTCCACGTGGACGCCGGTCTCGCCCTCACGTTCGTCGGTCCGCTGCGGAGCGCGGCGGTGCTCGCGGAGCTGTGCGAGCTGGCCCCGTTCGACCGGGTGCTGTTCTCCACCGACGGGTTCGGCCTCGCGGAGCTGTACCTGATCGCCACCACGGCATTCCGGCGCGGCCTCGGGACCGTCCTTGACGAGCTGGTGACACGCGGTGAGTGGACGGCGGAGGACGCCATGCGGGTAGCCCGCCTGATCGGCGCCGACAACGCGCGCCGCGTCTACCGCCTGCCGAGCGGTTGACGCCCGGCCGGAGTCGGGAGCGCCGGGTCAGCCGGTGACGACGTTGACCAGCTTGGGGGCGCGCACGATCACCTTGCGCACCGGCCGGTCCCCGATCGCCCGCTGCACGCCGGGATCGGCCAGCGCCAGCGCCTGCAGTTCGTCCTCGCCGATCTGCGGGCTCACCTCCAGTTTGGCCCGCAGCTTGCCCTGCACCTGGACGATCGCGGTCAGGCTCTCGGTGACCAGCAGGGACTCGTCCACACTCGGCCACCCGGCCACCGCGACGCCGGGCTGGTGGCCGAGCTGCTCCCACATCTCTTCGGCCGTGTAGGGAGCGACCAGGCTGAGCAGCACCGCCACCGCCTCGGCGGCCTCCCGCACGGCCGGGTCAGCGGGCCCCGGACCGGAGTCGATCGCCTTGCGGGTGGCGTTGACCAGCTCCATGATCCGGGCCACCACCACGTTCAGCCGGTAGCTATCGAGCAGCTCGGTGGCGTCGTGCACGGTGCGATGGGTGACTCGGCGCAGCGCGGTGTCCCCGGTGGACGGGTCGGCGCCCGGCTCCCCGGTGACGTCGTGCGCCAGCCGCCAGGCCCGGTGCAGGAACCGCAGTGAACCGGACGGGGACATGTCCGCCCAGTCGATGTCGTCCTCCGGCGGGCCGGCGAAGATGATCGTCAGCCGCACGGCGTCCACGCCGTACTTGTCGATCTGCTCGCCCAGGTCGACGCCGTTGCCCAGGGACTTGCTCATCGCCTTG
>CAZNCE010000105.1:0-11994 GCA_964571285.1 uncultured Nocardioidaceae bacterium | reverse complement strand
GTGCAGCTGACCGCCCAGCAGCCCGAGGTGAACCTGGTCCGGGTGGCCGTGCAGGCGCTGGCCGCGGTGCTGGGCGGCACCCAGTCGCTGCACACGAACTCCTACGACGAGGCGCTGGCGCTGCCCAGTGAGAAGGCGGCGCGGCTGGCGCTTCGCACCCAGCAGGTGCTCGCCTATGAGACCGACGTGGCCAAGACCGTGGACCCGTTGGCCGGCTCCTACGCGGTGGAGTCGCTGACCGACCAGGTCGAGCGCGCCGCCCGCGAGCTCATGGACGCCGTGGAGGAGCTCGGCGGCGCGGTCGCGGCGATCGAGCGCGGCTTCCAGAAGACCGAGATCGAGAAGGCCGCCTATCGGATCGCCCGTGAGATCGACGACCGGGAGCGGGTCGTGGTCGGGGTGAACAAATACGCGTCCGAGACCGAGGACCCGTACGAGCCGCTGCGGGTGGACCCGGCGATCGAGCAGCAGCAGGCCGAGCGGCTGGCCACACTGCGCAGCGAGCGCGACCAGGAGACGGTGGACCGGCAGCTGGCCGCCCTGCGAGCGGCGGCCGAATCGGGGGAGAACGTGCTCTACCCGATGAAGGACGCCTTGCGTAGCCGCGCCACCGTCGGCGAGGTGTGCGACGCGCTGCGCCAGATCTGGGGTGTCTACACCCCACCGGACGCCTTCTGAGCGTACGACTCGGTGGATCGGAGCGCGGCGGTCACGAGTCCGGACGTCCCAGCCGGGCGCCCCGGCGGGGATCAGCCCACCGGCCGGCCCGACTCGCCCCTACGGAACACCTGCGCCCTCCGGGTGAGCTCGATCGCCAGCAGCCGGGCGTCGTCGGCGTCGCGGTGCGGCGCCGTCCAGCCGGACGACCCGGCGGCCCCGTCGACGTGCACGGTGGCGACCCGAAGCGCACGCTGCAGCGGACCTTGGGTGATTCGCACGCTCTGCACCCGCGCGTAGGGCACCACCGAGATCCGGCGGGTGAAGTAGCCGGTGCGGGTGAGCGCGGCGTGATCGGCCAGGGCGACGCCCAGCCAGCCCGCCTGAAACGGGTCGAGCCACCGGGTCCGTCGAGGGACCGGCACGGTGGCCAGGCCTAACGGGTCCATCCCGGTGGCGGCGACGAACACCTCCCAGACGTCGGCGCGTGCCGCGACGGGTACGAGCGTGTTCGCGGCCGGGAGCAGGCTGTCCGAGCCCCGCCCGATCGAGCCCGCGACATCGACGATGAGCTTCGACCACCCGACCGGGCGCCAGGTCAGCGGCTCGTCGTAGTGGATGCCCTGCACCCGGCGTTCCGGGACCGTCCGGTGGTTCAGCGACAGCAGCCCGGAGTGGATCCGCCAGCCGTCCGGCGACCGGCCCAGGCTGAAGTTGGCCTCGGACAGGAATCGCTTGATCAGCGTCCCGCCGATGAACAGCACCCACGGGCCGAGGACGGCGACGGCGGGCAGGAACGCGACCAGCGGTGCCTCGGTCGCGAGCACGATCACGGCCACGATCGCCAGATAGACCAGCATCGGCGGCAGCATCGTCACCAGATCCAGCAGCCGGGCCAGCAGCACGCGCTCGGTGGGCACCGACAGGATGGGCTGCTCGGGCGGCTCGGCCACTTCACCGGTCGCCGGGTCGATTCCATGCTGCGCGCGAGCGAGCAACTCCCGCCGCAGCCCGTGGGCATCCGACAGGGACAGCAGCCCCAGTGTGGTGGTCGCCTCGCCGCCCGCCGCCAGCTCCAGCTTCAGCTCCGCCAACCCGAACAGCCGGGCCAGCAACGGCTGGTGGACGTCCACGCCCTGCAGCCGGTTCAACCGGACCTGACGGCGCTGCCGCATCAGGACACCGCGCCGCAGGAACAGCGTGTCACCGATCACGGCGTAGCCCATCATCCGCCACGACACGTACGCCCAGGCCGTGAGCACCGCGAACACCACGAGCAGGCCGCCGACCACGATCCCGATCACCTGCAGCAGCGGCTGCTCGCGCAGATA
The DNA here is from genome assembly GCA_964571285.1 of uncultured Nocardioidaceae bacterium. Lineage (GTDB taxonomy): Bacteria > Actinomycetota > Actinomycetes > Propionibacteriales > Nocardioidaceae > CAZNCE01. The sequence continues at coordinate 10,006 of CAZNCE010000105.1, read as the reverse complement.
GCGCCAGGCGTCGTCGACCTCGGAGAGGTTGTCGCGGAAGATGGCGACCAGCGCGCCGAAGAAGCCGAGGATGTACCGCCACGACTGCAGCCAGGGGGTCAGCACGTGCAGCCGGGCGAGCTCCGACAGTTCCGGCTCCGTCGGCTGGGGTACGGAGGCTGTCTCGATCACAGCCCTGCCGCCTGCGCCTCTCCCCGGGCCGTGAGCCGGGACCGCAGCTCGTGCGCGACGTCCGCCGGCAGGCCCGGGATCCTGGCGTCGGTGGACGCCGAGGCGGTGACCAGCTGCACCGTGGCGATCCCGAAGTAGTTGGCGACCGGTCCCGCGTCCACGTCGACCACCTGCATCCGCCCGTACGGCACGACGCTGAGCCGGCGGAACAGCCGCCCGTGGCTGACCAGCAGCTCGTCCGGCAGCTCGGCGTACCGCCAGGAGGTGACGATCCGGCCGACCCAGTACCAGGACAGGGCCGCGGCGAGCAGCCCGCCGACCGGGATCAGCACCCAGACCGCGGGCGCCGTCATCGGCACCACGACGACCGCCACGACGCAGAGCAGCGCGAATACGGCCACCGGGATCCGCCGCACCAGGAGCAGCTTCGGCGAGACGGATTTCCAGGGCAGCTCCGGGTCGGCGAACAAGAGTTGGCTCGCCGCTCTCGCGCTGGACATACCACCGAGGCTAGCCGCTGGCCCGGTTACCCTTTGTCCCGACTTTCGCATGAGGGGAGCTTGCCCGTGGCATTCAGGCGCGCCGTGGTGCTGGTCTGTGCCGTGCTGGCCGCGTTCGTGGTTGCCGGCTGTGGGGATGGTGGTTCAGAGCCCCAGCAGCAGGTGACCGTTGACAGCGGCGGTTCGTCGCCGACCGACGGCCCGAGCGATGCCACCTCCAGCCTTCCGGAGTCACCCGCAGAATCCAGCCCTTCGGACGCCGGTTCGGCTGCTGCGACGTTCGACGCCAAGGGCAGTGACATCATCCCCGGGGACCTCGAGGTCAGCGGGGACGACCAGCAGGCGGTCGCCGACGCCTGGATCGAGTACTGGCGGGTTCGCGCCGAGGCGTTTCACCGGGCTGAGCTGGATCCCGACGCGCTCGGCGCCGTGGCCACCGGTTCGGCGGCCGAGCAGGTCATCTCCTACGTCCAGCACCTGCAGAGCAACCAACTCCACACCGTCGGGGACTCCGTGGTCGGCGTACGCAATGTGCGGATCGACGGGAAGACCGCCGTCCTCGAGAGTTGCTTCGTGAACAAGTCCGTGGACGTCGACGCGGATGGGGAGCCGGTCGAGGACCTGAACGCGTTCTACAGATTCCGGGGTGAGCTGACCCGGGCGGGTGGCGCGTGGCTGGTCAGTGACGTCTCCATCAGCTCTCGGACGCCGTGCTGAGGCCTCGGCGCCGGGCCAGTGCGACACACACCTCGAATGTGGTTGAGATGTGAATAGTTGAGGATGGTTGCCGATTAGGCGGTGACCCTCTTGGCCGGTAGGTTACGACCGTCCTGAACGCTGGATCCGTCTTGAGGTACCCGATGTTGAAGCGACTGCTGGCCGCGATCGGACTGACGACGCTGGTGTTCTCGGCATCAGCGGTGCCCGCCTTTGCCGACAACGCCGGTCAGACCGGCGCTTCCCAATGCGCCGGTGAGGACTATTGCGTTGCGGTCACCTACACAGGCAGCGCGGCACCGAGCGGCGGCGGCGGTGGTAGCGGCGTGGTCGCGGCGGTCCCACCGCTGTGCTGGTATGAACTGTGGGGCACTCCGAAGCAGGTCCTGAAGGAGATCCAGGCGCACCTCGACGAGGGCCACTGTTCGGGTTGCGAAGGCATTCTGCTCAACGGCCCGATCGAGGAGTTCGAGAAGGCGGCCGAGAACGCCAACAAGGACACCAAGTGGTACAAGCTCAACTGCACCATCGACATGACCGATCCGCGGGCCAGGGAATACGCCGGCGAGGAGATCGACCTGTACGGCTACCTGGGCTCTGACCCCTACGCCCGCCAGGCCCGGTTGATCCCCAACGGCACGGCCCCGCCTGCCCCGGCGGTCGACGTGGAGGTGCTGCGGGACGCGGCCTACGACTCCATGGACATCCCCGACCCGACCATCGAGCGCAACCCGAAGATGCAGGGCTCCGCCGCCACCCTGGTGACCCTGCCGACGTACTTCTACACCGACGGCGGGTATCGCGACACCTGGGACATCACGGCCAGCGTCGGGCCGGTCTCGGCCACCGTGGTAGCGACCTCGGGCGACTGGACGTTCACCTCGCCCGCCGGCGGTGACACCTGCACGCATGCCGAGTTCACCACTCCGTGGACGGGACAGGGCGAAGCCGGCTGCGCGATCGCGTTCACCCGCAGCTCCAACGGCTATGCGGCGGGCTTCCCGGTGACGGCCACCTCCACCTGGGACGCCACGTGGACCGGGGTTCCTGGACCGGCAGCCCCAGAGCCGCTGCCACCGGTCACCACCTCGGTGCAGGTGGATGTTCCGGTGGTCGAGTCACAGGCCCTGGTGACCGACGTCGGCTGACCGAATCGGGCCGATGCCCGATGACGAGCGTGGCCCCGCCAGGCGGTACGGTGTCGTCCTGTGCTCCCGATGTCCGCGCCGGCCTCATCCATCGTCGAAGTCGTCGACGCCCTGACCGAGGAGCTCGTCGCGTTCCGGCGTGACATCCACGCCCACCCCGAGCTGGCCTGGGAAGAGCAGCGCACCACGATGCGGGTCGCCGAGCGGCTGCAGGCCGCGGGGCTCAAGGTCCAGCGACTGCCGCGCAGCGGCCTGATCGCCGACATCGGCGGCGACGACGGCCCGGTCGTCGGCCTGCGGGCCGACCTGGACGCCCTCCCGGTGCGTGAGCTCGCCGACAAGCCCTGGCGGTCCAAGGTAGAGGGCGTCGCGCACGCCTGCGGCCACGACGTGCACACGACCGGCCTGCTCGGGGCCGGTCTGGCACTGGCCAAGCTGCACCGCACCGACCCGCTGCCCGGGCGGGTACGGCTGATCTTCCAGCCGGCCGAGGAGGTGATGCCCGGCGGCGCGCTGGAGGTGATCGCGGCCGGCGCCCTCAACGACGTTCGACACGTGTTCGCGCTGCACTGCGACCCGTCGCTGGACGTCGGCCAGGTGGGGCTGCGCGAGGGGCCGATCACCGGTGCCGCGGACATGCTCACGGTCCGGCTCACCGGGTCCGGCGGGCACACGTCCCGGCCGCACCTCACCCAAGACCTGACCTTCGCGCTGGCCACCGTGGTCACCGATCTCCCGGCCGTACTCTCCCGGCGTCTCGACCCGCGGTCCGGCCTCAGCGTGGTCTGGGGGCGCGTGCACGCGGGGGCGGCCGCCAACGTGATCCCGTCGGTCGGCGAGGCCAGCGGCACGCTGCGGGTGCTGGACGCGACCGCCTGGGAGCGCGCACACGGCGTGGTGACGGAGGCCGTGCACCAACTGGTCGCCCCGTTCGGCCTGACCGTCGAGGTCGACTACGTGCGCGGGGTGCCGCCGGTGGTCAACGAGCGTGGCGCCACCCAGCTGCTTGCCGAGGGCACCGAGGCCGTGCTCGGCGTGGACGCGGTGGTGGGCACTCCGCAGAGCCTCGGCGGCGAGGATTTCGCGTGGTATGTGGAGCACCAGCCGGGAGCGATGGGCCGGCTCGGCACCCGCACCCCGGGCGGCCAGACCTACGACCTGCACCAGGGCGATATGCGGGTGGACGAGGACGCGATCGGGTACGCCGCGAAGGTGCTCGCATCGGTCGCCGTAGTGACGCTGCGGTCACCGCGGGAAAGCGACGAAAGGGACAAGGTCGCAGGTTCATAACACTTACCGGGTCTAAGCCTGGAACCCCGGTGCGATCGGGCGCGCGGATCTATAGTGACGCACCGTCGAACCACCCCTGGAGGACCTCCGTGAACAAGCTCTTCCGCATCACCGCGCTGGCCGGCGCGGCAGCCCTCGTGCTGGCCGGCTGTGGCGACAAACCCGCCGAGGACAACAACAACAGCGCCGCGACCGGAGGCTCCGAGAGCGGCGAGAAGTTCCAAGCCTGCATGGTGCTCGACGTGGGTGGTGTGGACGACAAGTCGTTCAACCAGTCCGCCTGGCAGGGCATGCAGGAGGCCAAGCAGGAGAACCCCGACATCGACGTCTCGTACGTGCAGTCGCAGGGCGACGCCGACTACGAGCCGAACCTGACCAACAGCGTGCAGAAGGGCTGCGACGTCACCATCGCGGTCGGCGGTCTGCTCGCGACGGCCACCGAAAAGGTGGCCGGGGAGCACCCCGACGCCAACTTCGCCATCATCGACGCGCCCTCGTCCGGCGACAACGTCTACGGCATCCAGTTCAAGAGCGAGCAGGGCGGCTTCCTGGCCGGGTACGTCGCCGCCAGCCTGTCCCAGACCGGCAAGGTGGCCACCTGGGGCGGCATCGACGTGGGCACCCCGGTGACCGCCTACATGGACGGCTACAAGCAGGGCGCCGAGTACTACGGCAAGCAGAAGAACGAGAAGATCCAGGTGCTGGGCTGGGACGGCCAGAACGGCGCGTTCGCGAACTCCTTCACCGACACCGGTGCGGGCAAGGCGACCACCGAGGCGCTGGTGCAGCAGGGCGCCGACGTGATCTTCCCGGTGGCCGGCGGTGCCGGCGCGGGCGCCTTCCAGGTGGCCAACGCCCACAACGGCGACGTGTTGGTGATCTGGGTCGACTTCCCGGGCTGTGACTACTACCCGGACGAGTGCAAGTACATCCCGACCAGCGCGCTCAAGGCGATCCCGGAGAACGTCAAGGACTACGTGGTCAGCGCCGCCGACGGCAACATCAAGACCGGCGACTACGAGGGCACGCTGGAGAACGAGGGAGTCGGCATCGACGACTTCAACGAATTCGAGGACAAGATCAGCGACGACACCAAGGCGGAGCTGGACGAGATCCGCGACAAGATCATCTCCGGCGAGATCACCATCAAGGTCAACGAGTAACACCCGTGCAGCGGCGGTGCGGGGCCGGGTGGCTGCCCGGTCCCGCACGGTCACGCCGACTGGTGTGGCGTCGTGAGGAGACCTGATGCGACTCGAGTTGCGGGGGATCACCAAGCGCTTCGGCGACCTGGTGGCCAACGACCGCATCGACCTGACCATCGAGCCCGGTGAGATCCACGCGCTGCTCGGCGAGAACGGCGCCGGCAAATCCACGTTGATGAACGTCCTCTACGGGCTCTACCAGCCCGACGAGGGGCAGATCCTGATCGACGACGAGCCGGTGCACTTCGACGGTCCGGACGACGCCATGGCCGCGGGCATCGGCATGGTGCACCAGCACTTCATGCTGGTGCCGGTGTTCACCGTGACCGAGAACGTGATGCTCGGACGCGAGAAGCTTCGCGGCGGCCCCTTGCTGGACCGGCAGGCCGCCCGTACTGAGGTGCTCGAGGCGTCACGCCGGCTGGGGCTGGAGGTCCCCCCGGACGCGCTGGTCGAGGAACTGCCGGTCGGGATCCGGCAACGGGTGGAGATCCTCAAGGCAGTGGTTCGTGACGCCGAGGTGCTGGTCCTGGACGAGCCGACGGCGGTGCTCACCCCCCAGGAGATCGACTCGCTGGTCTCGGTGCTGAAGGAGCTCAAGGCGCAGGGCACCTCGGTGGTCGTTATCACCCACAAGCTCAAGGAGGTCCGTGCCATCGCCGACCGGGTCACCGTGATCCGCCGCGGCAAGGTGGTCGGCGAGGCCAGTCCGGAGGCCACCGAGGAGCAGCTGGCATCGATGATGGTCGGCCGCACGGTGGCCCTGCGGGTGGACAAGTCGGCGGCCTCGACCGACGGCGACGTCGTCCTCGAGGCCGATGGGGTTTCGCTGGTCACCGAGGACGGGCACGTGGTGGTCGACGACGTCTCGTTGCAGGTACGGCGGGGCGAGATCCTCGGGGTCGCCGGGGTCCAGGGCAACGGCCAGACCGAGCTGACCGAGTTGCTGGTGGGGCTGCGCACCCCAACCTCGGGTCGGCTGCGGTTCAAGGGCGTCGACGTCACCGGCAAGGACATCTCCACCTTGCTCGACATGGGTCTCGGCTACGCGCCCGAGGACCGTACCCACGACGGACTGATCGGCGTGTTCAGCGTCGCGGAGAACCTCGTCCTGGACGTCGTCGACCGGCCGCCGTACGCCAAGGGGATGGTGCTGAACTTCGACGCGATCAACGCGCACGCCCGCGAGCAGGTGCGCGACTACGACGTGCGCACCAGCTCCATCGAGACCCGCGCCGAGACCCTCAGCGGCGGCAACCAGCAGAAGGTGGTGCTGGCGCGAGAGATGTCCCGGGACCTCGACACGGTCGTGCTGGCCCAGCCGACGCGCGGCCTTGACGTCGGGTCGATCGAGTTCGTGCACCGCGAAGTGGTCCGGGCCCGGGACGAGGGAGCGGGCGTGGTGCTGGTGTCGTCGGAGCTGGACGAGGTGCTCGGCCTGGCCGACCGGATCGTGGTGATGTATCGGGGTTCGATCGTCGCGGAGTACGCACCGGGGGTCACGGCGGAGGAACTGGGCCTGGCCATGGCCGGCTCACCGACCGAGGACGCCACCACCGGGGCGGCTGGCTGATGGCCGGCGAAGCGGGCGGCCCCGAACCGGGGCGCGAGACCACCGAAGCGCCGGCGGAGTCCGCCGAGACCTCGCCGACCCGGCGAGCCAGCCGCGGCCTGGGCGGCTCGGTCTGGCGCAGCATCGTCAGCGCTCTGCTGTCGATCCTGCTGGCGATGGTCATCGGCGGGATCCTGATCGCGGCCACCGACGAGGAGACCCGCACCGCGCTCTCGTACTTCTTCGCCGCGCCGCTGGATGCGCTGTCGGCCGGCTGGAACGCCGCGTACGAGGCGTACTCCTGGCTGATCAAGGGCGCCATCTTCGACCCGGCGACCGTGCAGACCGGCGACGTCAGCCGGATGCTGGGCTCGATCTCGGAGACCCTGGTCTACGCGACCCCGGTCACGCTGACCGGGCTGTCCGTGGCGCTGGCGTTCCGCACCGGGCTGTTCAACATCGGCGCCCAGGGGCAGATGATCTTCGGTGCCGCGCTGGCCGGCTGGATCGGCTTCGGCCTGCACCTGCCGATCGTGCTGCACGTGATCATCGCGCTGCTCGGCGGCCTGCTCGCGGGGGCGATCTACGGCGGGCTGGTGGGCTACCTGAAGGCGCGCACCGGGGCGCACGAGGTGATCACCACGATCATGCTCAACTACGTGGCCCTGCAGGCGCTGGGCTGGCTGCTGAGCATCCACGGTTTCCAGGCGCCCCCGTACAACCAGGCAAAGTCGCTGACCATCCACGACTCCGCCGCGCTGCCGCCGCTGTTCGGCTCGGATCTGCGGGCCAACGTCGGCTTCCTGATCGCGCTGGCGATGGCCGTGGGCGTGTGGTGGCTGATGGAGCGCAGCACGGTCGGGTTCCGGCTGAAGGCGGTGGGCGCGAACCCGGCGGCGTGCCGCACCGCGGGCATCTCCACCGCACGGGCGTACGTGATCGCGATGACGCTGTCCGGGCTGCTGGCCGGTGCCGCCGGGGCGCTGCAGGTGCTTGGGCCCAGCCGCGAAATCACCCCGACGATCGACAACGGCGCCGGGTTCGACGGCATCACCGCCGCACTGCTCGGCCGCGGCAAACCGGCCGGCGTGGTCGCCGCCGGGCTGCTGTTCGGCGCGCTGCGGGCAGGCGGACAGCGGATGGCCTCGCAGACCGGCACGCCGATCGACATCGTCGTGGTCGTGCAGGCGCTGACCGTCCTGTTCATCGCCGCGCCGGCACTGATCCAGTCGGTGTTCCGCTTCCGCGCCGTTGGTGGCTTCGGCGCCGAGCAGGCGAAGGGGTGGGGCGGATGAGCGCGCTGGTCGCCGAGGACGTCACGACGGCCGAGGTCGTCGCCCCGCCGGTGTCGCGTCGCCGACAGATCGCCACCGGCACGGTCTATCTGGCGGTCGCGGCGCTGGTCGCGCTGATGCTGCTGGCCTGGTCGGGGGAGTCGGGCTCCACCGGCTTCCGGCTGCACCGGTCCAACGACTTCTTCCCGCTGCCCGAGTTCTGGATCTCCACTGCGGTGGGCACCGTCTTCTTCGCAGGAATCCCGGCCGTGCTCGGCGTCGTCGAGCTGGTCGTCGGTATGCCGCGCAGGATGCTGCGCTGGACCACCAGCCTGGTCGTCGTGTGCGGCGTGTTCGGCTTCCTGGTCTGGGCGGGCACCGGGCGCGAGGGGATCGTGGTCGACCTCACCGGACTGCTCAGCAACACGCTGTTCCTGGCGATCCCGCTGATCCTCGGCGCGATGGCCGGCGTGGTCAGCGAGCGCTCCGGCGTGATCAACATCGCGATCGAAGGGCAGATGCTCGCGGCCGCGTTCACCTCGGCGATGGTGGCGACGCTGGTCAGCAACCTGGTCGGCGGTGTGCTCGCCGCGCTGGTCACCGGCGCCGCGGTCGGGGCACTGCTCGCGGTGTTCGCGATCCGCTACCTGGTGAACCAGATCGTGCTCGGCGTCGTGATCAACCTGCTGATCCTCGGCCTGACGAACTACCTGTACTCGTCGATGATGCAGCGCGACGCCCAGACCTTCAACAACCCGGACGTGTTCCAGCCGGTAGCGATCCCGGTGCTGTCCCGGATCCCGCTGATCGGGCCGCTGCTGTTCGACGCCAACGTGCTGGTCTATGCCACGTTCGTCGTGGTGGTGCTGGTCCAGGTGATGCTGTTCCACTCTCGCTGGGGGTTGCGCACCCGTTCCGTGGGCGAGCACCCGCGGGCGGCGGACACACTGGGCATCCACGTCAACCGGACCCGCTACCTGAACAGCCTGTGGGCCGGCGCGATCGCCGGTCTGGGCGGTGCGGCGATCAGCATCGGCTCCGTGGGCGCCTTCGGCGCGAACATGACCGCCGGCAAGGGCTTCATCGCGTTGGCCGCGGTGATCTTCGGCCGTTGGACGCCGATCGGAGCGGTCGGAGCGGCCTTGCTGTTCGCCTTCTCCACGGCGCTCAAGACGCTGCTGTCGATCACCGGCACCCCGGTGGAGATCCCGTCGCAGTTCCTGAGCATGCTGCCGTACGTGGTGACGATCGTCGTGGTGGCCGGGGTGGTCGGCCGGGTACGTCCGCCGGCCGCCGACGGCATCCCGTACACGAAGGGGTGAGCGTGGAACGACCGGCGTACGACTGGGACGAGCTCCGAGAGGCCGCCCGGGCGGTGATGCAGCGGGCCTACGTGCCGTACTCGCAGTTCCCGGTGGGGGCGGCTGCGGTCGTCGACGACGGCCGCGTGGTCGTGGGGTGCAACGTGGAGAACGCCTCCTACGGTGCGACCCTGTGCGCCGAATGCGGGCTGGTCAGCGCGCTGGCCGCGTCCGGCGGCGGGCGGCTGGTCGCGTTCACCTGTTGCGACGGGAACGGCGACCGGCTGATGCCGTGCGGCAGATGTCGCCAACTGCTGTGGGAGCACGGCGGGCCGGACCTGGTCGTGGACACCCCCGAGGGTCTGCTGCCCATGACCGAGGTGCTGCCGCAGGCCTTCGGACGGCACGACCTGACCCGGGTGCGAGCGGGCGAGCGGCTGGATGCCGGGGAGCGGCCGGATGCCCGGGACTGACGCCCACGACGCTCCCGAGGTGATCGCCGTCAAGCGAGACGGTGGCGAGCTCAGCGACTCGCAGATCGACTGGGTGGTGGACGCCTACACCCGGGGCGCGGTCGCCGACGCGCAGATGTCGGCGCTCGCGATGGCGATCGTGCTGAACGGCATGACGCGACGCGAGATCGCCCGATGGACGCAGGCGATGATCGCGTCCGGCGAGCGGATGGACTTCTCGGGGCTCTCCCGACCGACCGCGGACAAGCACTCGACCGGCGGGGTGGGTGACAAGATCACGCTGCCGCTGGCCCCGCTGGTCGCGTCCTACGGGGTGGCGGTCCCGCAGCTGTCCGGCCGCGGGCTCGGCCACACCGGGGGCACGCTCGACAAGCT
>CAZNCE010000104.1:0-12057 GCA_964571285.1 uncultured Nocardioidaceae bacterium | reverse complement strand
CCCGCGCACGCACTCGACCGAGGTCAGCGGATGCCGAGCGCCGCGTACCCCGGCTTGACCACCTGGTCGATGATCTGCAGCCGCTCGTCGAACGGCAGGAACGCGCTCTTCATCGCGTTGATCGTGAACCAGCGCAGGTCCGCCAGGCCATACCCGAACGCCTCGGACAGCAGCGCCATCTCCTTGCTCATGGAGGTGTCGCTCATCAGCCGGTTGTCGGTGTTGACCGTGACCCGGAACCGCAGCGCGGCCAGCAGGCCGATCGGATGCTGGTCGATCGACTCCACGGCGCCGGTCTGCACGTTGGACGACGGGCACATCTCCAGCGGGATCCGCTTGTCCCGCACGTACGACGCGAGGCGGCCCATCCGCACGCCCTCCGGCCGCACGCCGGGCAGCGGCAGCGCCAGGTCGTCGGGCACGGTGAGGTCGTCGACGATCCGCACGCCGTGCCCCAGCCGGTCCGCACCGCACCACTGGATCGCCTGCCAGATCGACGGCAGCCCGAACGCCTCACCGGCGTGGATGGTGAAGTGGGCGTTCTCCCGTTGCAGGTACTCGAACGCATCCAGGTGCCGGGTCGGCGGGTAGCCCGCCTCCGCGCCGGCGATGTCGAACCCCTGGACGCCGTGGTCGCGGTGCCGCACGGCGAGCTCGGCGATCTCCATCGAGCGGGCCTGGTGGCGCATCGCGGTGACCAGCTGCCGGACCACGATCGGGGTGCCGTCGGCACGGGCCTGTTCCTCGCCCTGCACGAAGCCCTCCCTGACCGCCTGCACCACCTCGTCCAGCGTCAGCCCGCGGGTCAGATGCTGCTCGGGGGCGTAGCGGACCTCGGCGTAGACCACGCCGTCGGCGGCCAGGTCGAGCACACACTCACGGGCCACCCGGGTCAGGGCCGGCGCGGTCTGCATCACCCCCACGGTGTGCCGGAACGTCTCCAGATAGCGCTCCAGCGACCCGGAGTCGGACGCGGACCGGAACCACCCGGCCAGCTTCTCCGGGTCGTCCTCCGGCAGCTGGTGGCCGCACTCGACGGCCAGCTCGGCCACGGTCTCCGGGCGCAGGCCGCCGTCCAAGTGGTCGTGCAGCAGCACCTTCGGCGCCGCCCGGATCGCGTCAAGCTGCACCGTCGCCCTCCTGCTCGTCGTCACGGTGGGCAAGCTGCTCGGCGAACGCGGGCAGGCACACCGCGACGTACTCGGTGGGCTCGGCGCCGGTGCTGTAGCGGACGCGCTCCCCCGCGCTGGTGAGGATGGACTGTCCCGCGTGCACCTGGTAGGTCTCCTCGCCGTGCTCGACCAGCACGGTTCCCTTCAGCACCACGGTGATCTCGTCGAACTCCGGCGCCTGGAACGGCTCGGTCCAGCCGGCCGGCGCGGACATGTGGGCGACTGAGACGGCCTCGGTGCCGGAGTTCACCCGGCCGATGTGCTCGTCGATGACCTTGCCACCCGGGACCGGAATCCGGGTGGGTGTCCGAAAGACCTTGGGCATGGCGCCCAGTCTGGCACGTGGGTGCGCTGCCCTACCGGTTGAAGGTGAACAGCAGCCGATCCCGGACCAGCGGCTGGGTACGGCCGGTGAAGCGGTGCATGCCCACCGACCAGCTCGCGGGTCCCGGCGAGTCGAAGTGCTGCTCGGTGAAGCCGTACTCGCTGAACCAGGCGCGGATCCGCGGGGTGAGATCCGGCTCTCGGCGATGCCGCGTCCAGATCACGTGTCCGCCGTGACGGCAGAGTTGCGGGGCAGCGGCGATCGTGCGGTGCACGTGCCCGTCCGAGATGTTGCCGAAGACGCCGCACAGCAGGATCAGGTCGGCCGGGGCCGCCCCGGCATACGCGTCCGAGCGGCCGGCGTCGGCGCACCGGACCTCGACGGTTCGCAGGCCGAGATCCTGTGCCCGGTTGGCGGCCCGGCCCGCAAGCCCGGAGTCGGCCTCCACCAGAGTCGCCGTCACCCGGGCCGCATCAGGTCGGCGCCCCAGGACCTCCAGCAGGTCCCGTCCATCGCCCGCGCACGCACTGATCACCGACACCGCTGCCGGGGCCGTCGCTTCCAGCCGGCCGACGATGTGCCGCTGGATGACTCGCAGGCGCTGGGACAGGCCGGAGCCCGGATCCCGGTAGGCGTCGTGCCAGCCGTGCCAGTCGGTCGCGCCCATCCGGTACGCCCTGCGGGCGGCGGCTCAGCCGGCCGCTCAGCCGGCGGCCGGGGCGGACATGTGACGGCGGCGGTGCGGCAGCAACTCGGCCAGCAGCGCATCGGTCTCCGCGTCCATGGGCACGTCGTGCGCCGCCAGCGTGCTGCTCAACTCGTCGGCGACCCGGGCCACCGCGGTCTCGTCGCCGCCGTCGTGTGCCGCCCGCAGCAGGTCCCGCCACAGGGTCTGGTCGGTGGGCACGAACCGCAGCCCGGCCCGCAGGGCCTCTCCGGCGCCCTGCGGGTCGTCCCCATCGGTCTCGATCGCGGCCAGCCGGCGCGCGGCGTCCACGACCAGGTCGCGGGTGACGGCCGGCGTGGTGGTGCGCGCGATCCAGGAGTAGTGCCCCGTCGGCGTGCGGGCGAGGAACTCGCCGCGCACCAGGCGCAGTGCCCGGCGCAGCAGCTCCGCCTCGTCGCGAATCGAGCGGGCGCTGCGCGACCGGTTCAGCAGCGTGCACATACTGGCCCAGTCGACCGCGACTCCAGGACCGAGCGACAGCCGGCCCTGGTTGTCGCGCCGCAGGTGGGGATGGCCGTCGGCACCGGACCCGAGCCACTCCCGGACCCGCTCGACAGTGGCGTCCAGCACGTCGTTGCCGACCCCACGCGGCCAGACCGAGGCTCCGAGCACGCTCGGGTGCACGCCGGACGGGTGCAGAGCCAGGAAGGTCGTGATCTCCTCGGCGAGCGGTACCCGGGTCGGGTCGAGGACCCCGGGACAGCGCACATCCACCGCCCCCAGCACGCCCACCCGTGTCTCCGCGGTGGCCCACAGTGCGTCGTCTCCGGTGTAGGCCAGCTGCGGGACCGTCGGACGGGGGACGTCCGCGGAACGTTGCTCGGTGCGGGCGGCCTCAAACAGCCGGGACACCGATTCCAGCGAGGACGAGCTGACCCGCACCGCCTCTGCGCTGAGTCCGAGCAGCGGCAACTCGAGCGCACCCGACTCATCGACCTCGATGGTCCAGCGGGCACCGGGCAGCTCCCCGGCCGTGACGACGCCGAACGCCTGCCGGTTTCCGTTGCCCAGCCCGCTGAGCCGTTCGCCCACGGCCTTGTCGGGGGTCCGGCCGACCACCACGTACTCGGGCACGATGCCGTGCCGCCGGGCGAGCCGGCCGGTGAGCACGTCGTTGCCGGACAGCCGCCGGTGGTTGGTCTCGAAGTCGTCCAGCGCGGCGGGGAGGTCGTCGACCACGCGCAGCTGGTCACCGGCGATGTCGGCCAGCCCCTCGGGCATCGCGTGCGCACTGATCGTCAGTTCGTCGGACCAGCGGTTGGTGGCCAGCTGGACCGCGATCGCCGCGGCGAGCTGCTGCGCCACAACGCTGTCACCGGTGATCGAGACAGCTCCACCGGCGGCCTCGAGGTCCACCAGCATGTCGCAGCCCTCGTCGTCCCGGCCCAGCGTCACCAAGGCGGGGTACGGCGACGGGCCGTCGTCGGCGGCGTCGGTGCGCAGGCCGGCCACGGAGCGGTCGAGCTGCCAGATCCGTCCGTCGTCCACCGCCTCCCAGGGCGTGGGTGCGTCCGCCCGCGAGGGGGCGAGCAGCAGTTCGACGGTCTCGTCGGAGACGCGGGCGGCGAACAGCGGCGGTAGCGACGCCCGACCGGCGGCACAGGCGGCGGCAAGAGACCGCAGCGCGAGGTCCAAGAAGGCGGCCCGGTCGTCGTCCGCCCCGGCCCGCAACGCAACCTCGGCGTTCATCGCATCCGGATCCGGCTCGGCGCCGCCGTGGTGACGACGCCGCTGGAAGAGCAGCGCGGCGAGCAGCCCGCTGGCGAGGAGACCGCCGCCGAGCAGTTCGGCGGGCAGCGTGCCGACCAGGCCGGCCTGGTCGTCCAGGGCGCCGTCCGGGCCGCCGGGGCCGCCGGGGTCCGCGCCACCGGATCCGGGACGGACGCCGGGCACGCCGGCAGCGGTCGCGACACCGTCGCCGGCCTGGTCGCCGTGCGGGTCCCCTTGCTGGGAGACGTGTCGTGTCGAGTCGTCCTCAGCGGATGGGGAGGTGACCCGCTCCACGCCGGTGGCATCCTCGGGCATCACCAGCACCCAGCCGGGCTGGATCAGCCGGGCCAGGTGCAGGCTGCGGCCGTCGGGCTGCGACCGGCCCTCGTTGAGCGCGAAGATCTCCTTGTAGCGACGCCCGTCACCGAGGTGGCGCTCGGCGATGTCCCACAGGTTGTCGTGGTAGTGACCCTGCGGGGCCTTCACCACGTAAACCTTCTTGCCCACCAGGTCGCGGTCCTCCCGCGGCACCCCGGCGAGCCCGGTGCCGGGGGTGCTGGGCGTCGCCTCGGCGACCCCTCCAGTGGTGGTGCTGCTGCCGTGCGCGACGCCACCGCTGGTGGACCCGTCCTCGGTCACCATCCGGCTGATCGAGGACTGGTCCGTGGGCACGTGGGCATCGGTGACCGCAGCGGCCTGCCCGGCGAACACGCCGGTAAGCAAGATGGCGCCGACCAGGGAGCGCGCCAGCTGCTGCATCGGTCCACCCAGCGGGACGGCCCGGGGCAGGCCACGTCCGCGCACCGCGCTGACCAACTCGACGACGACGCAGACGCAGAACAGCAGCCAGGCCAACCAGACCACGGCCAACAGGACGTCGATCAGCAGATCGGCGCTCAGTGGCTGGGTGAGCGCGTCGCGGCCGGGCAGGCTGGTCGGGATCGGTGGCGGCCCCGCCAGGACCAGCAGCAGTGCCGGCAACCCGAGCATGAGCAGCAGCAGGCCGAGAGCCGCACCGAGGCCGCGCAGCAACGCACCCCCGTCGGCGGAGGCCGACGGGCGCTGGAACCGGGCCGGCCCCTCGGCGCGGTGGTCCCTGGTAGGCGTGCTCACTTTCAGTCCCCTTCCCTGCTGCGGCTCAGCCCGTCTCGGCGCTGGCCGTCACGGTCGCGGAGATGTCGTACTGGTTGATGCCGACGAAGCTGAGCATGTCCGTTGGCACGGTGTCGTGCACGGTCACCGTCACGTCGGTCCCATCGGCGTTGACCGAGTAGTTGCCGTAGCCCAAGGAGCTCAGGAAGCCGCCGGCTTCCGCCTGGGCCTGACCCGGGTCCAGCGCCACCACGCCGGTGGAACGCAGCAGATCGATGTCGATGGCGTTCGCGCCGGCCCGGGCCGCCTGCTCCGCGTCGTCGGCGAGCTTCATCCGCGCGTTGATCGCGCCGCCGCCGTCGATCACCAGGCCGGCGCAGACCAGCAGCATGATCGCGAAACCGAGGACGAAGACGGTGGCGCTGCCACGCTCGTCCCGGCGCCGGGAAATCCGGCCGGGGGGCCGGCCGCATGGACCCCTCATTCGGCCCTCCGGTACGTGTCCAGGGGCGACTTGCTGACCGCCTCCACCGGCACCGATCCGCTGAGCCCCACGAGACCGAGGCCGTCCAGCGACACGTTGCAGGAAAGGTGAACCTCGATCACCTCTCCCGGTGCGAAGTTCGGCGAGACTGTGGGGGCGCCACACGTGGTGTCGGGGTTGAGCGACTGGCGGGTGACCTGCGCGGCAGCGGCCTGCGCCGCTCCCCAGGAGCGTTCCAGGCTGGCGGCCCGGGCGGCGTCTCGAGCGGCCGCCTCCACGTCGCCCTTGACACCCACATAGCGGCCGCCGGCGACCACCAGCAGCACGAACGCCAACAGCACCGGGGTCAAGATGACGACCTCCACCGACATCGACCCACGCTGATCACGCGCACGCGGGGACGGTTGCCGGGCCATGGGGGCCAGTCTCACATTCGGTGGGGTCATGACAGTTGCCTCGAACGCGACGGTCAGTCCGCGCGGAACTCCTCGATCGGGCCCTCCACGACCTGCTCCACCCGCGGTGCGGGCAGCCAGGTCATCAGCTCGACGGCGTGGCCGGACACGGTCGCGCGCATCCGGTTGCCGACCTGCACGACGTCGACCGAACGGCCCTCGAGCACACCAGTGCCGATGTTCGCCGCGAAGTTCCTGCCCGCCTGCTCCCCCTGGGCCGGGCTGTGCGTGGTCCGGGCGACCCGGGCGGCCTCGCGTGCAGCGGCGGAGGCGGCCTGGTTGCCCAGATAGATGAGGGAGAACTGCACGGCGAGCAGGATCGCCAGCATCAGCAGCGGCATGTACAACGCCAGCTCGATGGTGCTGACGCCCCGCTGGTCGCGGGACCGGCGAGGCGCGCCCCGGCGCGATCTCCCCTGCGGGAGTGCCGGCACGATCAGGTGCCGTCGATCCGGTCCCCGACCTCCTCGGCCTTGCCTTCGAGTGCGTTCCTCAAGATGGCGCCGACCACGATCACGATCGTGACGAGGATGGCCGCGATGACGACCCACTCGACAGCCGAGGCACCGCCCTCGGAGCGGCGCGCGCGCTGGAACCTGTCCTGCAGGAGCAGCACGGCGAAGCCGAGCGGCGAGGTTGGTGTGAGTTGCAGCATTGAGGTGTATCCCTTCGGTTGGTGATCCCGCGAACCCTGCGCTGTCAATGGTCAGACGCCAATCACCCGAGCCACAGCAGGGTACGTCAAGAACAACAGAAAGCCGACGCACAGCAGGAGCTGCGCGACCAGCATGGATTGCGACCTGGCCTGGGCGCGACCCTCGGCGTCGGCCAGCTCGCGGCGCCGCATGGACGTGGCCCGAGCGGTCAGCGAGTCGCGGACCTTCGCGCCGTCCTCCGCGACCAGCGCGAGTGCGGCGGCCAAGTCGCGAAGCTCGTCGATGGCCAGCTCATCACCCAGCTCACCGAGCGCCGCCCAGGGCGTGACCCCTTGCAGGCGGGCGGTCTGCAGGGTGTCGCGGATCCGTACGAACGCCCAGCTGTCGCTGATCGACAGGGCGGCGTTGAGTGCCTCCGGCACCCCACGGCCGCCGGCGAGGTTCATCGCCACCAGGTCCAGGAACGAACCGACCACGTGCCGGAAGTCGCGGCGCCGGTCGGCTGCCGTCGAACGGATCTGCAGCGTGGGCAGCACTGCCCCGAGCAGCGCGCCGATGAGGCACAGCCAGAGCGGGGCGGCGGTGAACGACCCGTTGACGACGCTGAGCGCCGCCACCAGCAGCATGGGGCAGAAGAAGCCGGCGATCGCGGCCATCACACTGCCGGCCAGATGGCCTTCCACGGAGCGGCCGATCATGTGCAGGTCGGCGCGTACCGACCGGGGCAGGTGGACGCCGCGGGCCTCCATGGCGCGCCGCAAACCCGAGCCCAGCTTGCGCATCCGCATCGACTCGCCCTCGAGTCGACGGTCGGCGGTGAGGCCGAGCTGGTGCTTGTTGCGGCGCCGCTCGGCATCCAGCATCGCAACGCCCGCGGCACCCCGCGGCGGGGCGTCCACCGCCAGGCCGACCAACAGCACCAGACCGACCCCCACCAAGGCGCCGGCCAACATGATCCCGGTCATCGGCCACCTGCCGGGACCTGGTCACGGAAATGCAGGAACCGCTCGGGCACCTCGAACCGGGAGAGTCGGCGCAGCCAGGCGAAGCCGGCAACGAAGAACGCGAATACCGCGAGCAGCACGACCTGGCCGATGGGCGAGTCGAACGGTTCGACGTAGTCGCGGTTGAACAGCACCAGGCCGAACACGAACAGCAGCGTGACCAGCACCACGATTTGCACGCTGCGCCGGGTGCTCTGACGACCGGCGTTCACCCGCTGGCGCATGTCCAGCTCCGCCCGGGCAGAGGCGGCCAGCGAGCTGAGCACCTCGCGCAGGCCGGGACCGCGCAGCCGCGAGTTCAAGATGAGCGTGGCGATGATCAGATCCGCGCTGGAGTCGTTCATGTCCTCGGCGAATCGGCGCAGCGCGGTCGGCAGCGGGACCCGTACCCGCAGCCGGTCGGCCAGGGCCACGAGCTGACTCGAGATTGCCGGTGAGGCGGCGTACGCCGTGGCCGGGATCGCCTGCTCCAGGCCGACCGCGCCGGCCACGGTGTCGCGCAGCGACTCGGTCCAGGCGGCCAGTCCCTCGAGCCGCGCGATCCCGTGCTTCTCCATGGTGGAGCCGCCGAACAGCATCGGCCAGAAGAACACCAGCGCGCCGGTCGCCAGCGCGAGGACCACCCACCGGGAGACGACCAGCACCAGCAGCCCGGCGCCGATGGCCAGCAGCAGCCGGGTGCCGCCGCGCCGCAGCGCGGGCAGCAGCGTGGACTGCGGTTTGGCGACGCCGGTGTCCTCGCGCGGCGTCAGCGCGTAGATGAGCAGCAGCACGCCGCCTCCGATCACCGCGCCGAGGCCGATGATCAGGATCAGGTCGAGAGTGGGCAGCCTCACGAGGACCACCCACCGGCGTGCGAGGGCTCGAACCCGACGGCCTGGAGCTCGTCCAGACAGCTGACCGGCGCCGCGGGCTCGGCCATCCCGTCCGGCCCAGCCGCGTACACCTCGCTGGACAGCACCCGCCCGTCGACGCCGTTCACCTCACGGACAGAGGTGATCATGCGGCGCAGCCGGCCGCCGTCGGCATAGTCGTTGCGCCGCTCGACGAACACGACGAAGTCGATCGCACCGGCGATCAGCATCATCGTCGCGTCGGCGGGCAGCCGCTCGACCGACTGGATCGCGTACGTGCAGATGCGGTTGAACACCTCCAGCGAGGAGTTCGCGTGGATCGTGGACAGTGAGCCGTCGTTGCCCTGGCTCATAGCGTTGAGCATGGTGACGATCTCGTCGCCGAGCACCTCGCCGACGATGACCCGGCTCGGGTTCTGACGCAGCGACCGCCGCACCAGCGCGGCCATGGAGATGGCGCCCTCGCCCTCGGAGTTCGGCAGTCGCTCCTCGAACGCCACCACGTTGGGATGCAGGTCCTCGAACTCGCCCAAGCCGAGCTCCAGCGCCCGCTCGACGGTGATCAACCGCTCCTGCGGCGGGATCTCGTTGGCCAGTGCGCGCAGCAGCGTCGTCTTCCCGGCGTTCGTGGCTCCGGCGATCATGATGTTCTTGCGGGCCAGCACGGCGGCGGACAGGAACGCCGCCAGGTCGGGGGTCATGGTGCCGGTCTCGACCAGCATGTCCAGCGTGACCCGGTTGAGCCGGGCGCGGCGGATGGACAGCGAAGGACGTGGGCAGACGCCCATCACCGCCGAGAGCCGGCTGCCGTCGGGCAGCCGTAGGTCCAGCTGCGGGTTCGCCGAGTCGAAGGGCCGGCTGGCCAGCCCGGAGTACGCCGCGAGCGTCTGCACCAGCTCCACCAGTTCGTCATCGGAGTCCGCGACCGGGCCGAGCTGCTCCTCGCGCCCGTCCGCGTACCCGACGAAGACCAGATCGCAACCGTTGATGTCGATGTTCTCGACCATCGGGTCGTCCAGCAGCGGCTGCAGCCGGCCGACGCCGAACAGCGCGGCGTGGATGCCCTCGGCGACCTCCTGCTCCTCGTCCGCGCTCAGCGGCGTGCGGCCGGCGCTGATCTCGGAACGCGCATACGACTCCAGCACCCGGCCGACCACGGCGCGGGCGAACTGGCGTTCGTCCTCCGACGTCATGGCCGGGACCCGGTTCGCCGCATCCTCGCGGCGCTGCCGGGCCAGCACGTCGGCGACCTCTTCCCGAAGCCGGCGCACCAGGTTCTGGTCCACTGCGAACTCCCTGTCGCTCAGTCTTGAGCCTGCAGCCGCTGCGCATGCAGCCGGCCCAGCTCGCGGATCTTGTCGACGACGCCGTCCACCGAACGCAGCAGCAGCGAGCCGCGCCCGATGCGGCCGTGTCCGGTGCGGAGCACGTGCGCGGAGCGCGGCTCGTCGGCGATGACACCGAGCACCGTCACCGGTAGCCGCGCCGAATCCAACAACTGCTGCAGATCCGCCGCCGCCCGCGTGTCGCGGTACGACGCGATCACCGCGACCGCCACCGGGATCCCGTCCACGTCCCCGGGTCGCAGTACGTCGGCCATGTTCCGGATTCGCTCCCGCAGGTGCGCCACCTGCTCCAGCGACGAGTCCGTGACGAACAGCACCACGTCCGAGGCCTGCAGCACCGGGATCGTGGCCGAGCCGGGCACCACCCGACCGCAGTCGGCGATCACGTCGGCCTCAGGTTGCCGCGCGAGCAGTCGTCCCACGTGACCCCAGGCGGCGCCCAAGCCCTGGACCTGGCTCGGGCTGCTGACCCCGACGAGGGCGTCCAGCCCGCCGGACAACCGTTGCAGATGGTCAGCGAGCTGGGCCGACTCCGTCCCCCGGCGGACCGCGACACCGAGCGACAACAGCCCGCGGTCTGTGTCCAGCGGGTCACCGTCCTCGTCCCGATAGCGCAGCGCGACATCGCCGCCGGCCGGATCCAGGTCGGCGAGCAGACACTGGCCCGGCCAGCGGGCAGCCAACGCCAACGCCGTCGTGCTGACGCCCGGTGAGCCCTTCGCCGAGGCGACCGAGACCAGGGCCATCAGTCCGTCTCCTCGCCCCGGACCGCGAGCTGCACGTCCTCGGGCGACTGGCCCTGTTCGAGCAGGGCCAGGCCGAGCAGGTCGTTCCCGGACGCGTCGACGACGGCGCGGGCCGCCTCCTCGGGCACCAGCAGGGAACCCGAGCCGGCGCTGCCGCCGGAGCCGAGCGAGCCCTGGGTGGGGGCCCGCGTGCTCAACACCAGGGCCTCGGTGATCTCGACTGCCGGACGCTGGCCGTCGCCCAGCCGCACCACCAGCACCTTGTCGCCGGGGTTGATCTTGCTCAATGGCACGCGGCCACTGGCCAGCGTGACCCCCACGATCGCGCGATCGGCGGAGAGCGGGGTCGAACGCGTGAGCATCGCGGCGTCGATCAGCTGCCCCTGCTCGATGTTGACCTCGGTGTAGGTGCCGATCACCACGTCGGCCTGGTCCTCGGGCACCAGGCTCACCTGGTCGTACGACACCTTGGTGGTGGACAGGTCCGCTGCCGTTATCTGCTGCCCCGCGGGAATGTCCTTGTTGGCAACGAGAACCATGACGCGGTCGTCCATGCGCAGAGCCAGCAGCCCCGCGATCAAGGCGCCACCGACGATCAGCAGCACAGCGACCACCGCCAAGGTGGGACGCCGGCGCCTGGGCGCGGACGGCACCCGGTCGCGGGCCGCCGCGCTCTTCGTGGAGCGGAGACCGCGCTCGGTCCGCTGGCGCTGGCGGTCACTGACCGACGTGCTCGTGCTGCTCATGGGTGTTGGGTGCTCCTCGGAGATGGGACCCGTCCGGACGGAGGCCGGACGATGGGGTTTGTCTCCCCGCGGGTTCCGGGCGTGCGCCAGTCTAGGGTGCAATCGGGTCACCGCGCACCGTCACCAAGATCTCATCCCGCAGGGGACCGGCGGCGCCGACCGTGACGCAGCGTGCCGCGGCTGGAGCCACATACGCCGCTCAGACGGTGACCCCCTGGCGTTCTAGTGTCACCCGACACCAGTCAAGCAGCTGGGACCGGCAGTGAACCCCAAGCGGTCTACGGTCTGGAAAGTCCCAGCCGATACACGAAGGAGCACCACCATGGCCCACGAGATTTCGCCCGAGGACTGCCGCCAGGCCGCCACCAAGCTGGTCAACGCCATGAACACGCTCAACGAGACCACGGGTCAGGCCAAGAGGGAGATCTCCGACCTGGTCGGCGGCACCTGGAACACCCCCAAGGCGTCGCAGTCGTTCGAGGCGAAGCACACCGAGTGGAAGTCGCTCACCGACGAGCTGAACAGCTCGCTGATGGACTTCTCCAACTTCCTGAACAAGTACGCCAACGACGTCGAGGCACTCGACGACGCCTACACCATCAAGTGATCCCTCCCGGCGCTTGATGCGACGGTGACCGGAGCGCCGGTCACCCACCCCTCTCGAAGCGGGCTGCCGAGTATCGGCGGCCCGCTTCTTGCATGTCACGGGCGCCCAGGTGCCGATGCGGATGTACCCAAGC
>CAZNCE010000103.1:0-12119 GCA_964571285.1 uncultured Nocardioidaceae bacterium | reverse complement strand
GACCGTGAAACACGCACCACCCCAGGCGCCCACCCTGCACCGTCTTTCACCAGACCGTGAAAGACGCGCGCCAGCCACGGACCGATCCACGCACGGCCGACACCGCAGACGACCGCGAGGCTACGGCGCGGCGATCTCCACGATCGGCTGTCGGGCCAGCGTGTTGGACACATAGCAGACCCGCGCGGCCGGCTCCAGCAGCGGTTCGAGCCGCGCGGCCGGCAGGGTGGTACGGACGGTCAGCCTGATGTCGGAGAACCGCGGCCCGTCGTACTCACCGACGGCGGTCACGGTCAGGTCCCGAATCTCGATGCCACGCTTGGCCGCGCACCACCGCAGCGCGAGCGCATAGCAGGACGCGACCGAGCCCAGCAGATACTGGGTCGGCATCGGCCCGGTGTCGGTGCCGCCTGCCGACTCCGGCTCGTCGACCACGAAGGTGAAGGCGCCGCTGGTGACGGTGGCCCGCCAGCCTCCTTCCCAGCGGGCCACGACCGGCTCGGACGGACCTGACCTGGCCATCTGCCTCCCTCCCGGCTGAGTGCCGCGAACGGACTGCCGCGAACCGGACTGCCTCGAACCGGCAGCCTCGAACCGGCGGCGTCGACCGACTGCAGCGGCCCCGGACGGCGCTGGGGCCCGGACGGCGCTGGGGCCCGGAACGAGCCGGGCCCCAGGGTCGTCGGGTCGTCAGCCGTACAGCCGGTCGAAGTTCTCGTAGAAGATCAGGTCGGCCAGCTCCCGGTCCCCGGTGGCGTCGATCATCCGGTGGTACTCGCCGGCGAAGTCGCCCCACGGCTGGTCGGTGGCGAACAGCACCCGGTCGCCGCCGATCCCGCGCTTGTCGATCTCGTTGGCGAGCCAGTTCGGCGCGAACCCGATGGCCCAGGTCAGATCGGTGTAGACCTTCTTCCCCGCCTCGATCCAGTCGAAGAGACGGCTGCCGATCAGCTTGATGTGGCCGCTCATCCCGCCACCGAGGTGGACGAGGTGCAGCGGCGTCTGGTCGGCATAGCGCTCCACGAGCAGGCCGATCTTGTCGATGTCGGAGGCCGCGCCCGGGGAGGTGTGCACGTGCACCACGAGGTTGTTCTCGTTCGCGGTCGCGAACACCTTGTCCAGTTGGGCCAGGCACTCGGGGTCTTCCGCCGACCCGCCGAGCAGGAAGCTGAACTTGAGCGCCTTCACGCCCGGCTCCTTGGCCAGCGCCAGGGCCTTGTCGGTCAGCTCGGCGTCCTGCGGCCGCGGGGACGTCCACAACGCCGCCCGCAGCCGGTCGTTCGACCCGGCCGCCTCCACCACGAACTCGTTCAGGCCGAACGAGTGGCTCGGGTCGGGCACCCCGTAGTTGGGGATGATCAGCGCCCGCTCGGTGCCTTCGGCGTCGAGGTCGGCGATCAGCTCCTTGACGGTGGCAACGGCCTTCTGGTCGGGATTGACCGGCGGCCCCCCGTAGAAGGGGAACGCCGGCAGCACACCCACATGCCGGTGCGCGTCGGTGTGACGCTTGGGGGCCTTCGCCATCACATGGTCCAGGTGTTGAGCTGGAAGTGCTTCTCCCGCCACGCGGTGAGGGCCGAGTCGAGTACGTCGAGCGGGTTGAACGCCCGTACGCCCGGGATCAGGTCGTTCTCACGCATGCCGTACAGCGCGCCCATCGCGAAGCGGCAGGCGTAGATCTTGGCGCCCTCCTCGAGCAGGATCTTGATCTGCTTGTTCACGGAGAGGTTGCCCGGGAAGCCCTCGGTGCCCACGGCCGGGTAACCGCGCCCGGCGGCGGCCAGCAGGACCGCGGGCCCGTAGAGCACCACGGTCAGTTCGAACCCCTTGCGCTGCAGGCGGGTCGAGGTCATCAGGTTGACCAGGGAGACCGAGCCCTCGAACGGCACCGAGTGGATGAAGACGGTCGCCTTCTCCCCCTCGTTGGCCTGGATGTCCTCGAAGACCTTCTCACTGGTGTCCCAGTTGACGTCGCCATCCTTGGGCGTCTCCACGAACACGGTCTGGCTGGACATACTCACTCCTTTGTGTTGTTTGAGCCATGGCAGTCGGTACGCCGGCTGGAACGCCTGCGCGGTGAGTCAGATCGCGGGCCCCCTGAGCGGAGGTTGTTGCTTCCACCGCTTCCGGTGGCTGCCCGGCATCCGGGCGATCATCGCGTCGCGGAGCCTCGGTGGCAGCCGGTGGAAGACGGGTACGTACACGCGGCGCCAGAAGATCTCGACACCGCGCGGCGGATTCGGGCGGTTGGTGCCGAGCCGCCGCGCCACCCGGTCCTGCGCGTCGACCATCAGATGGTGCTCGGAGGTGGCCCGCACCCACCGCGTCAGCCCCATCTCAGCGCCCCACGTTGGACAGGGCGTTCTGGGCCGCGGTGGCGATCGGCTCCGCCAGTGCGCCGATGGGTGGGCTGTAGACGTTCTCCATCGTGGCCAGGTCCTCCACGGTGATGCCCACCCGGACGGCCATGGCCAGGAAGTCGGCGCGTTCCTTGATGCCCTCTCCGCCGACCATCTGCGCCCCGATCAACCGCAGGCTGTCCGGATCGGCCAGCAACTTGACCTGCACCGGCTTGACGTCGGGGTAATAGCGCGCGCGGGAGATGCCCTGGCCGTTGCCGACGACGAACGGGACGCCGAGCGCGGTGGCCAGCGTCTCGCTGAACGACACGCCGCCGATCATCCACTTCCCGGCGACCATGCCCCACGGGACATAGACCGCCTGGTACTCGCGGGTGCCGCCGGCGGCGTTCACCCCGGCCACCTTGCCCTGCGCGTACGCATGACTGCCGGACAGGCCCTGGAGCGGCACGTTGGAGACGCCGTGCGGGATCTCCGTGCAGTCGCCACAGGCGTAGACGTCCCGGACCGAGGTGCGCATCCGGCCGTCCACGATCACGCCGCCGCTCATCCCGGTCTTGACCCCGGCCGCGGTCGCCAGCTCGACGTTGGCGACCTTGTCCGTCGCCACGACCGCCAGGTCGGCCTCGATCTCGCCCTGCGAGGTCCCCACCGCGCGCAGCTTGCCGCTCTCGCCAAGGAAGCCGGTGAGCTTGGTGTTGAAGTGCAGGTTCGCCCCGAGCTCCACCCAGGAGTCCTCCACCGGCTTCACGATGTCCGGGTCGGTGGCCATCGACAGCGCCCAGGGGGCCGGATCGACCAGGTGCGTCTCGATGCCGCGGTGCGCGAGCGCGGTCACCATCTCCGCACCCAGCGGGGTGGATTCGCACACCACGGCGCTGCGCACGTTGTCCAGGACCTTGTCCCACTCCATCGCGCGGCGGATGTTCTTGACGTAGTACAGCCCCGACAGGTCCGATCCGGGCACCTTGGGGTCGGCGTAGTTGAAACCGGTCGCGATGATCAGCGAGTCGTAGCGCTCGACCTCGCCGCCGGCCAGGGTCACGGTCTTGGCCGTGACGTCGATGCTCTGCACGACGGTCTCGTACCGGATGTCGATGCCCTGGTCGACGTAGTGCTGCTTGGCCGCCATGAACAGCGTCTCGAAGCTGGCGATCTCCTTGCCGTGCACGTACGGGATCCCGCACGGACTGTAAGCGGCATCCTCGAACTCGGTGAAGACCGTGATCTCGGCGCTCGGATCGGTCCCCTTAGCGGCCCCCGCCGCGCCCATCCCCGCTGCACCGCCACCGACCACTATGATTCGCCGTGCCATGTAGTTCTGACTCCTCAGGCCGACCGCGCACCGTTGAGTATGCGTAATGTTTCGTTGACCATCCTTGACGTTCGGGCTGCCGGAGTCAAGGCTCTCGGGGACCGCCTCGCCCTCGACGATCCCGGGGAACGCCGATCCGGAGGTACCGTGAATTCCCACGTCAACCAGGTCGTTTCGAGCATCGGCCCGAAAGTCAGGCTGCTCCGCAAGTCCAACGGCTACTCGCTGCAAGCGCTGGCCGAACGCGCCGACGTGTCCGCGGCGACCATCCACAAGATCGAGCACAGCGGCATGGTGCCGACCATCTCGACGCTGCTGAAGATCGCCGCCGCGCTGGACAAGCCGGTGTCCCACTTCGTCGAAGAGGACCACGACCATCTACCGACCGTGAAGACGGAGGCGGACGAGCGCCCGTCGATCTTCACCTCGCACACCGGGATCGACCTGGCCGGGATCAGCGGCCCGTACGGCGACTTCTTGCTGGCCGGCGCGATCGCGACCGTGATCCCCGGCGCGAACAGCGGCACCAAGCCGATGCATCATGACGGCGAGGAGCTGCTGTATGTGCTGTCCGGCCGATTCGAGTTCGAGATCAGCGAGGTGCTGCACGAGCTCGGACCCGGCGACGCGCTGCACTTCCGGACCCAGCAGCCGCACAGCTGGCACAACCCCGGGGACCAGGACGCCGTGATCGTGTGGCTGGCGCTGCGGCCCCAGCAGTAGGCGGTCCCCGGGAGTCCGCCGGTCGCGACGGAAAGGACGGACGATGAAGAAGCTGATCAACTCCCCCGACGCGGTGGTGTCGGAGTCCTTGATCGGCCTGGCCGCGGCACATCCGTCACTGGTGGTCGACCACGAGCACAAGGTGGTCCGCCGCTCCGACGCACCCCGGCACGGCAAGGTCGGCCTGGTGTCGGGCGGCGGATCGGGGCACGAGCCGCTGCACGCCGGCTATGTGGGCACCGGGATGCTGGACGCCGCCTGCTGCGGCGAGGTGTTCACCTCCCCCACGCCGGACCAGATCGCGGCGGCGACCAAGGCCGTGGACGGCGGTGCCGGGGTGCTGCACATCGTGAAGAACTACACCGGCGACGTGATGAACTTCGAGCTAGCCGCCGAGCTCGCCACCGCCGAGACGGAGACGCAGGTGCGGTCGGTGGTGGTGCAGGACGACGTCGCGGTGCAGGACTCGGAGCACACCGCCGGACGGCGCGGGGTGGGATTGACCGTGCTGCTGGAGAAGATCGTCGGCGCGGCCGCCGAGCAGGGCCGCCCCCTGTCCGAGCTGGTGCCGCTGGCCGAGCGGGTGAGCGACGCCGGCCGGTCGATGGGCATGGCGCTGACCAGTTGCGTGGTGCCGTCCGCGGGCGCACCCACCTTCCACCTGGCCGACGACGAGATGGAGATCGGCATCGGGATCCACGGCGAGGCGGGTCGTGCCCGCCGGCAGCTCGCACCGGCGGGCGAGCTAGCCGCTGAGCTGCTGGAGCCGATCCTGTCCGAGCTCGAGTTCGGCGGCGCACCTGCCATCGTGTTGATGAACGGGATGGGCGGCAGCCCACTGCTCGAGCTCTACTTGATGTACGGCGAGGTGCAGCGCCTGCTCGACCGCGCGGGGGTCGGCGTCGCCCGCAGCCTGGTCGGCAACTACATCACCTCGCTGGAGATGGCCGGCTGCTCGCTGACCCTGCTCAAGGCCGACGACGAGCTTGTCCGGCTGTTCGACGCCCCGGTGAGCACGCCGGGGTTGCGCTGGGGGATGTGATGGCCGACGGGCCGCTGCTGGACACCTGTCGTCGTTGGCTGGCCGGGTTCGATGCGCTCGTCGCCGAGCACCGGGACGAGCTGACCCGGCTGGACTCCGCGATCGGCGACGCCGACCACGGCACCAACCTGGCGCGTGGGATGCGTGCGGTCGTCGAGCGACTCGACGCGTCGCCGCCGGCGGACGCCGCGCAGCTGTGCAAGGAGACGGCGATGGCGCTGATCAACTCCGTCGGCGGTGCCAGCGGGCCGCTGTACGGGACGTTCTTCCTGCGGCTGTCCACCGCACTGGCGGGCCAGGACGACGCGGCGGCGCTGGCGGCCGGGCTCCGCGCCGGTGCGGAGGGCGTGCGGGCCAGGGGCAAGTCAGACCCTGGGGACAAGACCATGCTGGACGCGATGCTGCCGGCGGTGGCGGCGTTTGAAAAGGCGGCGTTCGACAAGGCGGCGTTCGACAAGGCGGCGGACCTGCCGGCGGCGGCCGAGGCTGCAGCGGCCGCCGCAGCCGACGGCCGCGACGCCACCGAGCCGATGCAGGCACGCAAGGGCCGCGCCAGCTATCTGGGCGAGCGCAGCATCGGGCATATCGACCCCGGCGCCGCGTCCACCGCGCTGCTGTTCCGGGCCCTGGCCGACGCGACCCGCTGAGCGGAGACCGGCAGTGGTGGGCGTCGTCGTGGTGTCGCACAGCCGGGCGCTGGCCGAGGCCGTGGTCGCGCTGGCCCGTCAGCTGGCCGACGAGTCCGTACCGCTGCTGGTGGCCGCCGGCACCAGCGACGGCGGTTTCGGGACCGACGCCACGCGGATCGCGGACGCCGTCGACCGGGCGTTCGCACAGTCCACCGCCGTCGGCCCGGCCGGGGTGCTGGTGCTGATGGACATCGGGTCGGCGGTGCTGAGCGCGGAACTGGCGCTGGAGTTCAGCGACGCCGACCCCGCGTCCGTCCGGCTGTGCCCCGGCCCGCTGGTCGAGGGTGCGCTGGCCGCGGCGGTGGCCGCAGCCGGCGGGGCGGACCTGGACGAGACCGAGCGCGAGGCCGTCGCCGGACTGTCCGGCAAGGCGGAACACCTGGGCGGGACCGGACAGCCCGACCGCAGCGACGCTTCCCCCGCAGCCGAGCACGCCCCCCGCGATCAGCCTGCGGGCCATCGGGGCGCTGGCGATCAGACACCGGCGGCTCGTGACGTGACCGTGATCAACGCCGACGGGCTGCACGCCCGCCCCGCGGCCCGGCTGGTCGCCGCCGTGCGCGGGTACGACGCGTCGCTCACGGTGCACGATTCGCAGGGCGGCTCGGCGGATGCCCGCAGCCCGACCGGCCTCGCTCGGTTGCACGTCCAGCCCGGCGACCGGCTACGGATCACCGGCGAGGGCGTGGACGCGCACCGGGCGGTGGACGCGATCGTGGCGCTGGTCGAGGACGGCTTCGGCGACGGCCCGGTCGACACCGTGGCCGACGCCGAGGAAACGAGGACGCCAACCGGGCAGGGCGCCGACACCCCTGGTCGCGGGGCCAGCCCCGGCTGCGGCGCCGGGCCGGCGTGGCGGGCCCCCGGGTCTCCGGCCGAACCGGACGCACGGACGCGGCTGCCGTCGGACCAGCGGGCCGCGGCCGAGGAGGCGCTCCAGCGGGCCGCCGAAGCCGTTGCCGACCGGCTCCGCCGGGTGGCCGCTGACCTCGATGAGCCGGTGGCCGGCATCATCCGGGCGGAGGCCGAGATGGCCCTCGACCCGGCCGTGCTCGCGGACGCCCGGCGTGTCATGCGCGACGGCAGGACCGCGCCACGCGCCGTCTGGGAGGCGTTCGGGTCGGTGGCCGAGCGGTTCCGCGCCGCCGGTGGCCGGATCGCGGAGCGCGTCGAGGATCTGGTCGGCGTCCGGGACCTGATGCTGGCCGAGCTGGCCGGCAGGGCCGCCGCCCAGCCGCAGCCGGACGGGCCGTACGTGTTGGTCGCCGGCGTCCTCACCCCGGTAGTCGCCGCCGGCCTGGACCCGAACCGCTGTCGCGGCATCGTCAGCGAGGACGGCGGCCCCACGTCGCACGTGGCGATCATCGCGCGGAAGCTGGGGATCCCCGCCGTCCTGGGCCTTCCCGAGGCCGCGGCCATCGAACCCGGCCGACGCGTGCTGGTGGACGGTAGCCGCGGTGCGGTCGAACTCGACCCGGAGGACTGAGCAAAAGCCGTTGTTCGGCGAGTGTCACCGATATATCGTTGCTGTATCGAAGGCCGGTGCACCGACCGGCCGTACCAGCGCAGGGGGACACCATGGGACACCACCACTACCAACACGGCCCCGCGTGGGGCGGGAACATGCCGCCCTGGGGTTCGGGACCACCGCCGTGGGTGCAGGCGATGTTCGGCAAGGGCTTCGCCGGCGCCACCGGCTTCCGCCCGCCGCGGGCCAAGCGCGGCGACGTGCGGGCCGCCATCCTCGATGTGTTGTCCGGGGAGGCGATGAACGGCTACCAGATCATCCAGCAGATCGCCGAGCGCAGCGGCGGGGCATGGAAGCCGAGCCCCGGGTCGGTCTACCCGACACTGCAGCAGTTGGAGGACGAGGGGCTGATCCGCTCCACCGAGCGGGACGGCCGCAAGCAGTTGTGGCTGACCGACGCCGGCCGGGAGTACGTCGACTCGCACCCCGAGGAGATGGCCGCGACCTGGCGCCCGTTCGCCGAGGCGGAGGAGGCGGACAACTCCGACCTGAAGGCAACCATCGGGCAGGTGGCCGCCGCCGTCTGGCAGGTGGCCGTGTCCGGAACTCCAGCGCAGCAAGAAAAAGCGCGGGATATCCTGGCCGACACACGACGCAAGTTGTACGGGCTTCTCGCCGACGGGGATGACGAGCGATGAACATCGAGTCCGAGCTACGAATCGGGGATGCCGAACGCGACGAGGCGATCACGGCGCTGGCGCAGCACTTCGCCGCGGGGCGGATCACCCAGGAGGAGTACGACGAGCGCAGCAGCCTGGCGCTGAAGGCGCGGACCCGCGGTCAGCTGAGACCGCTGTTCGCGGACCTGCCCGGTGCAGATGCGGGCGCGTCGGCGCGGCCCACCCCGGTGGACCCGCCCAAGCAGGAGCGGTCCCGCGAGTGGGCGCGGCGGCTGCCGCTGGTCCCGATCCTGCTGGTCCTCATCGGGTTGTCGATCCTGGCGCACTTCCCGTTCTTCCTGCTGGTGATCGTCGGCTGGTTCTTCTTGGCCGGACCGGGGCACCGCCACCACCGCGCAGCGCACCAGCGCCCGTACCACGAGCGCACCTACCACCGGCACGGCTCGTCCCAGGGGGCCGGCCGGCGCTGGTGAGTCCGCAGCGGCGGGTCCGGCTGACCTGGTCCGCCGGGCTCGCTGCTAGGCCCGCTCCTGGTGTGCGGTGCTCCGCTCGCCTCCGTCGCGGCTCTCCGGCCCGTCGCCCTCGCCGCGGCGCTGCTGCTCCGGGTTGGACTCCTCGGCTGCGGAGCCGCGTCCCCGCAGCCGCTCGAAGGTCGCCGCCCGGGTGATCCGCCGGACCAACTCGCGCCGCGCCGAGGCAGTCTGCTCCTCCGGCCACTCCCGGTCGAACGCGGCGTTCAGTGCCGCGCCGATCAGCACCGCGATCGAGATCACGTACAACCACAGCAACACGGCGATCGGCGTCGCCAGCGGACCGAAGATCGAGGTGCCCCCGACCGCCGTCTGCAGGATCCAACGCAGCAGGAAACTGCCGAACACCCAGCAGGCGAGGGCCAGTGCCGCGCCCGGCAGGTCGTACCGCCAGGAGCTCCGCACCGGCACCGAGAGGTGGTACAGGGTCGCGATGAACGCGATGCTGAGCACGATCACCGTCGGCCAGTAGAGGTCGTTCAGCCAGGCCAGCTGGTTCGGCAGCCGGCTGACGATCTGGGCCACGATCCGCGGCCCGGCGAGCACCAGCGGCAGCACCACGATGCCGATCAGTAACGCCACGACGTACAGCGAGAACGACAGCACGCGGGTGCGCACGATGCCGCGGCGGCCGGACAGGCCGTACATGATCGTGATCGTGTCGACGAAGACGTTCAGCGCCCGCGACCCCGACCACAGGGCGAGCACGAAGCCGATCGAGATCACGTCGACCCGGCCGCCCTTGAGCACCTCGTCCAGCGTCGGCCGGATCACCGCCTCGATGATGTCGTCGGTGAGCACCTGCGAGGCCAGGTCCAGCACCTGCCCGCGGAAACTGTCCACCCGGGTCACGTTGAAGCGCTCGACGAAGTAACCGACGCTGCCGGCCAGACCGAACACCAGCGGGGGCAGGGACAGGATCGCGAAGAACGCCGCCTCCGCGGCCAGCCCCGTGACACGGTGGCGGAAGCACGCACCGACAGTGGATGTGACCAGCCGCCAGCCGTGGTCGCGCGCGCGGATGAGCATGGAGCCGCGGCCGTCCCGCCCGGTGTCCGCCTCGGCCGCCATGCGCCAACCGTAGTCAGTGGACCGGCCCACCCCCGGCATCACTACGCTGTGGCACATGACCGAGTCCACAGCGCCGTCCCCCGCCCACACCGACACCGCCGGGACGCAGGTCCGACCGGAGGTGAGCGTCGCCTACCGCAATGCGCTCGACGTGGTGGCAGACGTGGAGCCACGAATC
Organism: uncultured Nocardioidaceae bacterium; assembly: GCA_964571285.1. Classification (GTDB taxonomy): domain Bacteria; phylum Actinomycetota; class Actinomycetes; order Propionibacteriales; family Nocardioidaceae; genus CAZNCE01. The sequence continues at coordinate 2,063 of CAZNCE010000103.1, read as the reverse complement.
GCCGACGCGATCCGGTCCGAGCTCACCGACCAGCGCAACTCACTGAAGCTGATCGCCAGCGAGAACTACGCCTCCCCCGCGGTGCTGCTGACGATGGGCAACTGGCTCAGCGACAAGTACGCCGAGGGCACCGCCGGACACCGGTTCTACGCCGGCTGCCAGAACGTCGACACGGTCGAGTCACTCGCCGCCGAACACGCCCGCGAACTGTTCGGCGCCGAGTACGCCTACGTACAGCCGCATTCGGGCATCGATGCGAACCTGGTGGCGTTCTGGGCCATCCTGGCGCATCGCGTCGAGTCCCCGCGGCTGGCCGAACTCGGCGCCAAGAACGTCAACGAGCTCAGCGAGCAGGACTGGGAGGCGCTGCGCCACGAGTTCGGGAACCAGCGGATGTTGGGCATGTCGCTGGACGCCGGCGGACACCTCACGCACGGCTTCCGGCCGAACATCTCCGGCAAGATGTTCGAGCAGCACAGCTACGGCACCGACCCGGAGACCGGGCTGCTGGACTACGACGAGGTCGCCCGGCAGGCCAGGGAGTTTCGGCCGCTGATCCTGATCGCGGGTTACTCCGCGTACCCCCGCCGGATCGACTTCGCCAAGATGCGGCAGATCGCCGACGACGTTGGCGCCACGCTGATGGTGGACATGGCGCACTTCGCCGGGCTGGTGGCCGGGAAGGTGTTCACCGGCGACGAGGATCCGGTGCCGCATGCCCAGGTCGTCACCACCACCACGCACAAGTCGCTGCGCGGTCCGCGGGGCGGGCTGGTGCTGGCCACCGAGGAGTTCAGCGACGCGGTCGACCGTGGCTGCCCGATGGTGCTCGGTGGCCCGCTGTCGCACATCATGGCGGCCAAGGCGGTGGCGCTGGCCGAGGCGCGGCAGCAGGCGTTCAAGGAGTACGCGCAGGCGGTGGCCGACAACGCGAAGTCGCTCGCCGATGGCTTCTTGCGGCGCGGAGCGACGCTGGTCACCGGCGGCACCGACAACCACATCGTGTTGCTCGACGTGTCGTCGTTCGGCCTCACCGGGCGGCAGGCGGAGTCGGCGCTGCTGGACGCCGGGGTGGTGACCAACCGCAACTCCGTACCCAACGACCCGAACGGCGCGTGGTACACCACCGGGATCCGGTTCGGCACCCCGGCGCTGACCTCGCGCGGCTTCGGCGCGGCCGAGTTCGACCGCGTCGCCGGGCTGGTCGTGGAGGTGTTGGAGAACACCACTGCCGACACGGCGAAGAGCGGCGCCCCGTCGAAGGCGAAGTACACGCTGGCCGACGGCATCGCCGACCGGGTCCGTGCCGAGTCGGCCGAGATGCTGGAGGCCAACCCGCTGTATCCCGGGCTGACCCTGTCCTAGCCCGCGACGGTTTGCGGTGCTCGGCTGGCCGCGGGCGGCGGCTCCGGGCGGCTCGGGGTGGGCGGCTCGGGGTGGGCGGCTCGGGGTGGGCAGCTCCCGGCGGGCGTGGCTCCGGGCCTCTGGGCGGGCGGCTCAGGCCCGCAGGTGGCCGAGCACGAGCCCGACCGGGATGCTCACGAGCAGCACCACCAGCCCGGCGCGGTACAGCCAGACGAGCAACGATCCGCGGGAGCGGGCGACGGAGCGGAGCGCGAACAGCAGCGGCGGCAGCAGCAGCACGCCGCCGACGTCGACGACCGCCGGCACGGTGGCCAGCGTCCCTACGACCACGCAGGCATTGCCCGCGTTCCACAGGGCGAACTGCCCCCACGCCGTCCGGTCCGGCACCGGTGTGGGCGCGAACCGCTGCTGGGCCCGGCCCATCACGGCCAGCCCTACTCCGCACACGAGCACCAGGTAGGCGGCCAGCCAGCTGCCGAGCTCAACACCCAGCGGCCGCGTGGCTGCGGCGACTAGCCCACCCAGAACCACGAAGCACACGCCGACGGCATGGAACACGGCGGCCAGGCGAGGAGTCATGACGGCTCGAGGCTACTCGCCCGATTCCGCTCCCCGGCCCGGTGCAGCCGCGGCCCAGCGACCGCACGTCTTTCACGATCCGGTGAAACACGACCCACCCCGCCACCGGGCCGGCGCAC
>CAZNCE010000102.1:8476-12162 GCA_964571285.1 uncultured Nocardioidaceae bacterium | reverse complement strand
GAACCCCGCCTGGCGGGTCTGCAGCGGCACCCAGTCTGGATGCTGGAAGCGCAGCTCGAAAACCTCCTCTGCCGACACGATCCGCTCCCGGCCGGGGATGGCCGAGCCGAGGCAGTTGAGCATCGTGGTCTTGCCTGCCTGGGTTCCTCCGGCGACCAGGATGTTGAGTCCGGCCGCCACCGAGGCGTCCAGGAAGGTCGCGGCCGGAGGTGACAGCGTGCCCAGTTCGACCAGCTCGGACAGCCGGGTCGCCTTCACCACGAACTTCCGGATGTTGACCGCCGAGAACCCGCGGGCGATGCCGTTCAGCACGACATGGACCCGGTGTCCGTCCGGCAGCACCGCGTCGACGAACGGCACCGACAGGTCCACCCGGCGGTGGCTGGTCTTGAGCAGCCGCTCGATCAGCTCGTCCACCTGATCGGCGGTGAGGATCGTCGTGGTCAACTCGTGGCGGCCGCCCCGGGCGATGAACACTCGGTCCGGCTGGTTGATCCAGATCTCCTCCACCGTCGGATCCTGGAGGTACGTCTGCAGGGGCCCGAACCCGGCGACGCGGGCCAGCAACTCCTCGGTCATCGCCTGCTGGTCGGGCAGCGGCGCGACCGCCCCGGACAGGCTGTGCCGGTCGTGCTCGGCCACCACGGACTCGATGATCCGGCGGACCGCGGAGGCGTCCAGCAACGGGTCGACGGCCTGCTTCCGGACAGCCTCCCGTACCTGCTGGTCCAGCAGATCCGCGACCGGCGTACTCATCACGATGGCCACAGTTCGTTACCCCCGTGCTACACGAAGTGTTGAGTGTTACTCAGGGGTGCTACCTGGCGCTAGACCAACCGGGAGATCTGTGGATAACTCTTTCCTTTCCGGCATCTGTGCGCCACGACGTGCCGGAGAACGAGGGCCTCAGAGCCGGACGGTCAGGTCCGCGTTGTGGCGGGTGCCGCGCACGAGCGCAGCGTTGGCCTCGTCGGAGCGGTCCACCCAGGCGGCCGCGGCGGCCGGTGTCTTCCCGAACTGCACGTGCCGCCGGATGAGTCGCTCCCGGCGCAGTTCGTCGGGCAGGTCGACGTACCAGACTTCCGCGAGGATCTGCCGGATGCGCGACCAGGGGTGGTCGTCGAGGAGGAGGTAGTTGCCCTCGGTGATCACCAGCCTGGCCTCGGGTGGCACCGGGATCGCGGCGGCGATCGGCTGCTCGAGGTCGCGCTCGAAGCCCGGCGCGTAGATCGTCTCGTCGGTGTCGTGGAGGATCCGGTCTAGCATGGCCCGGTACCCCGCGGGGTCGAACGTTTCGGGGGCGCCCTTGCGGTCGCGCAGCCGGAGGCGGTCCAGCTGGACGTCGGCGAGGTGGAAGCCGTCCATAGGGACGTGCGTCACCCACTGCTCGGTCGTCGAGCCGCGGGGCGGATGGGGGCGCAGCTGCTCCAGCAGTGCCTCGACCAGGGTGGTCTTGCCGGCACCCGGTTCACCGGTGATGCCGAGGATCGCCCGGCCTCGATTCGGGGCCAGGGCACGGGCCCGGTCGACGAGCGCCTGAAGGGTCGGGGTCACCGCTGGCGGCTCGCGTGCAGCAGGTTGGTCATGTGCGTGTGGGCGTGCCGGGCAAGGTCGGCGCCGTCGTCCCACAGGTTGCGCCAGATCGCCAGGTCGTTGGACAAGGTGGCCGAGACCACGGTCGACGAGAATGACTCAAAGGTGATGGGGCCCCGGTAGTCGACATCGGCCAAGGCGTGGAAGAACGCCTGCAGGTCGAGGTGACCCGACCCGAGAAAGCCGCAATGGGTCGCCCACCGACCGCACGACTTGTCAGACCACTGCTCGCCGGGCCCATCCGACAGTCGACTGACACTTCGTCCTCCTTGGGGCCGGGACGGGCCGGACTCACCGTGGCGCGTTGAGCACCCCAGCCCGACTTATCCAGCCGCAACGCGCCACCGTGGAATTCCGTCCCACCGTAACGCGCCACCATGGAACTCGGGCTGGCCGCAACCGCCCACGGTGGGCACTGATCTGGGGGTCGCCCGGCGCCTGCCGCGGTCGGCCAGCCACCGAAAGGCGCCACCGCAGTGCGAGTACCGTTTCGGCATGGCGTACCGGGTGGATCGCTTGCGCCGCTACCCCGTCAAGGCGATGGGTGGCGAGTCGCTGGACGTGGCGACGGTGGACCGACGCGGGATCACCTGGGACCGCTGGTACGCCGTCGAGGACGACGACGGCCGGTTCGCCTCGGCCAAGAGCTCGCGCCGGTTCCGTCGCCGGGACGCGGTGTTCGGCTTCGGCGCCGCGGTGGTCGACGGCACGGTACGGGTGCACGGGCACGGCGGCGACTGGCCGGCCGGCGACCCGGCGCTGGACGAACTGCTGAGCGAGCTGACCGGCGATCCGGTACGCGTGGCAGAAGAACGCAACGTCCAGCACCAAGACGGCGGCCAGGTGTCGCTGGTCGGAACCGCGTCGCTGGCCTGGTGCGCCGAACACCTGCAGGCCGACCTCGACCCCCGGCGGCTGCGGGTCAACATCGTGTTGGACACCGACGAGCCGTTCGTCGAGGAGTCGTGGGTGGGCCGGTCGGTGACCATCGGCGAGGCCGAGTTGCGCGTGGTCGAGCGCATCCCCCGCTGCCGCACCGTCGACATCGTCCAGGCCCAGGAGGGCGTGCACACCACCACTGACCTGCTGCGTCCGCTGACCCGGTCCCGCGACATGTGCCTGGCCATGTATGCGGACGTGGTACGGCCGGGGTCGATCCGCGTCGGCGATGCGGCCGAGCCCGCGACGAACCGATTCACCGCCGAGCGTGCCGCCACCCACCCACGGTCCTGAGCAACCCCGACCAGGACTCGGGACGGCTAGGCAGTGGGCCCCTCCGGGGCGATCGGGCGGCCGACGGTGAGCTCGCGGCGGAGCGGCTCGGCGAGCTCCCTGAACTGGGCGTCCGGTTCGGCTCCCAGCGCGTCCAGCACGGTGGCGAAGAAGCAGCGCGCACCCACGGCGGCCACCACCAAGAAGATGTCCTGGTCATCCAACCCCAGCGCCCGCAACCGGTCCACGTCGCCCTGGGCGATGCTGGAGGGTTCGGCCGCCACCCGGCGGGCGAACGTCATCAGCGCCCGGTCGACCTCGTCGGCGATGGGTGCCGGGTCCTCGCTTGCGAGCACCGTGACCTCGTCGGGGGTGTGGAACAGCTCGACCAGGAACTTCCCGTGCGCCAGCGAGCAGTAGCTCGAGCCGCGCGCCTGCGCGGCCGCCATCGTGACGAGCTCGAACCGGCGGCGGTCCATGGCGCCACGGACCGCGGCCGACATGCGGCGCCATGCGCTCATCACCGCCGGCTGGTGACTGAATAACCGTGCGTAGTTGGGCAGGTAGCCCCACATCGCCCGCTCGTCGGCATACAGGGCGGCGACCTTCTGGTTCGAGTCCCCGGCCGCGGCCTCCTCGATGAACGCCATCGGCGACACCTCCCGGCCTCAGTATCGCGCCGATGCACACAGCCGTCGGCCGAACCGTGGGACCGGCCGGCGGCCGAGCGTCAGGGCCGGAGGTCGAGGCGGGACGTCAGGGCCGGATGACGGTGAAGTCGTCCAGATGGCAGCTGCCCGCGGCCAGCGCGGACCACTCGCAGTCACACGACAGCCGGGCCATGCCGCAGGTGGAGTACTCCTCGGCGAGCTGATGGCGCG
>CAZNCE010000102.1:0-8376 GCA_964571285.1 uncultured Nocardioidaceae bacterium | reverse complement strand
CACGACAGCCGGGCCATGCCGCAGGTGGAGTACTCCTCGGCGAGCTGATGGCGCGACGATCCGGCCAGCTGGTCGGCCAGCGCCGGCAGGCCGGGTGCGTGGCCGACCACGAGCACGGTCGTGGTGTCCTCCGGCAGCTCACGCACGAGGCTCAGCAACTGGTCGGCGGAGGCCTGGTAGACCGACCGGTCGTTCCAGACCTCCTTGCTGGTGGCTCCGGCCTGGGATGCGACCGTCCAGGTCTGCTGCGCCCGTACCGCCTCGGAGCACACGACCAGGTCGAGCGGGCCGACTTTGTCGACCAGCCACTCGCCCACCGCGGTGGCGTGCCGCCGTCCTTTGCCGGTCAGTTCGCGACCTACGTCGTCCTTGCCCAGGGCCTGGTCGGCCTTGGCGTGCCGGAGCAACAGCAGGGTGCGCCGTCCATCGGTCATGTCTCCATGATGGAGGCTGGCCGGGCCGTCACGAACACCAGGGTGCGTGTCGCGACGTGGCAACCGACCTGGCGACCCCTGCCCTAGTGCACCAGCGGCGGCGGCGCCGGCTCGTCCTGCCCGGTGAGGCCGGCCGCGCGGGCCCGGTGCTTGGGCAGCATCGCGGCCGACACGACCGTCACGAGAATCAGCACGAACGCCACCAGGAACGTGCCGCTGAACGCGTCCGCCGCCTGCACCAGCCCGGCTGCCATCGCCGGCGCGGGCAGGTTGAGCTTCTCGGCCGCCGCCGGGTCCATCTGCGACGCGATCGCCGCCTGCGCCAGGTCGGAGTCCTGCAGCTTGTTGGTGAGGACCACCGACATCACCGCGGTCCCGATCGAGGCGGCCACCTGCTGCACGATGTTCATCAGCGTGGAGCCGCGGGCGATGGTGTGGTCGCGCAGCGTCTGCAGCGCGGCGGTCATCGTCGGCATCATCGTCGCGCCCATGCCCATGCCCATCACGAACAGTGCGCCGAGCAGCCACACGTACGAGGTGTCGGGGCCGAGCTGGGTGAGGAAGCCCACGCCGATCGCGACACCGACCAGGCCGGTGAGCACGATCCGCCCGGCGCCGGTGCGGTCGACCATCCGGCCGGCGATCGGCATCGTGAGCATCGCGCCGAGGCCTTGCGGCGCCATCAGCAGTCCGGCGTGCAGGGTCGACTCGCCACGCACCTGCAGGAAGTACGTGGGCAGCAGCAGCATGGCACCGAAGAAGGCCACCGCGAACAGGAACATCGTGACCACCGAGACGGTCAGCTGCTTGTTCTTGAACAGCCGCAGATCGATCAAGGGGTGCTGGGGCCGGAAGGCGTGCAGCACGAACCCGATGATCAGCAGCACCCCGACCACGGCCGGCACCAGCACCCGCGCGGACTCGATGGTCCCCTCCTCCGGGATCGACGAGACCCCGAACAGCAGCAGGGCCAGGCCCGGCGAGAGCAGCAGCATGCCGAGGAAGTCGAACGACTCCGAGGGCTCGGGTGCATCCTTGGGCAGCACCTTGACTGCGGCCAGCAGCGCGAGGATGCCGATCGGCAGGTTGATCAGGAAGATCCAGTGCCAGCTGAACGAGTCGATCATCCAGCCGCCGAGGATCGGCCCGCCGATCGGGCCGAGCAGCATCGGCACGCCCAGCACCGCCATCACGCGGCCGACCCGGTGCGGTCCGGCGGCACGGGTCATGATCGTCATGCCCAGCGGCATCAGCATGCCGCCGCCGAGCCCCTGCAGGACCCGGTAGAACACCAGCATGCCGATGCTGCCCGCTGTTGCGCACAGCAGCGAGCCGGCCACGAACAGCACCAGCGCGAGGATGTAGAGCCGTTTGGTGCCGAACCGGTCCGCGGCCCAGCCGGTCAGTGGGATCACGGTCGCCAGCGCCAGCGTGTAACCGGTCATCGTCCAAGCCACGTTGGAGTACTCGGTGGCGAAGACCTGCTGGAACGTGGGCAGCGCCACGCTCACCACGGTCATGTCCAGGATCGCCATGATCGCGCCGAGCACCACGACGCCGGCGACCTTCAGGACGCCGCTGTCCAATCTGTCGTCTGCGGGTGCGGCGGGTGAAGCGGTCGTCATACGGTCTCCAGCGTCTGGTCAGCGGTTTGGTGCGGGCACGCAACAACCCTGGACGCGGCACGTCCGTGTCGTTTGGGTGATGGTGCTGGGAGGTCCCCCGGGGGTATAGATTGCCACGTCCGGGGGCTGCGATCCGAATGGTTTTCGCCGGTGCCCGGGCGGCTGGAGTACGTGGCTTTCGTCACGTAGCAGAATAGTCTGATGCTCTGATCTTTATCAGCTCGGGCTGTGGCGGTCGTTCGGGCCGCGGAGAAGAGGCGAACATGGCACGCACGCCGGCGCACCGCTACCCCCGGCCCATCCGCACCGGGTTGGCGGACCAAGTGGTCGAGCACCTGATGAACGACATCGCGACGGGGATCTACGGGGCCGGCAGCAAGCTGCCGCCGGAGGCCGAACTGGCCGCCCAGGCCGGCGTGTCCAGGCTCACCCTGCGGGAGGCGGTCACTTCGCTACGCCAGCGGGGCATCGTCCGGGTCGAGCAGGGCCGCGGCACCTTCGTCAACCCGACCAGTCAGTGGATCTCCTTCGACCCGATGATGCTGGCCAAGATGGTCGACGGCGACCGGACCATGGGGCTGGCCCAGCAGCTGACCGAGGTACGCACGATCGTGGAGGTCGGGGCGGCCGACCTCGCCGCCCGGCGGCGTACGCGCGAGCAGCTGGCCGAGATGCGCGCGGCGATCGACAGCATGCGCGCGGCCGACGAGATCCGGGACAGCGTCCAGTTCTCCGCGGCCGACATCGAGTTTCACCGCATCGTGCTGCGCAGCGCCGGCAACGAGTTCGTGTCGGCACTCCTGGCGCCGGTCGACGCGGGTCTGCGCGAGGTCCGCATCAAGACGTCGCAGGAGCGCTGGATGAACGACCGCGCGATCCAGATGCACACCCAGATCTACGAGGCGATCCGCAAGCGCAGCCCGCGTACTGCCGCCAACACGATGTCCCGCCATCTCAAGGAGACCCAGGACTACATCGCCGAGTTGGCGAAGAGGGCCTCCTCCGAAACGTCTTGACCAGGGGAAACCCCTGACCGGCTGCGGAGACGACCTCTTCGCGGTCAGTCCGCCTCCCAGCGGAACACCCGGGTGGCGATCAACCCGATCACCAGCGCGAACGCAAGCATCACCAGCATCGGCACCACGGCCGCGCCCGGCCCTTGACCGCGGACCATCACGTCCAGCATGCCCTCGTTGAGATAGCGCAGCGGAAACGCGTGTGAGACACCCTGCAGCCAGCTGGGTGCCACGTCCAACGGGATGAACGAGCCGGACAGGAAGGCCATCGGCAAGATGATCAGGTTCGCCAGCCCGGAGGCTCCCTCGGACGTCTTGGTGACCGAGCCGGCGAACAGCCCGATGGCCAAGAAGGCCAGGGTCCCGCACAACACCAGCGGCACCGCCATCCACCACGAGCCGGTGAGCCGCAACCCGAACAGCCCGACGGCCAGACCGACGAAGATCACCATCTGCACCAGGGCGATCAGGACGCTGACCCCCACCCGGGCCGCCACCACCTCCCCGGTGGACACCGGTGCCAGCCGGAGCCGGCGCAGCAGCTTGGTGGTTCGCCACTGCACCAAGGTCATCGCGGCCCCGAAGGTCGCGCTCATGGCGATCGCCCAGCCCAGCAGCCCGGGCGTGAGGTACTGGATCGACTGCAGCGACTCGTCCTCGACCTGTTCCGGCCGCATGGTGTACGTCGGCGGCTGGCCCGACGCGGCGACGTTCGCGTTCTGCACAAAGGCCGACAGCGTGCCCTGCACGGTCGCAGCCTTGGTGGGGTCGGCCCGGGAGAAGTGCAGCACCAGCTCGTCGCCCTGCTGCTGGACCACGGCGTCGACATCGCCGGAGCGGACCTTCTGCACCTGCTCGTCGAGCTGCTCCGGTCCCACCCTGGTCACCTCGAAGGCCTGGTTGAACGCGTCCTCGGCCTCGTCGGGCAGGTTCTGCAGCAGCGACACCTTGCCCACCTCCACCAGCGTGGACCGGCTCACCCCGGTGTCGTTGAAGATGGCACCGAACAGGAACAGGAACATCAGCGGGAACAAGATCGTGAAGAACAGCGACATCCGGTCCCGGATGAAGCCGAACCACATCGCCGAGGACAGCGCGGCCAGCCGGCTCATGCGCGGTACTCCCGCCCGGTCAGGGTAAGGAACACATCTTCCAGCGTCGCGCCGCGCACCTGCAGGCCGTCCAGTGCGTCCCGTTGGGCCAGCGCGGTGAGTACGGCCGTGGGCTCCCGGGTCGTCAGGACGACCGACTCACCGTCGACCTCGCTCTTGCTCACTCCCGGGAGGCCGTCGATGTCCCCGCGGAACGACTCGCGCAGCACGCTGATCCGTACATCGGCGTCCAGCCCGCGGATCAGGGCGGCCGGAGTGTCGACCGCCAGGATCTGCCCGTGGTCCATGATCGCCACCCGGTCGCAGAGCGCCTCGGCCTCGTCCATGTAGTGCGTGGTCAGCACCACGGTGCGGCCCGCCTCGGCCAGTGTCTCCAGCAGGTCCCACAGGTTGCGGCGCGCCTGCGGGTCCAGCGCGGCCGTCGGCTCGTCCAGGAACACCAGCTCCGGACCGTGCACCAGCGTGCAGGCGATGGACAGCCGCTGCAACTGACCGCCGGACAGTTTCTCGGTGCGCACCCCTGCCTTGTCGGTGAGGCCGACCCGCTCCAGCATCGCGTCGGCGTTCTCCATCGGCGTGCCGTACAGCGAGGCGAACGTGCGGATCTGCTCACGCGCGGTGAGTCGCTCGAAGAACGACGAGGCCTGGAGCTGCACGCCGATCCGCGGCAGCAGCGACTGGTTGCGCGGCCACGGCCGCTGGCCGAGCACGTCGACGTCGCCGCTGTCCGGCTGGCGCAGCCCCTCGATGATCTCCAGCAGCGTCGTCTTGCCGGCGCCGTTGGGCCCGAGGATGCCGAAGAACTCCCCGCGCTGGATGCTGAGGTCGACGCCGTCCACGGCTCGGACGGAGCCGTAGACCTTGGTCAGCCCGCTGACTTGGATGACTTCCCCCATGTCCGACACGGTAGGGCAAACCCGGGTACCTCCTGCAAGGGAGATCAGTCCCCTCTTGGCCGGGACACTTCGACCCGGCCACGAATCGCCGGAGTTGTCAGGTTGCCGCACGGCATAACAGTGCGACGGTCGGCTGACAGGTGGACGGCACCCACGGCCAACCGTCCAGTTGTCAGGTTGCCGCACGGCATAACAGTGCGACGGTCGGCTGACAGGTGCGCCGGGCCGCAGATGCCCCACAGGCCGACGCGGCCGACCCCGCTATCCACCGACGCGGACAGCAGGGCCTGACAAGCCGATCCCGCACCGGCAGCCTCGTCGCGATCCATCCCCGCCCTAGGGAGTACCCGTGCACCAGTTCGCCGTCCGACATGTGGAACGTGGCCTGCAGGATCTGGCGGAGCAGCAGCTGGGCGTGGCGCGCCGCGACCAGCTGCATCGGCTACACATCGGCGCGGATCGCGTCGCGCACGAGGTCCGCATGCAGCGCTGGCTGGCCTGGGGCTCCCGCGTCGTCGTCCTCCAGAACACTCCGCCCGTAGGTCGGCAGCTGTGGTGGGCCGCCGTGTTGCACGCAGGGCCGGACGCAGCACTCGCCAGCCTGACCGCGCTCGAGGCGGCCGGGCTCACCGGCTTCCAGACCGACGTCGTCCACGTCCTCGTGCGCCGTGGACTCAGTCCCCCGCAGGCACCGGGTGTCAAGGTGCACGAGTCCCGGCGGTACGAGGTGACCCAATCGCATCCGGCCCGAATTCCGCGGCAGGTGCCGGTGCCAAGGGCCGCCGTCGACGCCGCCTCCTGGTCCCGGAATGCCCGACGTGGCTGCGCCATCCTCGCGGCCGTGGTCCAGCAACGCTTGGCCGTCCCCGAGGCGATGCTTGCGGAGTTGGACCTCGCCGGCCAGATTCGCCATCGGCATCTGCTCCGGCTGGCGCTGTACGACATCGAGGGCGGTTCGCAGGCGCTGAGCGAGCTCGATCTGGTGCGACTGTGCCGGCGGTTCGGTCTGCGTCTGCCGGACCGCCAACGCACGCGAACCGACCGACACGGCCGCCGCCGCTACCTCGACGCCGAGTGGAAGCTGCCCGATGGACAGATCCTGGTGCTGGAGGTGGACGGTGCCCACCACCTGCTGGTCGCCTCCTGGGAGGCCGACATGAAGCGGCAGCGCGCCGTCACGACCGCCCGGCGCACAGTGCTGCGCTGCTCGGCGATGGAGGTCCGCACCGAGGCAGCGCAGCTGGCCGCCGACCTGGTGGCCGCCGGAGTGCCGTGCACGTCCACCGTCCAGTTGTCAGGTTGCCGCACGGCGTAACAGTGCGACGGTTGGCTGACAAGTGGACGGCACCCACGGCCAACGCTGCAGTTGTCAGGCTGCCGCACGGCATAACAGTGCGACGGTCGGCTGACAACTCAGACCGGGGACTGCACCAGCCCGCGAACGACGCGCAGGCCGACCGAAAGCCGGGCGAGGTCGGCAGCATCGTCGGCACAGATGTCGTGCAACGTCGCCACGCCGCGCTCGGTGCCGGACGGATCCAGCGCCGACCACGCCTCGACCCGCTCGTCCGGGTCGGTGCCGGACTCGCTGCTGGCCAGCACCTGCGCCGTGATCTGCGCGTGCGCGTTGTGCAGCTCGTCGCGTAGCGCGGCCCGGGCCATCGTCTGCCACCGGTCCTGGCGCGGCAGCGCGACCACCCGCTGGTACAACGCACCCAGGCCCAGCGCCTCCTGCACCGCGAAGTGCGTCGCGGCCACCTCGAGCACGTCCACCTCGTCCTGGAGCGCGATCTCGACGATGCTCAGCGCGGAGTACGCCGGCGGTAGCGCCGCCACCTTCTCGGCCAGCTCCTGCGGAACGCCGTCCTCGAGCAGCGGGTCGCGCCGGTTCTCGAACAGCTCGGCCTCCCGGCCGCGCACCAACTCCGGCAGCGCCCGCATGACCCGCTGCACCTCGGTGTCGAACCGGTCGACGGTCGCGTCCGCGTCCAGCGGTGGCCGCCGGTTGTTGACCAGCCACCGGGTCGCGCGCTCCGTGAGCGTGCGCACCTGCAGCCGCATCCGGATCTGCACCTGGGCTGGCACCTGGTTGTCCAGCGCGTTGATGTCGTCGATCAGCCCGTCGGCGGCGTAGATCTCGCGCGCCACCAGGTTCGCCCGGAACAGATCCTCCACCGTGCTGCCGGTCTCCTGGCTGAGCCGCGGGTAGAACGTGATCCCGGCCTGGTTGATCACGTCGTTGACCACGGCGGTCCCGATGATCTCGCGACGCAGTGGGTGACCGTCCATCTGGTGTCGGTACTGGCTGCGCATGGGGTGTGGGAAGTAGCGGTAGAGCTTGCCGCGCAGGAACGAGTCGTCCGGCAGCCCGCCGGCGAGGATCTCCCCCTCCAGCGCGATCTTGGTGTAGGCGAGCAGCACGCACAGCTCCGGCGAGGTCAGGCCCTGGCCCTCGCTGTGCCGCTGCCGGATCTGCTTGCCGTCGGGCAGGAACTCCAGGGCGCGGTTCAGCAGTCCTGCCTTCTCCAGCCGGCGGATCCAATCCTCGTGCACGTGCAGCAGGCTGGGCGCCTGGGTGAGCGACGACGCCAGCGCCAGGTTCTGTTGGTAGTTGTCCTGCAGCACCTGCGCGCCGAGCTCGTCGGTCATCGACGCCAGCAGCTGGTTGCGCTGCTTCTCGGTCAGGTCCCCGTCGCGGACCACCCGGTCCAGCAGGATCTTGATGTTCACCTCGTGGTCGGACGTACCCACGCCGGCGGAGTTGTCGATGAAGTCGGTGTTGATCCGCCCACCGGCCCGGGCGTACTCGATCCGGCCCAGCTGGGTGCAGCCGAGGTTGCCGCCCTCGCCGACGCAGCGGCAGCGCAACTCGCCGCCGTTCACCCGGATCGCGTCGTTGGCCCGGTCGCCCACCTCGGCGTCGGTCTCGCTCTCGGCCTTCACGTAGGTGCCGATCCCGCCGTTCCACAGCAGGTCGACGGGCGCCTGCAGCACTGCGCGCATCAGCTCGTTCGGCGTCAGCTTGAGCACCGAGTCGTCCAGCCCGAGCGCCGCCCGGACCTGTGGCGTGATGTCGATCGACTTGGCCGTCCGCGGGTGCACCCCGCCGCCCTCGGAGATCAGCTCCGAGGAATAGTCCGCCCAGCTGGACCGCGGCAGCTCGAACAGCCGCCGCCGCTCGGCGTACGACGTCGCCGGGTCCGGATCCGGGTCCAAGAAGATGTGCCGGTGGTCGAACGCGGCCACCAGGCGGATGTGCTCCGAGAGCAGCATGCCGTTGCCGAACACGTCCC
>CAZNCE010000101.1:10847-12322 GCA_964571285.1 uncultured Nocardioidaceae bacterium | reverse complement strand
TCTTCGCGCCGACCCCGCGCTCCGGTACGCGCCGCCGATCAGCCGAGCGAGGGCAGCCTGCCCAGTGCGGCCTGCACGGACTCGTTGATCTGCTCGGCGCTGCGCTCCTGGTCGTGGATGTGCCCGGACAGGAACGCGTCGTAGGCCGGCAGGTCCAGGTGCCCATGGCCGCACAGCGCGGTCAGGATCACCTTCTCCTCGCCGGTCTCGGTGCATTCGCGCGCCGCGTCGATCGCTGCGGCCAGCGCGTGCGTGGGCTCGGGTGCGGGCACGATGCCCTCGGTGCGTGCGAAGAGCACACCGGCCTCGAAGCACTCCGACTGCTGCTTGGCGACCGCCTCGATCTCCTTGGTCTCGTACAGATGACTGATCAGCGGGCTCATCCCGTGGTAGCGCAGCCCGCCCGCGTGGATCGGATCCGGCACGAAGTCGTGCCCGAGCGTGTGCATCTTCATCAACGGGGTCATGCCGGCGGTGTCACCGAAGTCGTACGCGTAGACGCCCTTGGTCAGTGACGGGCAGGCCGCCGGCTCGACGGCGCGGACGACCGGGTTCATCCGGCCGGCCCACTTCTCCCGCAGGAATGGGAACATCAGCCCGCCGAAGTTCGACCCACCCCCGGTGCAGCCGACCAGCAGATCAGCGCGCTCGCCGATCTTGGCCAGCTGCAGCAGCGCCTCCTCGCCGATCACGGTCTGGTGCAGCAGCACGTGGTTGAGCACGCTGCCCAGCGAGTAGTTGGTGGTCGGGTCGCCGGCCGCCATCTCCACCGCCTCGCTGATCGCGATCCCCAGCGAACCCGTCGAGTCGGGGTGCTCGGCGAGGATCGCCCGACCGGCCTGGGTCAACTCCGACGGGCTCGGATGCACGGTGCCGCCGAACACCTCGATCATCATCCGGCGGTACGGCTTCTGGTCGTACGACGCCCGCACCTGCCAGACCTCGCACTCCAGGTCGTACTGCGAGCAGGCGAAGGCCAGCGCCGTGCCCCATTGCCCGGCCCCCGTCTCGGTGGTGAGCTTCTTGATGCCGGCCTTGGCGTTGTAGAACGCCTGCGGTACGGCGGTGTTGGGCTTGTGCGATCCGGCCGGCGAGACGCCCTCGTACTTGTAGTAGATCCGGGCCGGGGTGCCCAGCGCCCGCTCCAGGTTGTGCGCCCGGTACAGCGGGCTGGGACGCCACAGCCGGTAGACGTCCAGCACCTCTCCGGGGATGTCGAGGTAGCGGTCCGGCGACACCTCCTGCCCGATCAGGTCCATCGGGAACAGCGGGGTCAAGTCGTCGGGCCCGACCGGCTGCCCGGTGCCGGGGTGCAGCACCGGCGGAGGAGGGGTGGGCAGATCGGCGAGGACGTTGTACCACGTGGTGGGCAACTCGCCTTCGGTCAGCTCGACCTTGTGCTGGTTGGTCTGGGTCATGGGGGCAAGGTATCCCCAATTCGCCGGCCGCGGGGGCGAGGGCCGGGTTGTTGTCCC
>CAZNCE010000101.1:3835-10747 GCA_964571285.1 uncultured Nocardioidaceae bacterium | reverse complement strand
GCCGGTCAGCGGGCCCGGCGGCGCAGCCGCTGCACGTCCATGATCACCACCGAGCGCGGCTCCAGCCGCAACCAGCCACGATTGACGAAGTCGGCCAGCGCCTTGTTCACCGTCTCCCGCGAGGCGCCGACCAGCTGGGCCAGCTCCTCCTGGGTGAGGTCGTGGTGCACGTGAATGCCGTCGTCGGCGCTGCGGCCGAACCGGTCCGCCAGATCCAGCAGCGCCTTGGCCACCCGACCGGGCACGTCGGAGAACACCAGGTCGGCGACCACCTCGTTGGTCCGCCGCAGCCGTCCCGCCAGCTGCGACAACAGCCCACGGACCACGCCGGGGCGCCCGGACAGCCAGCTGAGCAACTCCTCGTGACTCAGCGACAGCAGCCGCACGTCGGTCACCGCGGTCACCGTGGCCGACCGCGGCCCGGGGTCGAACAGGGACAGCTCGCCGAACATCTGCCCGGGGCCGAGGATCGCCAGCAGGTTCTCCCGGCCGTCCGACGAGGTACGCCCGAGCTTCACCTTGCCGTCGGTGACGACGTACAGCCGGTCGCCCGCGTCGCCTTCATGGAAGAGCACCTCGCCGCGGCGGACGCGCAATTCCTGCATGGCTGCGCGCAGCGCGTTCGCAGCCTCGTCGTCGAGACTGCGGAACAGCGGGGTCTGCCGGAGCACGTCCTTCTCCACGCTGATATGCCTCCTCCTACCGAGGGTCACCGGGCGGTCGCCCAATGCTGACAGTAGCGGTGCCCGATGGTCCAGGTCACAGTCTGTCCCATCAGGCCCAAAGCCTGCCACGTAGGCTGTCGGCATGCCCGGTACCGCGCCCGCCGAGACGCCGCTGGCGCGTACCCGCCGTGCCCGCAGGATGAACCGGATCCTCGCCGATCTCTATCCCGATGCGCAGTGCGAGCTGGACTTCACCAACCCGTACGAGCTGTTGGTCGCGACCGTGCTGTCGGCGCAGACCACCGACAAGCGGGTCAACGCGGTGACCCCCACGCTGTTCGCGAAGTACCCCGACGCCAACGCCCTGGCCGGTGCGGACCGGGCCGAGCTGGAGGCGCTCATCCAGCCCACCGGGTTCTTCCGGGCCAAGACCGAGTCGCTGCTGCGGCTGGCCCGTGCGCTGTGTGACGACTTCGGCGGCGAGGTGCCCGGGCGGATGGAGGAACTCGTCACGCTGCCCGGTGTCGGCCGCAAGACCGCGAACGTCGTGCTCGGCAACGCGTTCGGCGTCCCCGGGATCTCGGTGGACACCCACTTCGGCCGGCTGGTCCGCCGGTTCGGCTGGACCGACGAGACCGACCCGGTCAAGGTGGAGTACGCGGTCGCCGGCCTGTTCCCGAAGAAGGACTGGACCGACCTGTCGCAGCGCGTCATCTGGCACGGCCGACGCCGCTGCCACGCCAAGAAGCCGGCCTGCGGCGCCTGTCCGCTGGACCGGCTCTGCCCGTCGTACGGCCTGGGGCCGACCGACCCGGTGGAGGCCGCGAAGCTGGTCAAGACCGAGGGCCCGGCATGAGCCGACCGGCTCTTCGGCCCGGCCCCGGCCGGCCGATCGTGGTCGCGGTGCTGCTCGCGGTGCTGGCGCTGGTCGCCGCCTGTGCGCCATCCCCCGGCGGCTCGGACGGCTCCGACGGTTCGGACGGGGGCGACGGGCCCGGTGGGCTCGACCTGGGGCCGCTGGCCGAGGACTCGGTGCCGGCCTCGTCGGTGCGCATCGACACCCCGCGGCTGCGTGAGCTGAAGGCGGACGCGGGCATCGCGGACTGCCCCACCAGCGATGCGTCGGCCGACTCCGTACCCGGTGGACTGCCGGCGGTCACCCTGCCGTGCCTGGGCGGCGGCCGGGACGTGACGCTGTCCGGGCTGGCCGGACGGCCCATGGTGATCAACATCTGGGCGTCCTGGTGCGGGCCGTGCCGGGACGAGTTGCCGCTGCTGCACCGGTTCGCCGAGCGAGCCGGTGACCGGGTGGCGATGCTCGGCATCGACTTCAACGACACCCGACCGGAGGCCGCGCTGCTGCTGGCCAAGCAGTCCGGCGTGCGGTACCCGCTGGTCGCCGACCTCGACACGCGGGTGGAGCAGCCGTTCCGGGTGATCGGGCTGCCGATGACCGTGCTGGTCGACCCCGACGGCGAGGTCGTCCACACGATCGCCGGCGAGATCCACTCCGTCGACCAACTGCAGAGCGCGGTGCACGAGCACCTTGGTGTCGACGTCTCCGGTGGCTCTGACGCTGGTGGCCAGGGGTCCAGTGGAGCCGGGTCCGACGGGCAGGACGGCGGGGATGGCTGACCGACCGGCCTGGCTGCGTCCGCTGGTCGGTGCCCTGGGCACCGTGCGCGCGGAAGACCTGTTCGGCTTCCTCCCCCCGGTGGGGGAGGGCGCCCGCCCCGCTGCCGTGCTGATGCTGTTCGGCGAGGCCGCTGCCGGACCGGACGTCCTGCTCACCGAGCGGGCCCACGACATGCGCTCCCACCCGGCTCAGGTGTCGTTTCCGGGTGGATCGGTCGACCCCACCGACCGGGGGGCGGTGGACGCCGCGTTGCGCGAGGCCGAGGAGGAGACCGCCCTGGACCCGTCCGGCGTCGAGGTGCTGGGGACGCTGCCGGTGCTGCCGCTGCAGGTCGGCAACTTCGCCGTCACCCCGGTGCTGGGCTGGTGGGCGCGCCCTGCGCCGGTGCACGTGGTGGATCCCGCCGAGGTGGCGTCGATCCACCGGGTGCCGCTGAGCGAACTGCTGGACCCGGACAACCGCTACTCGGTGCGGCATCCGTCCGGCTACGTCGGCCCGGCGTTCCGGGTGCGCGGGCTGCTGGTGTGGGGCTTCACGGCGGGCATCCTGGCACGGCTGTTCGCCCATGTGGGGTGGGAGCGGCCCTGGGACGTGGACCGCTACGCCGAGCTGCCCGACCACATGATCGATCCCGACTGGCGCCGGAAGGTGCGTGGGGGTGCGCGCACGCAGGTGGATGGTCGGACCGACCGGCACCGACGGGACGGTCGATGACCACGCTCGACTTCGTGCTGCTGGTGCTGGTCGCGCTGTATGCGATCACCGGGTTGCGGCAGGGCTTCGTGGTCGGGCTGTTCTCCACGCTCGGCCTGGTGGTCGGCGCGGTGGTCGGCATCTTCGCCGTACCCCGGCTGTTCCAGCAGTTCGAGCCCAGCACCCTGGTCGCGGTCGGCACGCTGGTCGCGGTGCTGGTCTGCATGGGCATCGGGCAGGCCGCCGGCTCGTACCTCGGCGTCGCGCTGCGGGGGGCGATCTCGTGGCGACCGGCGCGGACGGTGGACTCGGTGGGTGGGGCGGTGCTGTCCGCGGCCACCGCGCTGGTGGTGCTGTGGATGCTCGGCATCGTGGTCAGCGCCGCCCAGATCGGGCAGCTCAGCGGCGCCGTGCAGTCGTCGCGGGTGCTGCGCGAGGTGGACCGGGTGATGCCGGGCACCGCCGACGACGCGCTGGGTGCGCTGACCCGGGTGGTCGACAGCAACGTTTTCCCGCGCTATCTCGACCCGTTCATCCCGGAGCGGATCGTGCCGGCCGATCCGCCGACCCGGGCGGTGCTGCGCGACCCGGACATCCGCCGGGCGGCCGGGAGCGTGGTCAAGATCGTCAGCTCGGCGCAGGCCTGCGACCGCGGGGTCGAGGGGTCCGGGTTCGTGTACGCGCCCGGCCGGGTGCTCACCAACGCGCATGTGGTGGCTGGCTCCGACAACCCCACCGTGCTGCTGGACGGCCAGCGGCACTCGGCTCGCACCGTCGTCTACGACCCGGAGCTCGACCTGGCCGTGCTGGCCGTCGACGGTCTGGACGCTGACGCGCTGTCGTTCGACGGGGACGGCTCGCGGGGCGACCAGGGGGCCGTCCTCGGCTATCCGCAGAACGGGCCGTTCGACGCCGAGCCGGCCCGGATCCGGTCCGAGCAGCGGCTACGCAGCTCCGACATCTACGGGGACGGTCAGGTGGTGCGGCACGTGTTCTCGGTGTACGCCCATGTGCTCCCCGGCAACTCCGGCGGCCCGCTGGTGTCGGCCGACGGGGAGGTGTACGGCGTGGTGTTCGCCGCCTCGGTCAAGGACGACCGGACGGCGTACGTGATCACCGCGGAGCAGGCCGCCGGAGTCGCTCAGCAGGGCCGGGACGCTCGGGGAGCGGTGAGCACCGGCGGCTGCGCCTGACGGCGGCCGGGTCCAGCCCGGCGCGTTCGTGAGTACCGAGGCCGGGCCGTCCCACCGCAGTGCGCCACGGTGGATCCGCGCACCCGGACACCCCGCTGCGCCGGGCGGCATCGCGACCGGGTCCGAGATCTGGACCGGTTCCAGATCTAGACGTAGTTAGCATCACGCAACTAACGTGCCGAACGGGGGGTGGCATCGGAGCCACCCCACGGGAGGTGTGACATGAGAAGAGTCGGCAGATCGGTTTCCGCGGTAGCGGCTGTGGGGGCACTGGTAGTCGCTGGGCTGGCCGCCGCGCCGAGCGCGCTGGCCGCCAACCACCGCAAACCGGTGCCGCACTCCCAGCCCGCCTGGGTCGCGCATTCGCAGAGTCTGGGCCGGGTGGCCGCCAAGAAGTCGTCCACGTTCCGGGTCTACCTGGCGCCCGACGGCGGCATCGACGCACTCAAGGCGGACGTGGCCCGGGTGTCGAACCCGCGCAGCGCCGACTACCGGCACTTCCTCACCGCCGCGCAGTACCACGCCCGCTACGACGCCTCCGGGGCGACCGTCCGCACCGTCACCAGCTGGCTGCGCTCCAACCACCTGCGGGTGACCTCGGTCGAGCCGCACCATCGCTATCTCGGGGTCCGCGGCACGAACGCCGCCGTCGAGCAGGCGTTCGCGACCACGATCAAGCGCTTCCGGCACCGCGGCCATCTGGTGCAGGCGAACACCTCGACGCTCACCGTGCCTGCCACGGTGGCGCCGTTCGTGCTCGCCGTCACCGGCCTGGACACCACGCCGCACATCGTGCAGCACCAGTCGCCGCCACCGGCCGGCTTCCGCAACGCGCGGCCCTGCTCCGCCTACTACGGCCAGCTCAAGGCCAAGACCCAGGCGGACCACCGGACACCGCTGCCGAAGTTCAAGCACCACTACCTGCCCTACGCTCCCTGCGGCTACACCGGGCCGCAGTACCGCACGGCCTACCAGGGCGCCAACCCGGACGGGCTCGACGGCAGCGGCGTCACCGTGGCCATCACCGACGCGTACGCCTCGCGGTGGATCGCCAAGGACGCGCAGCGCTACGCCACCGAGCACGGTGACGGCGGATACGGCCGGCACCAGCTCAAGCAGGTGCTGCCGCGCTCGTACCGGCACCAGGGTCTGTGCGGACCCTCCGGCTGGTACGGCGAGGAGACCCTGGACGTCGAGGCCGTGCACGCCATGGCGCCGGGGGCCAAGATCCGCTACTACGCGTCCCGCAGCTGCTTCGACAACGACTTCCTGGCCACGCTGGCCAAGGTCGTGGACCAGAACAAGGCGTCGATCGTCAGCAACTCCTGGGGCGACCTGGAGCAGAACGAGACCACCGACAACATCGCGGCCTACGAGCAGGTGTTCCTGCAGGGCGCGATGCAGGGCATCGGCTTCCTGTACTCCTCCGGCGACGGTGGCGACGAGCTGCAGAGCTCCGGGCTGAAGCAGACCGACTACCCGACCTCGGACCCGTTCGTCACCTCGGTCGGCGGCACCTCCGACGCGATCGGCGCCGACGGGTCGCTGATGTGGCAGACCGGCTGGGGAACCGACAAGTACGCGCTGAGCGACAACCAGCAGTCCTGGGAGCCGCAGGGCTACCTGTACGGCGCCGGCGGCGGCCACTCCAGCCTGTTCAACCGGCCGGCCTACCAGGACGGCGTCGTGCCGCCCTCGAACGGCAGCGGACGCGCGGTCCCGGACGTCGGTCTGGACGCCGACCCGACCACCGGCATGCTGGTGGGCCAGACGCAGGACTTCCCGGACGGGCGGCACTACGGCGAGTACCGCATCGGCGGCACCAGCCTGGCGTCCCCCTTGTTCGCGGGCGACACCGCGCTGCGCCAACAGGCAGCGGGCGGTCGGCTGGGTTTCCTGAACCCGTCGATCTATGAGTCTGCGAGCACCTTCCGCGACGTGAAGGGCCGCCCGAAGGACGCCGGGAACATCCGGGTCGACTACGCCAACGGCGTGAACGCGAAGGACGGCCTGCTCTACAGCGTCCGGACGTTCAACCAGGACTCGTCGCTGCACGTGCGCCGAGGCTGGGACGACATCACCGGTGTCGGATCGCCGGACCAGGACTGGATCGCCGGTCCGTAACCGATCCCCGGGGCGCAGTCTCGACGCGGGGTCGCCTCTCCTTTCCCTCGCGTCGAGGCTGCGCTTCGGCGCGGACACCCGGTCTGTCGGCTGTGCCGACTCAGCGACGCTCGGCCATGCCCCGGACGTACGCCGCCTGGCCGAGGTGCTGCAGGCAGTCGCCGAGCACGCTGACCAGACGCACCGCCACGGTGACCGGCGGATCCCAGCGCCGGTCCACCACGCGTTCGAGCTCCGGCACCGTCAGCGAGTCGACGTAGCGCATGGTGGCCGCGTGGACCTGCTCGTGGTAGCCGTCCAGCAGCCGGCCCTCGGCGCGGACCGCCGCCACGTCCTCGCTGCGGTGTCCGTACCCGGTGTCAGCTTCGTCGAACGGCAGCCCGAACCGGTCCGACCAGCCGTCGGCCCAGACCTGGCCGGTGCGCGCGGCGTCGGCGACGTGGTCGTCCTCGATCCGGGTCAGGTGCCACACCAGCCAGGCCACCGAATTGGCCTGGTCGTCCGGTCGGTACGCCGCCAACTCCTCGCTGAGCCCGGCCGTGACCTGGCCGACCAGTTGGCGTACCCGGCCGAAGCCGTCGGCGAGCAGGGCGCGCGCCGC
>CAZNCE010000101.1:0-3735 GCA_964571285.1 uncultured Nocardioidaceae bacterium | reverse complement strand
GGTGTCGGCTCCGGAGGCACCGGGTCCGCGGGTGGCTGGTGCGTTCATGGGCTCATCCTCTCCCTGGTTCGTCTCGGGGCCGGTTCTCGGCGACGCCGCCGACGTGCCGGCGCAGCCAGTCCAGCAGGACGGCGGTGAACGCCTGCGGCACCTCCTCGTGCGGGAAGTGCCCGGAACCCTCCATCACCACGCACTCATACGACCCGTCCACGAACGCACGGGACGGGTCGGTACGGCCGAGCCGGAACAGCGGGTCCTCCGCACCGAGCACCTGCAGCACGGGCCCGGGGACCGGC
This sequence comes from uncultured Nocardioidaceae bacterium, assembly GCA_964571285.1. Classification (GTDB taxonomy): domain Bacteria; phylum Actinomycetota; class Actinomycetes; order Propionibacteriales; family Nocardioidaceae; genus CAZNCE01. The sequence goes on along the minus strand of CAZNCE010000101.1, from coordinate 3,439 downwards.
CGGGACAGGAGCCGGTTGAACCGGCGGCCGTCGCTGCGCAGCCGGGACCGGAACGCCCAACGATGGTACTCCGCCGCGCAGTGCGGAGCCGGCCACACCGACATCGCGGTGCGGTAGGTCTCCTCTGCCTCGGCGTCGGGAAACCCCGACGTCGGCGCGGACCAGGCCCGCAGCTTGGCGCCCACGTAGGCCGCGTGGTCGGCGATGATGCGTCGCTCGGGGGCCAGCGGCGGCTGCATCGAGGCCAGCTGGCGGGCCAGCGTCGCACGGCTGGCCAGCCGGTGCGCGGCCAACGGATGGGTGGTGGCGACGCTCACCAGCCCGCGCACCGCGACCCCGCGTTCGCTGTCTTGCGCGGCGGCGGTCCAGCCCACGGTCGCGCCCCAGCCGTGCCCCACCACGGTCGCCTGCGAGGCCCCGAGCGCCCCGATCACCCCGTGCAGGTCGGCGGACAGGGTCATCGGGTCGTACCCGCGGGGGGTCTTGTCGCTGCCGCCGTACCCACGCAGGTCCATCGCCACCGCGTGGTAGCCGGCGTCGGCCAGGGCGGGCAGTTGGTGCCGCCAGGCCCACCAGAACTCGGGAAAGCCGTGCACCAGCAGCACCAGCGGCCCGCGGCCGAGCTCGGCCAGGTGGAACCGGGCGCCGTTGGCGGAGACGTGCCGGTGCCGCCACGGCCCGGGCAGGTCGAGAAGGGACTCGAGGTTCAGGAGCCGGCCCTGGTCAGCGTCTCCTTGGTCTTCTTCGCCTCGGCGATGGCCCGCTCGGGCGGGCCGACCTTCTTCAGCCGTGAGACGCCGATCAGCCCGGCGACCGCGGCCACCAGCAGATAGAGGCCGAACACGATCAGGAAGCACCAGGCCAGGTCGAGACCGGTCCAGCTGAGGAAGAAGGCGATCGCGATCGACAGCAGGATCAGCGACAGCAGGGCCACGAAGGCGGCCACCACCAGCAGGGCGGCGCCGATCCCGCCCGCCCGCACGCTTATCTTCAGCTCGGACTTGGCCAGCGCGATCTCGCTGCGGACCAGCGTCGACAGCTCCCGGCTGGCGTCGGCGACCAACCGGCCGATGGTCGGTTCGGCGCCCGTCTCGTCGATGGCCATTGGCTCCTCCTCGTCGGATCCGTGCTGGTCCGACCCTAAACGACATCCTCTCCCCGATTCGTCTGCGGTCACCCTCCGCGACACGCCCGCGCGACCGCAGACGAATCGGGCGGAAACTCGGTTGCGGCCACCGTCTACTGTGACCACGCAGGATCACGACCAGCCGACCAGAGCCGTCGGAAGCAGGACTGTGGGAGCCCAGTAGATGTCTCGCGACCAAGTGCGCCAGCTGGCGGTGATCGTGGTGATTCTGCTGCTCGGCGCCGGGGTGTACGTCGGGTCGACGACCGGCTGGAACGCCTACGCCAGCCGGCAGGCCGAACGGCAGGCGCACTCAGGTGAGCCGCCCGCCTTCCCTGACGCCGTCCAGGACGCGCCGACCACGGTCCCCCGTACCTCCGAGCGGGGACCGGTGGGCCCGGTCTCGCTGGTCTACGGCGGGCAGCGGGTGGAGTACGGCCTGAGTGGCTCGACGGACGACCCGTGGATCGCGTTCGGCGGCGTCAGCGGCGACTACCGCGCCCTGGACGTACCGCACCGGCCGCCGGCCGACGGGTCCGCGATGGTGATCGCGCCCGCCGGCGACCTGATCGCCTGGGGCTGGAGCGGCGGCATCGTGCTCTACGACCCGATCGAGGACACCGCACGCGAACTGACCGACGGGCTCGGTGACGCACCGGTCGCCGTCGGGTTCTCGCCGTCGGGGGACCGGCTCGCGGTCTTCGACGGGCAGTTGAAGGTGCTGGATGTCCGCGGCGGTGAGCCGGTCGCCGCGGTGACCGTGCCGGCGGAGTCTGGCCGGCAGGCCGTGTGGACCACGGACGGCGAGTCGCTGACCTTCGTGCGTGGCGGGCAGTTGGTGTGGATGGACGCGGCCACCGGTGACCTGCGCGCGGTGCCCACCCGGATGACCCCCGACGAGACGCTGGCCTGGTCGCCGGAGGGTGGCCAGCTCGCCGCGATGCGGAAGACCGAGGGGGTCAAGCAGGTCGATGTGTGGCGGGTGAGTCCCTCCGGGGCGCAGCAGCTCGAGGTCACGCTGGCGCCGGATCGGATGTCGCTGCAGCGGCTGCTCGGCTTCACCGACGAGTCCTCGGTCACCGTGGTGTCGCTCAGCATCGACTCGGGGGCGCTGGAGACCATCTACCGGGTGTCGTTCGACCAAGTGGCGACGCCGATGAGCCAGCTGCCGGCGGAGGGCGGGTCAAACTGGCGGTCCTCGGCGTCGTTGGCGGTGGCCGCGCAGCCGCTGGCCGAGAGCGCGCGCACCTTCGAGAAACCGCGGACGCCGTGGAGCGACGCCAGCAAGCTGGTCGCCTCGCTGGTGCTGACGGTGTTCCTGCTCGGGTTGTGGCTGACCCGCAGGCTGCCCCAGCGACGGCGGCTGCGCCGGCAGCGCAAGGCGCAGCAGCACGGCGCCGACCGCTCCGAGCACCAGCACGTCTGACCGGCCCACCGGGCGCCGCTGCCACGAGAACGCGGATCGTACTAACGGCGCCCGGTGATCCGGGCCGGCCTCACTCGGCGGACGGCTGCTTGGCCAGGTTGTCCTTGATCAGATCCATCACCGACGAGTCGGCCAGCGTGGTGACATCGCCGACCTTGCGGTTCTCGGCCACATCGCGCAGCAGCCGCCGCATGATCTTGCCGGACCGGGTCTTCGGCAGCTCCGGCACCACCATGATCGAGCGCGGCTTGGCGATCGCGCCGATCTCCTTGGACACGTGCTGGCGCAGTTCGGCGACCACGTCGGCGCCCTCGTCCTTGGCGGCCGCGTCCTCGCGCAAGATCACGAACGCGACGACCGCCTGACCGGTGGTCGGGTCGGTGGCGCCGACGACCGCGGCCTCGGCGACCTTCGGGTGCGACACCAGCGCGGACTCGATCTCGGTGGTCGACATCCGGTGCCCCGACACGTTCATCACGTCGTCGACCCGGCCGAGCAGCCAGATGTCGCCGTCCTCGTCCTTCTTCGCGCCGTCGCCGGCGAAGTAGCGACCCGGGTAGCGCGACCAGTACGTGTCGCGGTAGCGCTGCTCGTCGCCCCAGATGGTGCGCAGCATGGCGGGCCACGGCTCGGTCAGCGTGAGGTAGCCGCCCTGACCCTTGCCGACCGGGTTGCCGGTCTCGTCCACCACTTCCGCGGAGATGCCGGGCAGCGGGCGCATCGCCGAGCCGGGCTTGCCGGCGGTCACGCCGGGCAACGGCGAGATCATGATCATCCCGGTCTCGGTCTGCCACCACGTGTCGACCACCGGGCAGCGGTCGCCGCCGATGGTCGTGCGGTACCAGATGTAGGCCTCGGGGTTGATCGGCTCACCGACCGACCCGATG
>CAZNCE010000100.1:4611-12457 GCA_964571285.1 uncultured Nocardioidaceae bacterium | reverse complement strand
GCCAAGAGTTCCCGGTGAGCGGCCAAGAGTTCCCGGTGAGCGAGTGAGGGCCTTGCCTGCCGAACCCGGTCCTCGGCGGCGCTCCTACCCGTCGAGAGGCACCGGGGGTACGTCGTCGGCCAGCTCGAAGCCGAACACGTGGGCGTAGAACCAGGCCTCCGCCTCGACCGCGCGGATGATGTTCTCGCCGCGGCGGAAGCCATGACCCTCGCCGTCGAACATCAACACCGCGACCGGCAGGCCCTTGGCGCGTACCGCATCCGCCATCAGCTGCGCCTGACTGGGCGGCACCACGAGGTCGTCGGCGCCCTGCAGCAGGATCAACGGCACGCTCAGTCGATCCGTGTGCCGGATCGGTGAGCGTTCCGCATAGACCTCACGTGCCTGCGGGTACGGCCCGACCAGCCCGTCCAGGTAGCGGGACTCGAACTTGTGCGTGTCGGTGGCCAGCGCCGCCAGGTCCGACACCCCGTAGTGGCTCGCGCCGGCGGCGAACACGTCGGTGAAGGCCAGCGCCGCGAGCGTGGTGAAGCCGCCGGCGCTGCCGCCTCGGATCGCCAGCCGGTCCCGGTCGGCTAGTCCGCGGTCGGCCATCGCCTGCGCGCCGGTGACGCAGTCCTGTACGTCCACGATGCCCCAACTGCCGCGGAGCCGCTCGCGGTACGCCCGTCCGTACCCCGTGCTCCCGCCGTAGTTGACGTCGAGCACCGCGAATCCGCGGCTGGTCCAGTACTGCGTCGAGGGAGTGAATGCGGCGACGAACATCGCGGTCGGGCCGCCGTGGGACTCGACCAGCAGCGGCGGCCGGTCATCGGCCGGAGCGACGAAGTCGGGGTTGGTCGGCGGGTAGTAGAGGCCGTGCGCGGTGAGCCCGTCCGTGTTCGTCCACGACACCGGCTGCGGGCGGCTGACCCAGCGATGGTCCGGCGCCTCTGCGGTCGCCGAGGCGAGCACCTGCCAACCGGAGCCGGCCGGATCGACCCTGACCACCGCCATCGGCTCCGCAGCCGATCCGGTCAGGCACACGATGCCGTCACCGTAGGGCCGCACGTTCGTGATGCTGGTCGGGTCACCGGAGATCGGGTGGAGTCCTTGCTCGTCGAGCAGGCCGAGCCGGTGCAGCCCGTCCGCCACCCACATGCACACGATGCCGGCGCTGGTGACGCAGTAGCTGGACATGCCGAGGCCCCACTGCGGCTGGCCGAACTCGAACTCCAGTGGAGCAAGAGGTACGGGATCGGGATCGGCGGCACCCATCGGCGTCGGCAGGTCGAGGGAGTAGAGGTTGGCCCAGCCGGTGTCGTCGGACAGCAACAGCAGGCGCCCGTCCGGTGCCCAGACCGGCTCCGTGATCGACCCCTCCAACCCGGCGGCGACCCGGCGCGGACCAATCGGGTCGCCGACGTCGTCCAAGTCGGCCACCCAGAGCTCGGTGTGGTCCCAAGGCATGTTCGGGTGCTGCCAACGGACCCAGGCCAACCGCCGGCCCGCGGGGTCGAGCGACGGCCTGGAGAAGAAGTCAGCGCCCGCCGCGACCAGGACGCCCCCGCCCTCGTTGGGTCCGTCCAGCGCCAGCCGGACCAGCGTGTTCTGCGGCTCGCCGCCCGCCCGGTGATCCTCCCGGACGGCGTACACCTGGTCGCGGCGCGGGTCAATGACCAGGCCACCGAATCGCAGCTGCTCAGGCGGGGTGATCGGCCGCGGCTCGCCGGGGGCTCCGGTGTCCGGCTCGATGTCGACGCGATACAGCCGCTGGTCGGCGAAGTTGGCGAACACGATCCGCCCCCGATCGACGGCGTACGAGCCGCCGCCGTACTCGTGGACGCGCGTGCGCGCATTGAAGGGATCAGGGGTGACGTCCTGCACCCGGCCGTCCGCGGTGCGGCGGACCAGGACGACGCGGCCTGCCTTGGCCGGGCGCGCCTCTAACCAGTAGACGTCGGTGCCGTCTGCTGCCGGCTCCACCAGGGTCACTCCCGAAGTGGTCAGACTGGCCGCACTGATCGGCGACGTCCAGGTTCCGTACGGCGCGACGGTCGGTTGAGTGGGCATCGGCTCCTCCTGGGACGAGTGAACCATGCTCGTGGCCGCATCCTCGGGGCTTGGACCGTCATGGCAGCCTTGGGCCTATGCGGTTGGTGTTGGTCAGGCATGCGCAGACGCCGTCGAACGTCCGCCACCTGCTCGACACGGCGGCACCCGGACCGGGTCTGACCGAACTCGGGGACGAGCAGGCCGCCCAGCTGCCCGGCGCGCTGGTGCACGAGCGGGTGGGATCGCTGTGGGCGTCAACCCTGCTGCGCACCCAGCTGACCGCCCAGCCGCTGGCCGCGCACCGCGGGCTGGACCTGCAGGTCCGAGACGGGCTGCGGGAGATCTCCGCCGGCGAACTGGAGATGCGCGGTGACGAGCACGCGGTGCAGATCTATCTGCGCACGGTGTTCGCCTGGTCCGATGGCGAACTCGGGCGGCGGATGCCAGGTGGGGAGAGCGGCGAGGAGGTCTTCGACCGTTTCGACCGGGTGGTCGCCGAGGCTGCCGAGGTGACCGAATCAGCGTTGTTCGTCAGCCACGGCGCGATGATCCGGACCTGGGCGGCGGCGCGCGCGGTCAACCTGGACACGGATTTCGCCGCCCGCAATTGGCTCGGCAACACCGGGATCGTCGTGTTGGAAGGCGATCCCGACTCCGGCTGGCGGGCGCTGGCCTGGGAGGGTGAGGAGATCACCCATCCGCACCCCGCGGCGGACGAGACCTCCGGCCCGGCCGGGGAACCCGCCTCCCGCCGCTGAGAAGTGTGGCGGCTCACCGGGAACTTTTGGCTGCTCACGGGGAAGTTTTGGCGTCTCGCGGGGAAGTTTTGGCGTCTCAGCGTTCGGTGGGGGAGGTACGGGCGAGCAGGGCGTGGAGCAGGTCGGCGGCCCGGTCCGCGTGGTCCACGGTGACCGCGTAGGTGGGCCGGTCGCGGCGTTCGACCACCAGCCCGGGGCCGCGGCGGATCACGGTGGCATGGCCGCGCGGCGTGATCCGGTAGCCCCAGCCACCCCAGGCGGTCGGTTCGATCTCGGTGGCGGTCACCGACACCATGTCGTCCAGCCGGATCGTCATCCGCGGCCAGCGCACCGGCCCCCACAGCGTGTGCAGGCCGCGGTCGTCGACGCGCACCGTCACCTCACTGGTCGCGGCCAGCGTCAGCGCCACGATCAGGATCGGCAGCGCGATCGACCACACTGTCCAGATCGCCGCCGCGGCGGCACCGATCCCCAGCACCACCGCCATCCAACGGAAGTTGTTCGACCGGGCGTCGCCGAACCAGACCACCCGCTCGCCGGGCCGCAACTGCAGCGACGAATGGGGAGTCGCCACGGTCCTGGCCGCGTAATCCGGACCCGGCGTCAGGAACACAGTGAGCGCGCTGCCTGCGAGCACCACCAGGATCATCCCCAGCACCGCCCACCACGGGTTGGCCACGTAGTCGGCGGTCGAGCGGCCGTGCGACACGATCACGGTCTCGACGTAGATCCCGGCGCTCAGCCACGCGGCGAACGCGCCGGCGCCGGCCCAGAACCGGGCCGCCGCGGCGGATGCCCCGAAGATGCCCGCCGCACCCACCGCCCCGAGCGCCACCGACACCGCGAGGCAGCCGACGAAGAACGTGGTCGCGCCGGTCTGTCCGTCGACGGCTCCGTTGGCGTTCCAGTGCGTGGGCAGCGGGTCGGGGACGTCGCCGCCCAACAGCAGCCGGACGAGTAGCGCGATGAGCGGCGCCACCGCGATCACCGACACGGCGGCCCATCGCCGCGCACCCCCGCGGCCGGTTCCCCCGTTGGCGTTGCTCATCGCGTCCCTTTCCGTACCTTGTCGGCAAGCTCGGCCCGGCTCAGCCCGAACCGCTCCCCGGCCTCGACCAGCTCCTTGATCCGCTGGTGCAGCTCGGCCAGCTGCGGCTGCGCGTCTCGGCGCACCACCGCCCCACGGCCTCGGCGCAGCTCGATCAGCCCCTCGGCCTGCAGCGCGGCGTACGCCCGCAACACCGTGTGCATATTGACGTCGAGCCCGCCGGCCAGCTCTCGGGCTGCCGGCAGCCGGTCACCTGCCGACAGCGCGCCGGCTGCCAGCGCGGCGCGCACCTGGGCGGCGATCTGGTCGGCCAGCCCCACGCTGCTGGCGGGGTCGACGCGGATCAACATAGTTCGCATTCTACTAGAACAAACGCAACGTGCGGCAACTACCAGACCGGCACCCTCGTCGATCCTGATCCCGCAGAGTGAGACACCGCGCCACCCTTCGGTCGCGGTCCTACAGTGACCAGAGTCGTGAACACATCGGCCGCGGGACTCGTGGCCGTACGCCCGAAGGAGCCACCCGTGACCCTCCGCCCCGAGACGCTCGCGGTGCACGCCGGGCAGGAGCAGGCCGACCCGGCCACCAACTCCCGCGCAGTGCCCATCTACCAGACCACGTCGTACGTCTTCAACGACACCCAGCACGCGGCCGACCTGTTCGCCCTCAAGGAGCCGGGGAACATCTACACCCGGATCATGAACCCGACCTCCGACGTGTTCGAGCAGCGGATGGCCGCGCTGGAAGGCGGCGTGGGCGGGCTCGCGGTCGCGTCCGGGTCCACCGCCTCGACGTACGCCGTACTCAACCTCACCTACGCCGGCGACAACATCGTCGCGCTGTCCACTCTCTACGGCGGGACGTACGCGCTGTTCGCGTACACGCTGCCGCAGTTCGGCATCAACGTCCGGTTCGTGGACCCGGACAAGCCCGAGGACCTGGCCAAGTACGTCGACGACAAGACCCGCGCGGTGTTCGCCGAGACCATCGGAAACCCGAAGATCAACGTGGTCGACATCCGGGCCTGGGCGGACGCCGCGCACGCGCACGGGCTGCCGCTGATCGTCGACAACACCACGCCGACGCCGATCCTGTGCCGGCCGGCCGAGCTGGGCGCCGACGTCGTGACGCACGCCGCGACCAAGTACATCGGCGGGCACGGCACCTCGATCGGCGGCGTGATCGTCGACTCGGGCACGTTCGACTGGGCCGCGCACAAGGAGCGCTTCCCCGGCCTGACCGAGCCCGACGGCGCGTACCACGGCGTGGTGTGGACCGAGGCGGTCGGCAACCTGGCCTACATCATCCGCGCGCGCACGGTGCTGCTCCGCAACACCGGGGGCGCCCTCGCGCCGCTCAACTCCTGGCTCTTCCTGCAGGGGTTGGAAACTCTGCACCTTCGGATGGAGCGACACAGCCAGAACGCACTGGCCGTCGCCAAGTTCTTGAAGTCGCACGACGCGGTGTCCTGGGTCACCTACCCCGGGCTCGACGACAGCCCCTACAAGGAGGTCGCGGACCGCACCTTCACCGGTGCCGGGTACGGCGGCCTGGTCGCCTTCGGGGTGAAGTCGGGCCGTGAAGGCGGCACCAAGTTCATCGAGTCGCTGGAGCTGTTCAGCCACCTGGCCAACATCGGCGACACCAAGTCCCTGGCGATCCACAACGCCACCACCACGCACTCGCAGCTGAACGACGAGGAGCTGGAGGCGGCGGGCGTGCCCCAGGACATGGTGCGGCTGTCCATCGGCATCGAGCACCTGGACGACATCCTGGGCGACCTCGACCAGGCGCTGGCGGCGTCGACCAAGGACTGACGGCCGGGACTGACAACGACGACGAGATGGCAGCTTCTGTCGGCTTGGTCGAGACGCAGCGGGTCGTCCTCTTCGACGAGGACGACCCGCTGGTCCTCGCCAGCGGGCGGAAGCTGGCGCCGGTCGAGGTGGCGTACGAGACGTACGGCACGCTGTCGGCCCGGCGCGACAACGCGGTGTTCATCTGTCATGCGCTGACCGGGGACGCCAACGCCGCCGGCCACCACGGCGACCCGGACCGACCGGGCTGGTGGGACAACCTGATCGGCCCGGGCAAGGCCGTGGACACCGACCGCTGCTTCGTCATCTCCGCGAACCTGCTCGGTGGCTGCCAGGGCACCACCGGCCCGTCGTCGGTGGACCCGCACACCGGCGAGCCGTACGGCCTGGACTTCCCGCTGCTTGACGTCTCCGACCTGGTCGCCGTGCATCGTCGCCTGGTCCGGCACCTGGGTATCACCCGGCTGCTCGGCGCGGTCGGCGGGTCGCTGGGCGGCATGCAGGTGCTGGAGTGGGCGCTGGAGGCGCCGGATGAGATCGCCAACGCGGTCGCGATCGCCGCGTCCAGCCGGCTGACCGCACAGAACATCGCGTTCTCCGCGGTGGCTCGCGAGTCGATCCTGCGCGATCCCGACTTCGCCGGCGGCACGTACCTGCAGAACGGCCGCAAACCCGACGTGGGGCTGGCGATCGCCCGGATGATGGCGCACATCACCTACCTGTCGGCCGAGGCGATGGCCGAGAAGTTCGGCCGCCGGCTGCAGGACGTGGAGAGCCCGCGGCGCACCTTCGGCGTGGACTTCCAGGTGGAGAGCTACCTGAACCACCAGGGCGAGAGTTTCCTGGGCCGCTTCGACGCACTCTCTTACCTGTATCTCAGCCGGGTGATGGACTACTTCGACCCGTTCGCCGACGAGGAGGCCGTGGCCCGGCTGGCCGGCGGCGACACCCGGTTCCTGGTGGTCTCGTTCGACACCGATTGGCGGTTCGGCACCGAGCACTCGCGGCGCATCGTCCGTACCCTCGAGGGGGCCGGCGTGCCCGTCAGCTTCCGCGAGATCCGCTCCCCGTGGGGCCATGACTCGTTCCTGCTGGAGGTGCCGGGCTACCACGAGACCGTGCAGGCCTTCTTGGACTACGGCGCGGAGACGGTGGGGCTGCGGTGAGACCCGACCTCAAGATCGTGTCCCGCCTGGTCGACCCCGGCTCGCGGGTGCTGGACCTCGGCTGCGACAACGGGGAGCTGCTCGCGCACCTGATCGGGGACCGCTCCTGCACCGGCACCGGGGTGGAGATCGACCCGCACGCGGTGGTCGCCGCGATCCGCCGCGGCGTGCCGGTGATCGAGCTCGACATCGACCGGCAGCTGAGCGAGTTCGCGGAGTCGTCGTACGACGTGGTGGTGCTGTCACAGACTCTGCAGGCGACGCACCGGCCCGCGGAGGTGCTGCGGGAGATGGCCCGGATCGGCCGGTCGTGCATCGTGTCGGTGCCGAACTTCGGCCTGTGGCGGCACCGGTTCAGCCTGCTGCTGCGCGGGCGGATGCCGGTGTCGCGGGAGCTGCCGCTGCCGTGGCACGAGACCACGAACATCCACCTGTCCACGCTGCTGGACCTGGAGGCGTTGTTCGCCGAGGTCGGGCTGACCGTGCAGCGACGGGTGCTGCTCGGGGTGCGGCGCCGGCCGCTGCGCATCCGCACCGGCGCGAACCTGACCGCCGCGGGAGCGATCTACCTGCTGCGCTGACTCCCGGTCAATCCGTCCCACTGCGCTGGCCGCCCGAGTCGAATTGGCGTCGGCACGCATCGGTGAGCGATGCTGCGCTGGTGCGCTTTCCCACCACCGGCACGCCCACGCGCGGCTCCGTCTCGCAGTGGCTGTCGGATCGGTGGCTGGCCGTACCCGGGCTGGCGGTGGCCGCCGGGATCGGCCTGGTCGCCGTCGGCTTGGGCGAGCTCGCCCCGGTGCTGGGCGGCCCGGTGATCGGTGTGCTGATCGGGCTGGTGGTCCGGCAGGTGCTCGGCGCCCGGGCGGTGCTCAGGCCGGGGGTGCGGTTCTCGTCCAAGTACGTCCTGCAGGCCGCGGTGGTCCTGCTCGGGGCCGGGCTGTCGCTGCGCGAGGTTGCCGGCACCGGCTGGGACACGTTGCCGGTGATGCTGGGGACACTGGCGGTGGCGCTGGTCGG
>CAZNCE010000100.1:0-4511 GCA_964571285.1 uncultured Nocardioidaceae bacterium | reverse complement strand
CGCGTCCATGGCCACGATCTTCACGTTCAACGTGCTCGCGGTGCTGCTGTTCCCCGGCCTCGGGCACCTGATGGGGCTGAGCCAGGAGTCGTTCGGCATCTGGGCCGGCACCGCTGTCAACGACACCTCGTCGGTGGTCGCGGCCGCGACCGTGTACGGCGCGGCGGCCACCTCGATGGCGGTGGTGGTCAAGCTGACCCGGACCCTGATGATCATCCCGATCTCCGTCGGGCTGGCGGTCGCCCAACAGCGGCGCGAACGGCGGCTCGCCCGGCTGTGTAGCGAGCGCGTGGAACACCGGCTGGCGGACGGCGACGCCGCATCGACCACCGAGGATGGCCGGCCTTCGGGGGAGCGGGACGACCGGCGGCTCGGCTGGCGATCGTTCGTGCCCGCGTTCTTGTTGCTGTTCATCGTGGCGGCGGCCGTGAACAGCCTCGGGATCATCCCCTCGTCGTGGCACGACGGCATCGCGTGGACGGCGACGTACTTCATCACCGTCGCGCTGACCGCGGTGGGGCTGAGCACCTCCTTCGCGGCGCTGCGCCAGGCCGGCTGGCGTCCGCTCGCCCTCGGCGGGATCCTGTGGGTCGCCGTCGCGGTGAGCAGCCTCGGGCTGCAGGGGCTCACCGGCCACCTGTGACCCGCGAGGCGCACTGCTTCTGCGTCCGCGTCCCGGTACGTACCGCTCCGCTCTCGCTCTCAGCCCGCGCGGTCCGCCTCAAGATCCGACGCTGAGATCCGACGGGCTGATGGGATTCCACGCGGGTCGAACGGCCATGGCGTCGGATTCCACCGTCGGATCTTGAGGCCAGCGCCGGTGGCCCGCCGGAGGTGGACGCCGGATCCTGAGATGCCAGCGGCCGGGGTATTGCACGTTGGGCGAGGGTGCCAATACGGTGCGTCAGGGGTATCGAGGGGAGACGCTCATGAGCACACACCGCCGGCGCCGCTGGGCCGGACTCGCCGCCGCAGGGGTCGCGGGAATCCTGGTCGCGACCTTCTCCGGCACGATCACCAGCCCGGCCACCGCCCAACCCGGCCGGTTCGATCTCGGCGACATCGTCGATCCGATCGATCCGCAGCAATGGGAGAACCCGGACGACATGACGTGGGCCGACTGGCGTGCGGTTCCAGGGGTCGACTGGTCCGACCCGAGCCGGGAGGGTTCGGTCCGCAACTTCGACATCGCGCTGGTGGTCGGCGACTTCACCGACCAGCCGTTCCTGGTGACCCAGCCGGAGGGCGCCCACCCGTTCGGCAATCCGCAGGCGGGTGCGAACAACCTGCCGCGTGAAGAGGTCCCGGAGTTCTACCACGACCTGCTGAACAAGCCGAACGAGCTCAACCAGGGTCACACCATGCACGAGTACTGGATGGAGGACTCCGGCGGACGCTACGGCGTCGACCTGACCGCGTACGGCCCGTACCGGATGCCCGGCAAGCTGCACGAGTACGGCCTGGCCGGCACCGGTCAGAACGGCGCCGGCTGCCCGGCCGGCGACAGCTGCGACAAGTCCATCCGCGCAGACCTCGGCGGGCAGTGGCGCGCCGACGTGGGCGACGAGGTGGCCGACTCCTACGAGCTGGTGTTCTTCATGACCGCGGGTCATGACGAGTCCAGCACCTGGCAGGAGTTCGGCGAGATGATGTTCGACGGGCCCGACGACGTGCCGGACGAGTTCGGCCCACCGGACCCGGCGCTGCCGAACTGGGTGAGCACCCGCTACATCGACTGGACCTCCTGGCTGGCCGGCGCCAACCACTGGCCGAACGCCGGCGGCGGCAGCTCCACCCAGGCGGAGAGCTCGCCGACCGGGACCTACGCCCACGAGCTCAGCCACCTGCTCGGGATCGGGGACAACTACAACAACCCCTACGGCGAGCCGGTGTCGCGCAGCTACTCGGGCATCTGGGACATGCTGTCGCGGGGGACGTTCAACGGCCCGGGCGGCCCGCACCGGCGTTGGGTGGTGCCCGCCGTGGAGGGCGGCAGCATGGGTTCGCACCACATGCTGCGCAACAAGCTCGAACTGCAGATGGTCGATGAGCAGCAGGTGCTGCGGCTCACCCGGGACGGGCTGGCCCAGTCCGGCCTGGTGACCGCCGACGTGACCGCCCGCGAGGTGCCGATCGGCGACGCCTTCGGACGTACCGGGCTGTCCGGCATCAACGTGGCGATGGAGGGCGGCGACCTGGCCCCGCCGTGCTCGCTGGAGGACGACTGGCGCTGCGACCGAGGCGGCTACGACAACTACACCGTCGAGGTCGTCGACCGGATGGGCACCGACTCGTTCACGCCGGACAACGGGGTGCTGTTCGCCAAGACCAAGGACCGGGACCGGGCGCCCTTCATCTGGGTGATCGACGCCAACCCCGAGGACATCAACGTGGTCGACTACAAGCGGCCGGACGGCAGCCTGGCGATGCTCTCGCTCGGTGACTACCGGCAGCTGATGGACGCCCTGTTCAAGGCCGGCACCGACTCCGGCAGTGAGTACGAATGGCTGGACGAGGCCAACCGGTTGCAGATGTACGTGCTGGACCGGTGGCGTGCCGAGGACGGTGCGCTGCACTACAAGGTCGCGGTGCGGTCGCTGGACGGGTCCGGACCGCACACGCGCGGCGTGGACGCGGATGACGCGGAGCCGGCCGGCGTGCGGCCCGGGTTCGCCGCGCGCTGCGACTTCCCGGTGACCAACACCGGTGAGGCGGCGGACGTGTCGGGCACCCAGCCGGACGACGTGCAGGACCTGGTGGACGCCGATGTCTTCCGGCTGTCCGCCCAGGCGACCGGCGGCTGGGACGTGTGGCTGCCTCGCGAGGTGCTCGGGGTGGACAACGGTGACACGGCCAGCGCCGAGGTGTACGTGGCCCGGCAGCCTGGGGACAGCTCCCGGAGCACCGTGACCCTGGACGTCACGTCGGAGAGCGACGCCAGCGTCGTGGACACGGTCACCTGCAACGTGGCGATCCGCGACACCCGTCCCTGAGCCGGCGCTGCGCCGGAGCTGACGGTTCGGGCCAGGCACGGTTGTGTGCCTGGCCCGAACTGTGTGTTGGGCCCGGCGCTCGGCGGGGGACGTCCAGGGGGCCTGCAGTGAGCTCCGGCCCGCCGACTTGTCAGGTCGCCCGCCGCGATAACAGTCCGACGGTCGGCTGACACGTGAGCCGACCGGCGGCGGTCAGCGCTGCTGGCCGAGCAGCAGTTCGGTGAACGGCGTGGGTTCCTCGAACGGGTCGGTTGGTCGCTGAGCCGGCCGGCCGGCGATCAGGTCGGCCAGCTCGCCGCCCGCTCGGTCGACCCGGTCCGCGAGCCGGCTGCCGTCGGCACTGCTCGCCCAGTCGGACGACGACGCGTACACCGCCGTCGGGACGACCACCGCGTGCAGGTACGCGAACAGCGGCCGCAACGCGTGCTCGAGCGCGAGCGAGTGCCGCTCGGTGCCGCCGGTGGCGCCGATGAGTACCGGCTTGCCGGCCAGCGCGCCGTCGTCCAAGACGTCGAAGAACGACTTGAACAGCCCGCTGTAGGACGCGGTGAAGATCGGCGACACCGCGATCAGCCCGTCCGCGGCCTGCACCGAGTCCAGGGTGTGCCGCAGCTCCTCGGCCGGGAACCCGGTCAGCAGGTTGTTGGCGATGTCGTGCGCGTGGTCGCGCAGCTCGATCGTCTCCACCTCGGCGGTGACCCCCTGGTTGGTCAGGGCCCGCACCGTCGCCGTGGCCAGCCGGTCGGCCAGCATCCGCGTGGACGACGGCTGGCTCAGTCCGGCGCTGACCACAGTCAGCCTGCGGGTCTTCATCGGATCACCTCCGCGGTAGCGCCGGTCACGGTGTCGGACACCGGGCCGGTGGTCTGGTCGTGCGGGCCCCCGGCCGCCGCCACCAGGCTTTCGTGGGTGGGCGCCGCCGGGACGTCGGCGGGCCGCAACGCGGCGAACTCCTTGCGCAGCACGGGTACGACCTCCTCACCCAGCAGGTCCAGCTGCTCCAGCACCGTCTTCAGCGGCAGCCCGGCATGGTCCACGAGGAACAACTGGCGCTGGTAGTCGCCCACATAGTCGCGGAACGACAGTGTCCGCTCGATCACCTGCTGCGGGCTGCCCACGGTCAGCGGGGTCTGCGTGCTGAACTCCTCCAGCGACGGCCCGTGGCCGTACACCGGCGCGTTGTCGAAGTAGGGCCGGAACTCGCGAACCGCGTCCTGGGAGTTGTGGCGCATGAACACCTGCCCGCCGAGCCCGACGACGGCCTGGTCCGCGCGGCCGTGCCCGTAGTGCTCGAAGCGTCGGCGGTACAGGCCGATCATGCGTGCGGTGTGCTCCTTCGGCCAGAAGATGTGGTTGGCGAAGAACCCGTCGCCGTAGTAGGCCGCCTGCTCGGCGATCTCGGGGCTGCGGATCGAGCCGTGCCACACGAACGGGGGCACCCCGTCCAGCGGACGCGGAGTCGAGGTGAACGACTGCAGCGCGGTCCGGAACCGGCCCTCCCAGTCCACCTCGGTCTCG
>CAZNCE010000099.1:0-12526 GCA_964571285.1 uncultured Nocardioidaceae bacterium | reverse complement strand
ACTACGTGCCCGACGACGTGGAGCTGGTGCTGCAGTCGGAGAACGGCATCCTCGGCGTCGGCCCGTACCCGCTGGACGCGGACGTGGACCCCGATCTGATCAATGCGGGCAAGGAGACCGTGACCTTGCGCAAGGGCGCGTCGTTCTTCGACTCGGCCACCAGCTTCGGGATGATCCGCGGCGGCAAGGTGGACGCGGCGATCCTCGGCGCCATGCAGGTCTCGGAGGGCGGCGACATCGCCAACTGGACGATCCCGGGCAAGATGATCAAGGGCATGGGCGGCGCCATGGACCTGGTGCACGGCGCGAAGAAGGTCGTCGTGCTGATGGAGCACGTCGCCAAGGACGGGTCGTACAAGATCGTCCGCGAGTGCTCGTTGCCCTATACCGGTCGCGGCGTGGTGCAGCGGATCATCACCGACCTGGCGGTGATCGACGTGACGTCCGACGGGCTGCTGCTCACCGAGACGGCGCCGGGGGTCTCCGTGGACGAGGTCCGGGACAAGACCGAGCCGACGCTGACCCTCGCCGAGTCACTGCACGAGGTGCAGCCGACCGCCCGAGCCTGAGGGTTCAGACGCCGAAGTCGTGGCGCAGCGGGTAGTCCGCCCGCCCATCGGAGTGCAGCTTGACGCCCAGCACCTGGTGCAGCTGGATGTTGTTGGTCTCGAACCCCAGGCGTGACCCGGCCAGGTACAGGCCCCAGACCTTGGCGGTGGCCTCGCCGGCCTCGGCGACGCAGGCGTCCCAGTTCGCGACGATGTTGTCGCACCAGGCGCCGCAGGTGCGGGCGTAGTGCTCGCGCAGGTTCTCCTCGTGCCGCACCTCGAAGCCCGCGTCCTGCATCGCGCTGATGATCCGCCCGGAGCCGGTGAGCTCGCCGTCCGGGAACACGTACCGGTCGATGAAGCCGCGCACGTGCGCCGCCGAGGTGTTGTCCGGGCGGGTGATGCAGTGGTTCAGCAGCCGTCCGCCCGGACGCAGCCGGGACAGCAGGAACTCGAAGTACGCCGGGTAGTTGCGCACCCCGATGTGCTCGGTCAGCCCGATCGAGCTGACCGCGTCGAAGCCGTCCTCGGCGGTGTCCCGGTAGTCGGCGTGCCGGACCTCGACGCGGTCCTGCAGACCGCGCCGCTTGATCTCCTGCTGGGCCCAGGTCGCCTGCTGCTTGGACAAGGTGACGCCGAGTGCGTGCACGCCGTACCGCTCGGCCGCGTGCATGACCATGCCGCCCCACCCGCAGCCCACGTCCAGCAGCCGCCAGCCCGGCTGCAGCCCCAGCTTGCGGCTCACCAGGTCGTACTTGTGGGCCTGTGCCTCCTCGAGGGTCGCGTCCTCGGTGGGATAGCAGGCGCACGTGTAGGTCATCGACGGGCCCAGCACGTAGGAGTAGAAGGTGTTGGACACGTCGTAGTGGTGCCTGATCGCCTCGGAGTCGCGACTCTTGCTGTGCCGCCGCCCGGACACCAGCCGCCGCCACTCCGGGGTCGCCTCCTGCGGCGGTGGCGACGGCGGGGGCAGCAGCTGCCGCATCCCGATCTGGTTGACCAGCCGGAGGGCGGCCTTGGCGTCGAACTTCACGCCGTACAAGGTGTCGCCCAGCAGCCGCAGCACCTCGTACGGGTTGCCGGGGTGGACCCCGTCGACGGTCAGCTCGCCGGAGACGTAGGCGCGGGCGAAGCCCAGCGAATTGGGGCTGCCGACCAGGTAGGCCGCGGCCTTGGGCGAGCGCAGGTGCAGGGTGATCGGTGCGTCGGACGGCCCGGCGGTGCTGCCGTCGTAGGCGGTGATGCGGAAGGTCAGTGGGTCCTTCACCAGGTCCGCGAACGAGGTCGCCAGGTTGGTGGACGCGGGCTTCTCGGCGGTCTTCAGCACGGGGGCCACCCTAGTACCGCCGCCGCCGGCCGTGCCCAGGACCTGTGCCGCCGGCCCGGTGCAGCGCCGCGGGCTCAGGCCCGCTCGACCACCTTGTGGTAAAGGCCAGCCAGCCGGCCGTCCGGGTCGTAGCGCCGCTTCAGGTGGGCGAGCTCGTCGCCGCCGTACAGGTCGTGGAACTCCGCGCGTGAGTAGTAGGCGTCGGAGTAGAGGGACTTGTGGCCGCCGGCGTCGCGGACCGCCTGCTCGACCGCCCGGTTGGTGTCGCCATCCTGCGCCCCGGGGCCGATCGGGACGGTGCCCCAGAACCCGACGTTGACGTAGGTCTCGCCGGGGTCCAGCGGGTACAACGGCCAGCTGCGGTCGTCCCGGAGCCGCAGCGGGCACAGCCACACCGGTCGCATCGGGACGTTGTCGCAGAACCAGGTCAGGAACTGCGGCGTTGCCGCCAAGGGAATCTCGACGTCCTGGACGACGCGCTCGCGGTCCGGGCGGCCCCGCAGCCGGTCCAGCCGCGCCGCCACGTGGTAGCGGTCCTCGAACCGGATCATCCGGTGGTAGACGTCGCTGCGACGCAGCGAACTCGGCCAGACCCGGCGCAGGAGCGGATGCTGGGCGCCGAGTGCCCGCGAGCACCAGAACCAGTCGGTGTCCCACCGCCACAGGTAGTCGTAGACGGTCAACAGATCGTGTTCGCGTTCCCGGATCGAGCGGTAGAAGATCTGCTGCCCGGTGTAGTCGCTGGGTCGCTGGTCCATCGTCTGCTCCCAGGAGCCGAGGCTGAGGTAGAGCTCGTCCGGGCTGAACAGCACGCCGTCCAAGAACTGCACCGGCCGACCCTCGTACGCGCCGTCGGCGATGATCGAGGCGACCGCGTCGCACAGCTGCGCGGCGGACCCGAACCGCAGGTGCCGCAGTGCGACGTACGGCGAGACCGGCTCCAGCTCGATGCGCAGCCGGGTGGCGTAGCCGAGGCTGCCGTAGGAGTTGGGAAAGCCGCGGAACAGATCCGGGTGCCGGGTCGGGCTGGTGGTGACCACCTCCCCGGCGCCGGTGAGCACGTCCATCTCCAGCAGCGACTCGTGGGGCAGCCCGTTGCGCCACGAGGTGGACTCGATACCGAGGCCGCTCACCGCGCCGCCCAGGGTGATGGTGCGCAACTGCGGGACCACGAACGGCATCAGCCCGTGCGGCAGCGTGGCGTCGACCAGGTCCTCGTACGTGCACATGCCCTGCACGTCCGCGGTCCGAGCCTGGGGGTCGACCGCCACCACGCCGGTGAGGCCGGAGACGTCCAGGCCGGAGCCCCCAGCGGCGGAGCGGGGCCGGAACAGGTTGGTGGTCGGCTTGGCCAGCCGTACCTGTGATCCGGCCGGAATGGCGCGGTAGCTGGCGAGCAGCCGCTGCACGGCGGCCTGGTGTCGATCGGCCGGACTGCCTGCCGGGCCGGCGGTGCTGGACGCCCTATCGGCGGGATCGGGCGGGTTGCCGGACCGGCTCTGGGCGGGGTCTTCGGTGTGCTGCCTGGCATCGGTCACGCTGCCATTGTGGCGAACCGACCGCGTCGAGGAGGGTGTCGGGGTCGGATAACCTGAACGCCTATGCCTAAACGTCGGTACGCGCTCGCGATCGTGCTCGGCGCCGTGATGGGAATCGCCTCCGTCGCCGCCGCGATCGCCCTCGACCTCCCACTGCGCGATCCCGACGGCACGTTCGGTCCATCCTGGGTCCGGCTGCCCGCGGTGCTCCTCGGCTGCTTCCTGGTCGACGTGGTGCCGCGCGTGTTCTGGCGGGCCCGGGGCTGGCGGGGCGCTTGGCCGTACGTCACCGAGGTCCTGAAGGAGCGGTGGACCGGCGGCCGGGTAACGCTGGTGGTGATCGGGCTCGGGTGCTTCTACCTGACCTATGTGGGCTACCGGAACCTCAAGGGATTCCTGCCGTTCCTGCGGGAGGAGATCCACGACGACGCGCTCGCCCGGATGGACCGGTTCCTGTTCTTCGGGCACGACCCGGCGACTGTGCTGCATGGGCTGTTGGGGACCGATCTGAGCGCGCAGATCCTGTCCGCGGTCTACCTGTTCTACCTGCCGTTCGTCCCGATCTCACTGGCCGCATGGCTGGTCTGGTCGCGGAACCTGTCCGGAGGCCTCTGGTACGCGACCGCGCTCTGCCTGAACTGGGTGATGGGCCTGGGCAGTTACTACCTGATCCCGTCCCAGGGGCCCGCGTTCGCCAACCCCGAGCTGTTCTGGGACCTGGCCGACACGGGGGTGAGCCAGCTCCAGGCGTCGCTGTGGAACTCCAGATGGACGGTGATCTCCGACCCGCATCAGACCGAGTCGGTGTTCAGCATCGCCGGGTTCGCCTCGCTGCATGTCTCGGTGGTGCTGATGGCCGCGTTGATGACGCACATCGCGGTCCGCAACGCGTGGGCGCGCCGGGCGATGTGGGTCTATTTCGTGCTCACGGTGCTGGCAACCGTCTACTTCGGCTGGCACTACCTGGCCGACGATCTGGCCGGCGCGTTCATCGGCTGGTTCTCGGTGTGGTTCGCCGGTCTGTGCACCGGTCACTCGATGTGGGCCAACTATCGCGGCAAGGTCTTCGGGCTCGGGAAGGTGGAGACGATCCTGGTGCCCGCCGAGCCGGAGCCACAGCCCGACGGCGGAAGCGGTGACCGGCCGTCCGGTCCCGCCGCCTCGGTTGGCTCTCACTGATCCTTCGGTGCGGGGCAGCGGGCGGGATGTCGCCCCGCCCGCTGCCTCTCTGTCGTGGGTCAGGTGAAGACGCTGACGCCGCCCGGGCCTACCAGCAGCCCGACGACGATCAGCACGATCCCCCACAGAATCTGACCACGGATGAGAGAGACGATCCCGGCGATCACCAAGATCACGGCCAGGATCCACAGTAGGAACGCCATCGGTACCTCACTCGGGTGGTAGGCGACATGTGCGAGGGGACCGTCCCCCTCCTGAACCCGCCCCAAACCAAACGATTCGGATCGAATCCGGTCCGGTTCGCGCCGGTCGCGATGCCGGGCGGACGTTCGGACATTTCGGACAACGGCGAAGTTACATCGATGTGGTTTGTCAACCCGACACGCCGTGTTGCTGAAGTTTGTTGTGTGAAGGGTGTTCCATTTGTGACGGATGATGGCTACGGTCGCCCGTGGACGGCATCGACCGCGGGCCCTGGGGAAGGGGCCCGCGGATGACGGAAGGACCACCCGTGCCCTCTTCCACGCCCCCCCGAAGCGTGGTGCCCGAAGCTGATCGCCAACGTGGCCGCACCAGCGTGCGCAGTCCCCGAGTGCGCAGTCCCCGAGTGCGCAGTGCCCTGGCATTGGTCGCCGCGGGAACGGTCATCGCGGCAGGCATCCCCCAGGCACACGCCGACGACGAGGACCCGGCGTTCCCCACCCAGGAGCAGGTCGAGCAGGCCCAGCAGCGGGCGGCGTCGGTCCAGCGCTCGGTGGAGGCGATCCGCGCCGACCTGGCCGCCGCGGCGGCCCGTCTGGACGCCCTGGCGGTACAGGCCGCCCAGGCCGCCGAGGCCTACAACGGTGCGCTGTGGCGGTTGGAGCAGGCCCGCAAGGAGGCCAAGCGGGCCGACGCCCGCGCCGACAAGCAGGAGGCCAACCTGCAGCGCCAGCAGGCCGAGATGGGCGCGTTGGTGGCCGACACGTACCAGAACGCCGGCTCGCTCGGACAGGTCAGCGCGTACCTGACCTCGGACGACCCGGACGCGCTGCTGGAGCGGGTCAGCGCGTACCGCGGCGCCTCCGACTCACTGGCCAGCGGGTACGACCGGTTCTCGGCGCAGAGCGCGCTGGCCGCGGTGTACCGCGACGAGGCCCGCGCCGCTTCCCGCAAGGCCGACCGCGCCGCCGACCGGGCTGCGGCCGCCAAGCAGGCGGCGGCGGACGCCGTGGCGGCGCAGCAGAGCGCGGTGGCGAGCCTCGGCACCCAGCGCGACCAGCTGTTGCGCGAACTCGCCGAGGCGCAGCACATCTCCGTCCGGCTCGCCACCGAACGCCAGCAGGCGTTGGAACGTCAGGAGGCCGAGCGCCGTGCCCGGATCGCTGCTCGTCGGGCCGCCGAGCAGCGGGCGCAGGAGGCGGCCGAGCGGCGGGCGGCGGCCGAGCGCCGGGCCGAGCAGCAGGCGGCGGAGCAGCGCGCCGCGGAGCAGCGCGCGGCGCGCCAGCGCACGCAGCCGGCCAGCGAGCGGAGTGCACCGGCACCGCGACGCAGCGAGCCACGCCAACCGGCCCCCGAGCCGGAGCCGTCGCCGCCGCCGCGGCAGCAGCCCAAGCCCCCGCCGCCACCACCCCCACCCCCGCCGCCTCCTCCGCCGCCTCCTTCGAGCGGCGGAGCCCAGGCCGCACTCAGCTTCGCCCGGGCCCAGCTCGGCGAGCCGTACGTCTGGGGCGGCGCCGGTCCGGATGTGTGGGACTGCTCGGGGCTCACGATGGGTGCCTGGGGCGCGGCCGGGAAGTACCTGCCGCACTACAGCGTGGCCCAGTACTACGCCACGGCCCGGGTGTCGTACTCGGAGCTGCGGCCCGGCGACCTGATCTTCTGGGCGTCGGACTCGGGCAACCCCGACACGATCTTCCATGTGGCGCTGTACATCGGGAACGACCAGATGATCCACGCTCCGCGCACGGGAGTACCGGTCAAGGTCGAAAACGTGTGGTACTGGCAGTCGCCGGACTTCTTCGGCCGGGTGCGCTGACCGGGTGCGCCCAGGTGGGCCGAGTTGTCAGCCGGCCGGCGGATAGGCGCAGCGTGGGCCGGCCTGACAACTGAGGCGACCCCGGGGGTCAGTCCTCGGGGTGCTCCTTGAACCGTTCGATCGACGCCTGGATCTCCCGTTCCGCCGCGGTCCGGCCGACCCAGGTGGCGCCCTCCACCGACTTCCCGGGCTCGAGATCCTTGTAGACCTCGAAGAAGTGCTGGATCTCCAGCCGGTCGAACTCGGGGAGGTGGTGGATGTCGCGCAGGTGCTCGAGCCGCGGATCGGTGGACGGGACGCACATCACCTTGTCATCGCCCCCGGCCTCGTCGGTCATCCGGAACATCCCGATGGCGCGGCACCGGATCAGGCATCCGGGAAAGGTCGGCTCCTGCAGGATCACCATCGCGTCCAGCGGGTCGCCGTCCAGGCCGAGCGTGTCGTCGATGAAGCCGTAGTCGGCCGGATACTGGGTCGAGGTGAACAACGTCCGATCGAGCCGGAGTCGTCCGGTCTTGTGGTCGACCTCGTACTTGTTTCGTTGACCCTTGGGGATCTCGATCGTGACGTCGAACTCCACCGTTCCTCCTGTGGTTGGCGTGCCGCGTGCCAGTCTCTCCTACCTTGTACGGATAATGCTCGCGGGAAGGTGATTCGTGCCGGAGGACCGTGTGGGCCGGCGGCCGTCCGGGCGCCGGCCGGGCTGGGGCGCGCGCCCCCTGATCGTGCTGCTCGCCGTGGTGATCGCGGTCGCCGGCGGCGCCTGGGCCTATGGCGCGGGTCTGCTCGACGTGCGGGTCAGCGGTCAGGCGGCTGCCCCGTCTCCGACGCCGAGCCCCGGCCCCCAGCTGCCGCCGCCGCCCGGCGTGTCGGTCCCCGACGCCGGACCTGCCCCGCCGGTGCTGGCTGCGGCCACCGCCGCACCGCCGTCACCGGCCGGTCTCCGGCGAGTGCTCCGCGACGACCTGCGCGACCGCGACTTCGGGCCGCATCTCGGCGTGCTGGTGGAGGATCTGGCGACCGGCAAGGAACTGCTGCGGCACGGCGGCGACAGCCTGTTCACCCCGGCCTCAACCCTCAAGCTGCTCACCTCGGCGGCCGCGCTCGAACAGCTCGGACCCGACCACCGGTTCGCCACCCGGGTGCTGGCCGGCCGCGGCGACAACCAGATCGTGCTGGTGGGCGGCGGGGACCCGTTGCTCGCCCGTACCTCCACCGAGGATGGCTATCCCAAGGTCGCCACCACGGAGGAGCTGGCGGCCGAGACCGCGGCTGCCCTCGGCCACCGGAACGGCCGGGTCCGGCTGCTCTACGACGACAGCCTGTTCGCCGGTCCCGCTGTGAATCCGACCTGGGAGCCGTCGTATGTCCCGGACCAGGTGGTCACGCCGATCAGCGCGTTGTGGGTGGACGAAGGTCTCGGGCCCGGTCGCACCGGCCCGCGCGCCACCGACCCGGCCAAGCGTGCGGCCGAGGCGTTCGCGGCCCAACTGCGCGACGCGGGCGTCCGGGTCGTCGGGGAGCCGCGGCGGGGGCAGGCGCCCGCCGACGCGAAGGAGCTGGCCCGGGTCGAGTCCCCGCCGTTGGACCAGATCGTCGGCAATACCTTGGACGTCAGTGACAACGAGGGCGCCGAGGTGCTGCTCCGCCAGACCGCCGTCGCCGCCGATCGGCGGCCGACGTTCCGCGGCGGTGTCGCCGCGATGCGCGACACGCTCGCCGACCTCGGCGTCGACCTGTCCCGGGCCAAGATCTACGACGGCAGCGGCCTGTCCCGCCGCAACCGGGTGCCGCTGGACGCGATCGCGCAGACGCTGCGGGTCGCGGCGGACGTGGACCATCCCGAACTGCGGTCGGTGGTGAGTCGGCTGCCGATCGCCGGGTTCACCGGCAGCCTGCGCTCCCGGTTCGTGGCCAGCCTGCGACCCGCGGCCGAGCCCGGACTCGGCGTCGTACGGGCCAAGACCGGGACGCTATCGGGGGTGCACGGGCTGGCCGGCGTAGTGGTCGACGACGACAACGCCACGCTGCTGTTCGTGGCCATCGCCGACCGGGTCCGGCTGCCGAAGACACTCGACGCCCGGGCGGACCTGGACAACCTGGCCGCGGAGATCGCCGACTGCGGTTGTCGCTGAACAATGCTGTGAGCCACCCGGTGGGCCACCCCGTACCGTGGTGGTCATGACGGAGGACTGGGCAGGCAGCGACCAACCGGAAGAGCAGCCGGAGATGGTCGACTGGGCGCTGGCGGTGCAGACGGCCAAGCGCTTCACCAAGCCGGGCCCGCAGGTGTCGCGGGACGAGGCCGCGGAGATCGTGGCCGAGCTCCGCGCCGGTGCCGCGATGGCCGAGGGCCACGTCCGCGGCTACACCGGTCTGGCCACGTCGGGGGTCGCGGCGCCGGTCGTGGTGATCGACCGGCACGGCTGGGTGCAGGCCAACGCCGACGGTTTCCAGACGCTGATGCGCCCGCTGGTCGACAAGCTGGTCGAGGCCCGCGGAGCTCCGTCCGCGGTCGCGGGGGCGCTGGGTGCCCGAGTGACCGGGCTCGAGGTCGGCGCGTTGCTCGGTTACCTGTCTGGGCGGGTCCTCGGCCAGTTCGACCCGTTCTGGTTCGGCTCCGCGGACGGACGCGTGGACGTGTCCACGCCGCCCGTACGAGCGGCAGCGACCGACGGGCAACCCTCCGACAGCACCGCCCTGGCCCTACCGGAGACCGGGCGAATGCTGCTGGTCGCGCCCAACATCGTGCACACCGAGCGCGAACTGGACGTGAACCCGCAGGACTTCCGGTTGTGGGTCTGCCTGCACGAGGAGACCCACCGGGTGCAGTTCACCGCGGTGCCGTGGCTGCGCCAGCACCTGATGTCGCAGGTGGAGGGGCTCGTCGACGCCACCCGGCTGGACCCTGGCGCGCTGATGCAGACGCTGCGTGAGGGCGTCGCCCGGGTTGCCCGGGCCACCAAGGGCGAGGGCGGCGAGATGTCGCTGCTGGACCTGGTGCAGACGCCCGCACAACGAGAGATCGTGGACCGCATCACGGCGCTGATGTCGCTGCTCGAAGGCCACGCCGACGTGGTGATGGACGGCGTCGGGCCGGAGGTCATCGGCAGCGTCGCCACCATCCGCAAACGGTTCAACGAACGTCGCAAGGGCGGCGGCTCCCTCGACCAGATGCTGCGCCGGCTGCTCGGCTTGGAGGCCAAGATGCGGCAGTACCGCGACGGCGCCACGTTCGTCCGCGGCGTCTTGGACCAGGTCGGCATGGAGGGCTTCAACCGGGTCTGGAGCGCCCCGAACACGCTGCCAACGCGCGCCGAGATCACCGACCCGGAGGCCTGGGTGCGCCGGGTCCACGACTGAGCGGACCGCGGTGCTGTCCCCGGCCGTCGCCGAGGTACGGCGAGCGGTACGCGACTCGCTGTCCGACCTGTCGCCGGGATCGGTGGTGCTGGTTGCGTGCAGCGGCGGCGCCGACTCGCTGGCGCTGGCCGCGGCCTGCGCCTTCGAAGCCCCGCGGCGCGGGCTGTCCCCCCAGGCGGTGGTCGTGGATCACGGCATCCAACCGGGTTCGGTGCAGGTCGCCGCTGACGCGGCCGGGCAGCTTCAGGGGATCGGCTACGACCAGGTGCACGTCGAGCGGGTCCGCGTGGGGACGGTCGGTGGGACGGAGGCCGCGGCCCGGGACGCGCGCTACGCCGCGCTGCGGCGGACCGCGGACACGGTCGGCGCCGTGGCCGTACTCCTCGGGCACACGCTCGACGATCAGGCCGAGACCGTGTTGCTCGGGCTGGCCCGCGGTTCGGGCGCCCGGTCGCTGTCCGGGATGCGCCCGGTCAGTGGCCGGTTCCGGCGCCCACTGCTGGACGTGACGCGCGAGACGACCGAGCGCGCCTGCGCGGCCGCGAACCTCCAGCCGTGGGCGGACCCGCACAACCAGGATCCCGGGTTCGCCCGGGTGCGCGTCCGCAACCGGGTGCTGCCGACCCTGGAGGAACAGCTGGGTCCCGGGGTGGCTGTTGCGCTGGCCAGAACCGCCCGACTGCTGCGCGCCGACGCCGACGTACTCGATCGGCTGGCCGCGGTCGCCCTCCGCGACGCCGAGCTGCCCGACGGGGGGCTGGACGCGCACCGGCTGGCGGACCATCCGCAGGCGCTGCGCAGCCGGGTGCTGAGGTCTGCTGCCCTGACGGCCGGCTGCCCGGCCAGTGATCTGACCTGGGGGCACGTGGCGGAGCTGGACCGGCTGGTCACCTGCTGGCACGGCCAACGCGGGGTCGACCTGCCGGGCCCCGTGCACGGGCGACGGGAGGGCACCGCCTTGCGGTTTCGGCCAGGCTCTGTGGGAGGCTGAGCCGCGTGGACGCGGAGCACGTCAAGGACGACCTGGTCAAGGTGTTGATCACCGAGGACCAGATCGAGCGCCGGCTGGCCGAGATCGCCGTGGAGATCGAGCGCGACTACGACGGCAAGGAACTGCTGCTGGTCGGCGTGCTGCGCGGCGCGGTGATGGTGATGGCCGACCTGTCCCGACAGCTGTCCCGGCACGTCGAGATGGACTGGATGGCGATCTCCTCGTACGGGTCGGGGACCGCGTCGTCGGGTGTGGTGCGGATCCTCAAGGACCTCGACACCGATATCACCGGCCGGCACGTGCTGGTGGTGGAAGACATCATCGACACCGGGCTGACCCTGTCCTGGCTGGTGTCCAACCTGCAGTCCCGCGGCCCGAAGTCGGTGGAGATCTGCACGCTGCTGCGCAAGCCCGAGGCGCAGCGGATGCGGGTGAGTGTCCGATATGTGGGGTTCGACATCCCCAACGAGTTCGTCATCGGCTATGGGCTCGACTACGCTGAGAAATACCGGAACCTGCGGGACATCGGCACCTTGGCCCCGCACGTCTACTCCTGACGCCGCGCTTCCACGCCCACCGTTGCGTGGACCGGAGGGTCTGGGCGGACGGGTGTTGGGCGCGCCGGTGTACCGTCGGTGGTTCCTGCTCGTCGCCGGCTGAACCGGCCCGGCCGTACCCCTGGGAGGAACGGGGCTCTGCCCCCGATCGATGGACTTCAAGCGCATCTTCCGTGGGCCGTTGCTGTGGATCATCATCGGCGTCATCGTCATGCTCACGGTGCTGCAGATGGTCAGCTCCGGAGACGAGTACAAGAAGGTCGACACGTCACAGATGGTGACGGCGATCAACGACAACAAGGTCCAGAGCATCACCTTCGACGGCGGCGACCAGTCGATGAAGGCCACGCTGGACAACGGGGACAAGATCCAGGCGCTGTACCTGCAGGGGCAGGGCGAGCGGCTGATCAAGACCGTCGAGCAGAAGAAGGCCGACGGCCAGATCGAGAAGTCCTACGACGTCAAGATCTCCGAACCCGGCATCCTGCAGCAGCTGCTGGTGGCCGTGCTGCCGTTCGTGCTGCTGATCGTGATCTTCCTGTTCTTGATGAACCAGGTCCAAGGCGGCGGCGGCCGAGTGATGCAGTTCGCCAAGTCCAAGGCGAAACTGATCAACAAGGACATGCCGAAGACGTCCTTCTCCGACGTCGCCGGCTGCGACGAGGCCATCGAGGAACTGGGCGAGATCAAGGAGTTCCTGCAAGAGCCCGCCAAGTTCCAGGCGGTCGGCGCCAAGATCCCGAAGGGCGTGCTGCTGTACGGCCCGCCCGGCACCGGCAAGACGCTGCTCGCCCGGGCGGTCGCCGGCGAGGCCGGCGTGCCGTTCTACACCATCTCGGGCTCGGACTTCGTGGAGATGTTCGTCGGCGTCGGTGCCTCCCGGGTGCGTGACCTGTTCCAGCAGGCCAAGGAGAACGCCCCGGCGATCGTGTTCATCGACGAGATCGACGCGGTCGGCCGGCACCGTGGCGCCGGGATGGGCGGCGGCCACGACGAGCGCGAGCAG
>CAZNCE010000098.1:0-12763 GCA_964571285.1 uncultured Nocardioidaceae bacterium | reverse complement strand
TCACCTGCATCGCCGAAGACCGCGCCCAGGGCCTGCTTTGCTCGGTGCACCAAGCCCGGCGTCCGCACGTGTCGGTCTTCCACGACGCCGAGCGATTCTCCGATCGGGAGAACCCGCTCACCGACTACCACCCGGCCTTCCAGATACCAGCCACCGATCCCGATCTCGACAAACCCGGTGCGGTCGAGGTGCCAGTCGCGTCGACGTCGGCGACCGCCGCAGTCGATGAGACGGTTCGGCTGTTCGTCCTCCTCGGCTGGGCGGAGCCGGTGGCGCGGCAGAGCATCGAGCACGTCTGCGGCGTGCTCGCCCGGACCGGGGCGAGGCATACGACGTTCGAGAACCTGCGCCGCGACACGTACGCCCGCCACCTCCTCGACCTGCCGAAAACGTCCTGGTCGGGACTGTTGAAGGTGCTGCTCGGCAACCCGAATCCCGCCGCCACGGGCACCAGCGCCGGCCGGGGCGTCCTGCTGCGCCTGCTGATCGGCGAAACCCTGGAACTGCTGCTGCGCGACGACGACCTCGTGCTCACCATCGCTCTCGCAGCGCCCGCCCGGGCGCGGGACTGAGCAGGGTGGTGAGTGGTCATGAGCGTGGAGATGGAACGCACCGTCGACTCGATCCAGGTCGGTGCCCGGCACCGCACCGAGATCGGTGACCTCGACGACCTGGTGACCTCGATCCGCGACCGCGGCCTGCTCCAGCCGATCACCGTCACCCCGACCGGGGTGCTGGTCTGCGGGGCGCGCCGACTCGCCGCGATCAAACAGCTCGGCTGGCGGACCGTCAACGTGTGGGTACGGCCCGGGATCTCGACCCAGCTGGAGCATGTGCTGGCCGAGCACGACGACCACACCCTCGCCAAGCCCCTCACCCAGCTCGAAGCCGCCACCCTCTACCGCGAGTTGAAGACCCTGCTGGCCGAGGACGCGAAGCAGCGTGAGACAGCGACCCGATTTAGCACCGAGAATCAGCCGGGAACTGACGGGGGTGCAAATTTTGCACCCCCGTCAGCGGGCCCGGTCGGCAAGTCGCGACAGCAGGCTGCCGGCATGATCCCGGGCGGTGCTTCGCACACGACCTTGGAGAAGATCAGCTACCTCCAACAGCACGCCGCCGACGAGACCCTGCCCGACACGGTGCGCAAGCAACTCGGCAATGAGTTGGCCGCGATCGAGGAGGGCGGGCCGGTGCAGCCCGCCTACGAGCGCGCCCGCGCCTTGATCGAGCGGCACCACGCCGACCGTGACGCGCACCTGGACGATCTCGCCCGGGCTGCGCTGGCCCGGGCGCAGCAGGGCAAGTTGAAGAACAAGAAGAAGTCCCCGACCCTGCCGAGCACACCGCTTGATGGGGTGTGGCCGACGCGACGGTTCGTGCTCATCTGGGACGAGCTCGACTCCTGGTGGACCCACTACGACGCCGACACCCTCGCCGCTGAGCTCACCCCGGAACAGGTCACCGCATTCCTCGCCGTCATCGACGGCAGCGTCGCGTTCGCCGACCAGCTCCGTGCCGCCCTCGAAACCCCCGACACCGACACCGACGCTGCCCTTGACGGGGCAGCCGATGTCGGGGCCGGGGTGCGGCATCTGCGTGCCCTCTGACCACACCGCCGTGCCGCCGCTCGGCGGTCCGCGTGCACCTGGCGGGTATGAAGACTTCACATGCTCCCTCGCCGCGCCGCCGCCTGATCGTCGTCATCGCCGCCGGCGTCGTGTTCCTGCTGCTGGCCTGGGTCGGCATCTACGGCCTGATCACCGGCCCCCGCACCGCCCCGACACCGAGCCCCGGAGAGCCCGGAGCCACCGCGACCGCACCGCCAGATGGCGGCGCGTCACCGGTCCGGATTCCGGCGGTGCCGCACAGCAGCGATCCGGAGGAGTTCGCGCGCGGGTTCGCCGAAGCATTGTTTGCCTGGGACACCAGCTCGGGGTTTATGCCGCTGGACTACACGACCGTGCTCCTGGATGCCGGCGACCCGACCGGGACAGAGCAGGCCGGCCTCGCCGCGGACATCGCCTTGTATCTGCCGACCCGAGACGCGTGGACCGGGCTGCGGGAGTACGGCACGACCCAGCACCTCACGATCGACACCGCGACCGTGCCCGACGCCTGGGATGACGCCGTCGCGCAGGCGCGACCGGGCCAGCTCGCCCCCGGCACGACCGCATACACGATCGACGGCACCCGGCACCGCGACGGCGTCTGGAACGGCGAACCCGTCACCAGCGAGCACGAAGTCGCGTTCACGATCTTCCTGCGCTGCCCACCCGACCCCACACCCAGCCCCAGCCCGGGCGAAAAGCCGGACACGACTACGGGTGATGAGCGACCGGCCCGGTGTCACGTGCTGCGGCTGTCGCAGCTGGATAACCCGCTGCGGTAGGCGGCCGGTGCTCTGATGATGAAGAAACTCGCGATCGCGGCGATCCTGCTCCTGCTGCTCGGCCCCACGATCGGCCTCGTCGCGGTGGGGCTGCTGATGAATCCTGCCGCCACAACCTCCTGCACGGTCGACGGCGGGGTCACCGTCGGGGATGTTCCCGACTCGTTGGCGGTGACCACCCGCGACGGGGAGACGTACACGCTGAACAAAAAGCAGCTCACCCATGCCGCGACGATCATCGAGATCGGCTCCGGCATCGACGGGGTGAACCGGGACGGCCTGCACATCGCACTCATGGCCGCACTGACCGAGTCCACGCTGCAGCAGCTCGCGAACACCAGCACCTACCCCGAATCCGGCGACTACCCCAACGACGGCAACGGCAGCGATCATGACAGCCTGGGTCTGTTCCAGATGCGCCCGCAATCCGGGTGGGGCACCGTCGAAGAGCTCATGGACCCGGAGTTCCAGGTGCGGGCGTTCTTCGGCGGCCTGGACGGCCCGAACTACCCGTCCCCGCGGGGACTGCTCGACATCCCCGGCTGGGAACAGCTCGGCCACGGCGAGGCCGCGCAGGCCGTCGAAGTGTCCGACTATCCCGACCGGTACGACAACTACGCGCCCGTCGCGACCACCATCCTCGACACCCTCAGCAGCGGCAGTGGGAGTGGTGCCGTTCCGGTGCTCAACGCGTCGGCGCCGACAGGGTCGTCGCGGGTGGTGTTCCCGTTGCCGGAGGGCACCTGGGTGAAGACCAGCGACTTCGGGCCGCGGGTGCACCCGATCACCGGCGACCCTGAAGGGTTCCACACCGGCCTCGATCTCGCCGCCCCGGACGGCACCCCGATCCTCGCCGCGGCCGACGGCACCGTCACCGTCGCCGAATTCTCCGGCGGCTACGGCGGACTCATCGTCATCGAACACCACCTCGACGGGCAGACCGTCGCGACCGCGTACGGGCACATGTGGGAGCACGGCATCCACGTGAATCCCGGCGACACCGTGACCGCCGGGCAGCACATCGGCGACGTCGGCTCTTCGGGCATGTCCACCGGCGCGCATCTGCACTTCGAGGTCCGCCCCGGCGGCACCAACAGTGAAGCCATCGACCCGGCGAAGTGGCTCAACGACCACGACGCCGCCGACCTCCCCGAAGCCGACACCGGCCCACCCGACGGCTGCACCACCGCGCCCGGTGGCGCGCCGGACCCGTTCGACGACAGCAACCCGGACCAGCTCGTCGATGACCCCACCAGCGACGGGCAGATCACCGCCCGCACCCTCCACCTCTACCAGCAGGCGACTGCCGCGTTCCCCGACACCGGCTGGGCCTGCTACTCACCCCGCTCCGGCACGACATCGGAGCACCCGCTGGGGCGGGCGTGCGACATCACCTTCGGCAACCAGATCGGCCAGCGCCCAAACCCCGCGCAGCTGGCCGCGGGGCAGCAGACCGTGGACTGGATGCAGGAACACGCCCAGCTCCTCGGCGTCGAGTACCTGATCTGGCAAGGCGAAATCTGGTCCCTCGCCCGCAACGCTGAGGGGTGGCGGCCCTACAACGGCGGCGGCATGCACGACCCGCGAGACGTGACTGGCGGACATTACGACCACCTCCACGTCACCGTGAGAGCAGGGGCCGCCTGATGGACGTGTTCCCTGACTTCGGCGGCCTGGACGGTATCGGTGATCTGAAGCAGGTGATCGGTGCGGCGCTGATGATCGTGCTCATCGTCGCCGTGCTGATGATGATCGTCTCCGCGATCATCTGGGCCATCGCCGCCTCCACCGGCAACTACTCCGCCTCCACGAAGGGCCGCGCCGGCGTCCTCATCGCGCTCGGCGCTGCTGTCCTCGCCGGCGCCGGCGTCGCCTGGGTGAACTGGCTCATCGACCTCGGCGGCCAACTCTAGACGGGTTCTGACTCCGGCTCGAAGTCGTCACCACGGTCGATGGTGCACTGATCGAGGATGCGTGCCAGGTAGCTGTAGGCGGCGAGGCGTTCCATCGCCTCTTGCTCGCTCAGTTCGGCCCGCGTGTGGGTGGTCACGTTGCGGACCGTGAGGTTCAAGCCGGTCGCGAGCCCGTTGAGTGCTTTCGCCAGAGGCTCCAGTCCGCCACGTATGCTTCGAACCGTCTTGTCGCCGTCCTCACCGGGCCAGCGAAGCTTCGGCTTCCCTGGTTCCGCCTGTCCTGGCGAGAGCGTCTGCTGCCAGAAGACACTGTCGTCGACGTTGTTGCGGCCCAGTTTCTGCTTCCAGTGGATCGTCAACCCTTCTGCGGCTTCACGCACTGCGACGCGGTACTGATGCGTCGTCCAATGCGCAGCGGCGCCGGCCCAGACGACCTGATGGAACTGTGCGGGAGCGAACTTCGGCAGGTCGGAGTCGGTGGCGGCGGCCGAGTCGATGATCATCGCGTCGAGGCGGCCCTTGACGTTCGCCGTGGTCATGCGGACATCGCGCGGTGCGAGCGGGGCTTTCGGTGCCGACATGAACGACCAGTTCGAGATCGGGTCAATCATTCCGAGCCCGGCGACCGCGATGTAGGCCCCGGTGACGGCAACGGCCCGCGCGGCCAGGCCAGCGGCCTCGGCGACATCGAGTTCAAGGCGACGAACAGCATCGGCGTCCTGTCCTTCCTTGGCCCACACCGTCGGAAAGAGCCCGCGGGACTCCATGTGGCTCGACTCGACCTGCGTCGCCATCCACGCCTCGAACGCGGCCTCGAACCGCTCCACAGCGTCCCGGAGCCGTGAGAGGTAGTCCTCGCTGTACTCGTTGCTCAACCCGTCTCCTTACCGCCTAGATCCCGACGACCTCAGCGTATCGGCGGCCACGGACATCCCACGGGCATCTGTGTGCACCTGGCCAGCAGAACACCCTTCCGCCCGCGTTTTGAGGAGTTTTGCTGTGATCGACATCGACCCCAATGGCACCGGTCTTCCCGGTATCGAACAGCTGCGCACGATCGTGGGCGCGGTGATGACCGTCGGCCTGATCCTGGCCGTGCTCGCCCTGATCGTCTCGGCGATCGTGTGGGCCTACGGCTCGAACTCCTCCAACCCGCACCTGTCGGGCCGCGGGAAGATCGGCGTGCTGATCTCCTGCGGTGCCGCGGTGATCTGCGGTGCCGCGGTGACGCTGGTGAACTTCTTCTGGAACGTCGGCCAGGCCGTCTGACCCGTCTCTCTTCTCGTGCCTTCGGAAGGGAGGTGGTCGTGATGGGCGTGTGCGACATCCCCGTCATCTCAACGGTCTGCGACACCGCCGGTGAAGCCGCCGCGTCGTTGATCTCGGCGCCGTTCGACTGGCTCGCCCAGGCCCTCGGCGGGGCGGCTGGTTGGCTGATCGAGACCATGTGGACCGTGTTCGACTCGACCACCCTGGTCGATCTCACCGGCGACGGTTACGTGTCGGTCTACAACCTCGTGTTCGGCATCGCGGTGTTCGTCACGCTGCTGTTCTTCTGCTTCCAGCTCATCCTCGGCCTCATCCGCCGCGACCCCGGAGCCCTCACCCGTGCCGCCCTCGGCACCGGCAAAGCGATCCTCGGCAGCTTCGTGGTGATCACGTTGACGACGCTCGCGTTGGAGATCGTCGACCAGCTGTGTATCGGGATCGTGCAAGCTGCCGGCGAGACCACCGAGACGATGGGCGACAAGATCGCCCTGCTCGCCGCCGGCCTGGCCGGGATCAACATCAGCGCCCCCGGCGTCGGCGCGATCATCAGCATCTTCCTGGCCGGGCTGATGATCGCCGCGGTCGCGATCGTCTGGTTCTCCCTGCTGATCCGCAAGGCGCTGATCCTGATCGTGGTGATCCTCGCCCCGCTGGCGTTCTCCGGGTCCGCGTGGGACATCTCCCGGTCATGGGTCGGGAAGTGGGCGGCGTTCCTGCTCGCGCTGATCGTGTCCAAGCTGGTGCTGGTGCTGGTGTTCCTCATCGCGATCACGCAGATGGCGACCCCGATCGAGGCCGACCTGCAGGCGGTGACCGAGCCGATCACCGGGATCGTGATGCTCGCGATCGCCGCGTTCGCCCCCTACATGGTCTACCGGCTGATCTCGTTCCTCGGGTTCGACATCTACAACCAGATGGGCACCGAGCAAGACGCCAAACAGGCCATGAACCGGCCCGTCCCAATGCCCAACAAGCCGCAGGGCGGGCAGCCGAAGAAGGTACTCGACGGCAACGGCGGGGACGGCCCTTCCGGCGGCGGGAGCGGCGGCGCCGGTGGCGGGCTGCCTCCGCCACCGCCCGGCGGAGGCGCTGCCCCTGCCGCAGGTGCGGGCACGGGAGCCGGCGCGGGTGCGGGTGGTGCTGCGGCGGCTGGCCCGGCAGTGGCGGTGGTGCTGGGTGCGGAGGTCGTGAAGGAAGCCGCGACCGCGGGCCCTGAAGCCGGGGCCGAGTTCGGCGGGCAGGCCGAAGCCGCCGCCGCCGGCGCGAACCAGAACACCCCCACCAGCGACGGAACCGGGCAGACCCCGCCACCGGCGACGCCGGCCCCGCACGCACCCTCCGCGCCGAACCCGCCCCCACCCGGCGGGCCGGTCAACGAGACCCCCGACTACGGGAAGGAGTGAACCGACGTGAGCACCGAAACCAGCAGGAGCGTCGGCGAGGTGGTGCCGGTGAAATTTTCCCGGCTCTCCCGCCGCGGCATCATCCTCGGCCTGTCCACCACCCAACTGATCACCCTCGGCATCGGCATCCTCACCCTGGTGGCTGCGTTCTACGCCGGCGGCGGGATGCTCATCGCCTACACCGCCCCCGTCTGGGCGCTCTCCGCCGCGCTCACCTGGATACCCGTCGCGGGCCGTCCGGTCGTCGAATGGGTCCCGGTCGTGGCGTGGTGGGGGTGGCGGGCCACCGGCGGGCAGCTGCTGTAC
The DNA here is from genome assembly GCA_964571285.1 of uncultured Nocardioidaceae bacterium. Lineage (GTDB taxonomy): Bacteria > Actinomycetota > Actinomycetes > Propionibacteriales > Nocardioidaceae > CAZNCE01. The sequence goes on along the minus strand of CAZNCE010000098.1, from coordinate 5,480 downwards.
CGGCGGCGGATCGTCGCCCCACGCGCTGCCGGCACCCTCGCCCTGCCCGGCGACATGGCCCGCCTGCGCGAATACACCGACCCCGAGACCGGGGCCGGCATGATCCACGACCCCCACCACGCCACCCTGACCGTCGTGTGTGAGGTGTCGCATCCGGCGTTCGTGCTCCTCGACCCCGGCGAGCAGGAACGCCGCGTCACCTCCTGGGGCCGGGTCCTGGCGACGGTGTGCCGGTCGGGCCGGATCACGACCCTCCAAGTCCTCGAACGCACCCTCCCAGACTCCGGCACCGGACTCGCGGAATGGTGGGCCGAACACGGCACCGCCGACGGTTCCTGGGCGGCGACCACCTACGCCGAGCTCATCGGCCGGGCCGGCCCGGCAGGGGAACGCCACGCGACGACAATCTCGCTGTCGTTGGATATGAAGGCCGCGGCGCGGCAGATCCGCACCGCTGGCGGCCACCTGCGCGGCGCCTCCGCCGTGCTCCGGCAAGAGATGGGCACGCTCACCGCCGCCCTCCGCGCGGCCGATTTGGCCCCGTCGGGGTGGCTCACCCCGGGAAAGATCGCCGTCATTCTTCGGTCGGCGTACGACCCGGCGATCGCGCCCACCCTGGAACGTCACGGCGAACTCGGCCAGTCGCTCGCGACCGCGGGCCCGGTCGCGGTCACTGAGACCTGGGCCGGGCTGCGCACCGACACCGGGCATCACGCGGTGCTGTGGATCAGCGAATGGCCCCGCTCCATGGTGTATCCCGGGTTCCTCGCCCCGGTCCTGCTCTCCACCGGCATCCAACGCGCGTTCTCGCTGCTCTACACACCGCTGCGGACCGATCAGGCAGTGCGCGACATCCGCAAGAAGAAAGTCGAGCACATCTCGGATGCGGCGCAGCGGCGCAAGATCGGGCAGATCGAAGACGCCTCCCAGACCGCCGAATACACCGACGTCCTCCAGCAAGAAGCCGACCTCACCTCCGGCCACGGCCTCCTGCGCGTCACCGGCCTCATCTCCATCAGCGCACCCACCATCGAGGACTTGGATGCAGCAGTGTCACAGATCGAACAGGCCGCGATCCAAGCCTCCTGCGAAACCCGCCGCCTCGTCGGCCAGCAAGCCGCCGCCTTCACCGCCGCCGCACTGCCGCTATGCCGACGTGTCTGATTCTGTTCCGGCTTCGTGGAGGCGCCGAGAGAAGTGGGCATCGTTCGGGGCAATGTCGGGACGAATCCAATGCAGGACTTGGTATGTGTTGTTGACGAGCATGAAGCCGTCGGCTGCCATCGCGCTCGCGGAGAACACGACCTGGTCGTCACCAAGAGCATCGAGCAGCTCGGCGTTGTCGTCGCCGTGGACGAGGTCGCCATAGAGGAACTTCCGGGCGATCTCGTTGTCCCACGCATCGACCCGAGGACCATCGACTGCGGGGTCGCTTGGACCCTGCATGATGCGCATCCGGCGCGCCGGGTAGCTCGTCCAGAATCCTCGGAGCTCATCGAGCTTCTGGCGAATATCCGCCCGCTCACTCGGGCAGAAGAACTCCAGCGCTGTGAGCACCGTGACCCACGCGAGCCGGTCGCCCTTCTTGGTCAGCGTCAGGGGCCGGATCAACGTGAGCGCATAGGCCACTTGTTCCTTGGGCGCGATCACCTGGCGGAAGTCGCGAATTCCCGATGCGCCTGTTCGCTTGTCCACCACGAAGTTCATGTGGAACTGCTGACCAAGCTTGAGCGCGTCCTCTCGCTGGGCCAGCTCGCAGCCGAAGATGTCCTCGGCACGCCGCTTGAATAGGCGCAGAGTCTGATGATGCTTCTTGGCAACAGGGTCTTCGTTCACACGGTCAACGCTAGATGGGACGGCTGACAAACGACGTGGGTGGCGCACCTCCCGGGCATACACCGTTGAGGAGGAGCATCATGCCCACGTTCTACGATCCTGCCGCTTATGCCGCAGAGGCGTCGGAAGCGTTGCGGGGTCTCGCACACGCCAGCCACAGCTTCGAGCATCCCGAAGACCTGTACCCGGTGATCGGGGACCTGATCTCCGGGGTGCGGTCGTTGCGGCAGGTGCTCGACCAGCTCGCGAACGCGCACATCACCCACCACACGCGCGCATCCGATGACGACGGCAACGCGCTGATCGGTGCGTCGACCGCGCTGGATGCGGCTGACGCGCTGCACCAGGCCGCCACCGTCCTCGACCGTGTGCAGGACCGTCTCGACACCGCCTCGCAATACGCGGGCCGTATCGCCTGGCCAGCAGCGACTGCCGGTGCGGCGCAGGTTGATACGGGGCGGCGGTGGATCTCGGTGGTGTTCCTCCAGGGCGAGGACGCCGACGAGGTGCTCGACCTCATCGACCGGGACGGCATCGACGCTGGACTCGACCATCTGAAGGGGTGGGACTACGGGGAGGAGACCACCGGTGCGGCGATGGAGAACGGGCACGTTTACGACCTCGACCAGCTCCCGACCGGCCCGTTGGACCTGGACGCCACCGTTGCGGGGTATCGGATGGTCTACAACCCGTCGATGGGGCATGTCGCCCTGTACCGGCAGCACACCATCCCCGCCAAGGACCGCCTCGACACCAGCCCGGTGCCGGGGTCCGCGGCGGTCGGCGGCATCGGTCCGCTCGACGGCGACGCGGCCACCGGTGCGGCGGCTCCGGTGCGGTGGGTGGAGGTGACGCGGGTGACCGGGGCGGCGGCGGATCGGGTGTTCGGCATCCTCACCACGCTCGGGCATGTCGATGCGATCGACCACCTCGCCCAGTGGGACCACGGCGACGACGGGCCGATACTCGACGTGCTCCCGACCGCCCCTGGCGTCCAGATGCTCGAATCCGGGAAGTACGCGCTCACCGTCGACACGGCCCGCCGCGAGTTCGCCCTGTACCGCCACGACACCACCGCCCATCCGTCGCGGTCCCGGGGTGCGGGGCGCAGCGGTCCGGAGCTGCTGGTGTCCTATTCGTCTCCCGGCACCGCTGCGCCGTCTCGGGAGCGGAAGGAATCCGGCCGGACGGGCGGAGCGTCGTGGTTTGCTCATCCGGGTGTCGAGGCGGTCAAGCGGGAGCGGGGGCTGGGACGGTGACCCGGACCGAGCGGGAAACCCTGCACACCTCCGTCCTCGTCGCCCCCGCCGCGGAACGCCGCCGGCTGCGCAAGCAGCGCCGGCAAGCCGCCGCGAAGCTGCAGGCCAACCGCCGCCAACGCGAGATGGCCACCGCGAAAGCGAAAGCAGAAGCTGAGCGTGCCGAACGGCGTGCGCAACAGTACCTGCCTCGGGCAGGCGAAGCAGGGCCGGCGGCGCTGCGGTCGCCGGGCCGGTTCCGGGTGCCGCGGCATCAGGACACCTCCGCCACCCTCGGGGCGCAGTACCCGTTCCTCGCCGAAGGTGGCCTCGGCGCGGCCGGCGTTTTCGTCGGGCAGGACCTGTACTCTGGCGGCTCGTTCGTGTACGACCCGTGGGTGCTGTACCAGCGCGGCGTGATCACGGCCCCGAACCTCGTCATCGCCGGCATCGTCGGCTCCGGCAAATCATCGTTGATCAAGTCCCTGTACACGCGGTCGTTGCCGTTCGGACGCCGCGTCTACGTCCCCGGCGATCCGAAAGGCGAACACACCGCGGTCGCTGAGGCGGTCGGCGGTCGGGCGATCGTGCTCGGCCACGGGCTGCGCACCCGCCTGAACCCGCTCGATGAGGGGTATCGGCCCTCCGGGTTGTCGGATGCTGAGTGGGCGTCGATGGTTGCCTCCCGCCGGCGCGACCTCATCGGTGCGCTCACTGAGACGGTGCTGACGAGGCCGATGAGCCCGTTGGAGCACACCGCTATCGACACGGCCCTGTCGGCGACGGTGCGGGAGAACACCGTGCCGATCCTGCCGATGATCGTCGATCACCTTCTCAACCCCTCGGATGATCCCGATGGCCGGTTGGCGGAGGACGGGCGGATGGTCGGGCACGCGCTGCGCCGCCTCGTCGGCGGCGACCTGTCCGGCTTGTTCGACGGGCCGTCGACTGAGCAGTTCGACCCGACCCTGCCGATGGTGTCGCTCGACCTGTCGCGCGTGACGGAGAACAGCACGCTGATCTCGGTGCTGATGACCTGCTCCAGCGCGTGGATGGAAGCAGCGCTCCTGGACCCGGCGGGCGGGCAGCGGTGGTGCATCTACGACGAGGCCTGGCGGCTCATGTCCCAACCGGCACTGCTGAAGCGGATGGATGCGCACTGGCGGCTCGCCCGCGCCTACGGCATCAGTAACGCCCTCATCTTCCACAAACTCTCCGACATGGAAAACGTCGGCGACGAAGGCTCGGCTATGCGCGCGCTGGCGAACTCGCTGCTCGCGAACGCGGAGACCAGGATCATCCTGCGGCAGGAATCCGACCAGCTCGGCACCACCGCCAAGTCCCTCGGCCTGACCAGCACCGAACGATCGCTGCTGCCCACGCTCGGGACGGGGCAGGCGCTGTGGCGGATCAAGGAACGCGCGTTCGTCGTTCAGCACCAGCTGCACCCTGCTGAGCTGGAACTGTTCGACACCACCGCCCGCATGGGCTGAGCCGCTCGGTGGGGTGTGGGCGCACCTGCGGGGTATGAACAAGCACAGCGTCCCCGAATCCGATTCGTCTCCCGTCGATCTGCCGCTGGTCGTGCTCATCGTCTCCTTGGACGGGACGATGACCGCGACCATCGACGGCGCCGAGTACGCGCCTGGGCCGGGTGAGGCGGCGTGGACGCGGGCATCGTTCCCGGAGATCATCGACCATGCCGGCGCGGATCGAACCCGGGCGATCCGGGTCGAGGTGCACGAGGTCGACGGGAGCACCTTCACCGAGGTTCTCGCCGCCAAGCCCCGCCGTCCCGCACCGGAACCGGAAGTGCCGGAGCCGGTGGTGGAGTCGCGGGCAGCCCGGCGCAGGCGACAGGTCGAGCCGGTGCTGGTGGAGATCACCGGGGACGGGTTCGTGCCGGGTGAGGACATCTCCTGTGCGCTGATCCTCACCCGCGCCGACGCCGCGCCGGACGGCACCGCCCGCGCCATGCTCGACACGAACCAGCTCACCGCCGGCGCGGACGGCACGCTGCTGTTGGTCGGGCATGTCTCCGGCCGGGTCGTCACGAGGAGCCTGGCGTGAGCAATCCGCAGGGCCGGCAGCCCGGCAGCTTCGGCGACGAGCTGACCAACACCCTCATGATCGGCCTGGTCGCCCTGTTCTGCCTCGCCCTCATCCTCCGCGCCGCAGGCTCTGTCACCGCATTCCTCACCGGCACCCCCCAACCCACCTCCGGGCCGGGCGCCGGGGTCGCTGTCCTGTTCCGCCCCGGCAACCCCGCCGGAGCACTCGACGCGCCGGGACTGAACCCTGTCGTGTACTGGATCGTCACCGCCCTGCTCCTCGGCGGGCTGGGTGCCGGGGTCGGGTGGGTGTGGATGCGGCTGCGCCGGCACACCCGCGCCGTGGAGCTCGACC
>CAZNCE010000097.1:0-12785 GCA_964571285.1 uncultured Nocardioidaceae bacterium | reverse complement strand
CGGGGAAGTACCTCGGCGACGAGTTCGACATCCACGGCGGCGGGCTGGACCTGCGGTTCCCCCACCACGAGAACGAGCTCGCCCAGTCCCGTGCCGCCGGGCGTCCGTTCGCCCGGCTGTGGATGCACAACGCGATGGTCAACCTGGCCGGCGAGAAGATGAGCAAGTCGGTCGGCAACTCGCTGCTGGTCAGCGAGGTGGTCAAGCGGGTCCGGCCGATCGAGCTGCGCTACTACCTGGTCGCGGCGCACTACCGGTCGGTGATCGAGTTCAGCGACGAGGCGCTGGCGGAGGCGGCGACGACCTGGCGGCGCATCGAGGGGTACGTCACCAGGGCCGCGGAGGTCGCCGGCCCGGCCGCCCCCGACCTGTGGTTGCTGCCCGACGGGTTCGCGGCGGCGATGGACGACGACCTGTCGGTGCCGGCGGCACTCGCCGTCCTGCAGGGCGTCGTCCGGGACGGCAACAAGCTGCTCGCCGACGCCGACGCCGCGGAGTCGACGACCGAGCTGCGCGCCAACCTGGCGTCCGTCCGGGCCATGCTCGGCGTGCTCGGCCTGGACCCGCTGGCCGAGCCGTGGACCTCGCTCGTCGGGGGCGAGGACGACGAACTGCGTCGGGCCACCGAGGCACTGGTCGACGCACTGCTCGAACAGCGCCAGCACGCTCGGGCCGAGCGCGACTACGCGACCGCCGACCGGGTGCGCGACCAGCTGCACGCCGCCGGCATCGAGGTGGAGGACACCCCGGCCGGCCCGCGCTGGAACCTGCGGGGCTGACCGCGGATGCCGGGCAACAGCAAGCGTCGCGGGGCGGTACGGCGCACGACCAAGGGCAACCCGACCGCGGGGTCGGGCGGCCGGCGCCGCCGCGGCCTGGAGGGTCGTGGGCCGACGCCGAAGGCCGAGGACCGGGTCGCCCACAAGGCGTACCGCAAGGACACCCGGAAGGGTGGCCGGGGCGCGGCCCGCAAGGGCGGCCGGGCCGGCGGTCGCGCCGTCGACTCCGTCGAGTGGGTGTTCGGTCGCAACGCTGTGGTGGAAGCGCTCCGGGCCCACGTGCCCGCAACCGCGGTGTACGTGGCGGACGCCGTCGAACGTGACGACCGCCTCACAGAGGCGCTGGCCACGGCCGCCGAGCAGGGGCTCTCGGTGCTGGAGGTGAGCCGGCCGGAGCTGGACCGGTTGACCGGCGCCCGCAACCACCAGGGGCTCTCGCTCAAGGTGCCGCCGTACTCCTACGCCGACGCGGACGCCCTGGTGGAACGGGCCCGAGAGGCAGGCGAGACACCGCTGGTCGTGGTGCTGGACGGCATCACCGACCCGCGGAACCTGGGGGCGATCGTCCGCTCCGCTGCCGCGTTCGGCGCGCACGGTGTCGTGGTGCCGGCCCGCCGCTCGGCCGGCATGACCGCGGCGGCGTGGAAGACGTCCGCCGGCACCGCGGCGCGGGTTCCGGTCGCCCGGGTCACCAACCTGACCAGGCAACTGCAGGCCTACCAGCAGTCCGGCCTCACCGTGGCCGGGCTGGCCGCCGACGGCGATCTGCCGCTGTCGGGTCTGGACGTGGCGGACCAGCCGCTGGTGCTGGTCGTCGGTTCCGAGGGCCGCGGCATCGGCCGGCTGGTCGGTGAGCAGTGCGACGTGCGAGTCTCGGTGGAGATGACCACGTCGACCGAGTCGCTGAACGCCAGCGTGGCCGCGGGGGTGGCTCTGTACGAGATCGCCCGCCGCCGCGCGACCGCCTGACGCCGAGCGGGACGGGCCCGCCGCCGATACACCGGCGGACGGGCCCGCGACTCCACGCGCAGCGCAGGACGGAGAAAGGAGGAGGTCATGGCCCAGCCCGGCGTGCAGCGGCTGCTGCCGACCGACGAGGCGTACGACCTGATCGCGCTCACCCGGCAGATCTGTGCCGAGCAGCTCGCCCCGCGGGCGGCGGAGGCCGAGGCCGAGGCGCGGTTCCCACGGGACGTGTTCTCGCTGCTCGGCGAGACCGGCCTGCTCTCGTTGCCCTTCCGGGGCGAGTACGGCGGCGGCGACCAGCCGTACGAGGTGTACCTCCAGGTGCTGGAGGAACTCGCCTCCGCGTGGATGTCGATCGGGGTCGGGGTGTCGGTGCATTCGCTGGCGTCATCGGCGATGGCCGACCACGGCTCCGACCAGCAGCGGGCGGCCGAGCTGCCGGCCATGCTGGGCGGCAGCCAGCTCGGCGCGTACTGCCTGTCCGAGCCGCAGGCCGGCTCCGACGTCTCCTCGATTCGCTGTCGTGCGGTCCGCGACGGCGACGACTACGTGATCAACGGGGTGAAGGCCTGGATCACCCACGGCGGCGAGGCGGACTTCTACCTGCTGTTCGCGCGGACTTCGGACGACCCCAAGCACGGGCTGTCGGCCTTCCACGTGTCCGCCGGGGTGGCAGGGCTGTCGTTCGGCGCGCCCGAACGCAAGATGGGGCTGACTGGTTCCACCACCAGCCAGGTGCTGTTCGACGATGTGCGGCTGCCCGCCGAGCGGTTGGTCGGCGCCGAGGGCGACGGGGTGCGGATCGCGCTCGGCGCACTCGACTCCGGCCGCCTCGGCATCGCCGCCTGCGCGACGGGGCTCGGCCAGGCGGCGTTGGACGTGGCGGCTCGCTATGCCGGCGAGCGCAGGCAGTTCGGCCGCCCGATCGGCGACTTCCAGGGCGTGCAGTTCCTGCTGGCCGACATGGCCGCCGCGGTCGGCAGCGCCCGGGCCAGCTACCTGCTCGCCGCGCGGCTGCGGGACGCCGGTCGGCCGTTCTCCCGGGAGGCGTCGATCGCGAAGCTGGTGGCGACCGACGCGGCGATGAAGGTCACCACGGACGCGGTGCAGGTCCTCGGCGGGTACGGCTACACCCGCGACTTCGACGTCGAGCGTTATCTGCGGGAGGCGAAGGTCACGCAGATCTTCGAGGGCACCAACCAGATCCAGCGGATGGTCATCGGACGAGACGTTCTTCGTCAGGCGTCAGCGTCGGCTGGTTGAGCCGCGACTGCGTCTCCCGCTCCAGCACGTCGTCCACGTAGGAGCGGGTGGCGTCGAACAGATCCACCTCGTGACCGGCCTGCTCGGACAGGTACCAGCGGTGCTCGAGGATCTCGTGGAAAAACTCGGCGGGGGACAGGGTGCCGCGCAGCTTCGCGGGCAGCAGTGCCCCGACCGGCTCGAACACCTCGGTCAGCCAACGGTGCGCGATCACCGCCATGTCCTTGTCCTGCAGCTCGTTGGCCACCGCGAACGCGTCCAGGTCGCTGAGCAGCCGACGGGCCTGGTTGTCCTCCACGTCCAGGCCGGTCAGCGCCTGCAGGCGACGGCAGTGGTGCCCGGCATCGACGACCTTGGGTTGCAGCCGCACGGTGGCGCCGTCGAAGTCGGTGACGACGTCCAGCTCGTCCACGTCGAAGCCGAGCTCGTTCAGCCGGCGGATCCGGCTCTCCACGCGCCACATCTCGTCGACGCTGAACTCCTCGGGGCCGACGAGCTCCGCCCACAGCGCCTGGTACTGCTCGTTGAGCCGGTCGACCGTCTCGTACGGATCGAGCGACTCGCTGAGCAGCCCGCCGGCCTGCAGATCCATGATTTCGGCGAACACGTTGCCGGTGGCCGTGTCCAGGTCGTACGCCCGTTGGCCGTCGGACAGCTCCGGGTGCAGCTCGCCGGTCTCGGCGTCGACTAGGTAGGCGACGAAGTCGCCGGCGCTGCGACGGAACAACGTGTTCGACAGCGAGCAGTCGCCCCAGAAGAAGCCGCTCAGATGCAACCGGGTCAGCAGCACCACCAACGCGTCGATCACCTTGGGGATCGAGGCAGCCCGCAGCCCACGCGCGAACAGGCCGCGGTAGGACACCGAGAACGCCAGCTGCCGGGTGATCAGGGCCGCCTCGATCGGCTCGCCGTCGGCGGTCGCCCGGCCGGTGACCACGCCGACCGGGATCACGCTGGGCAGGTCGAGCCGGGACAGGTCGCGGAGCAGGCGATACTCCCGGTGCGCGATCTGCGCCCGGGTCTCCTTGACCGCGTACACCCGGTCTCGGACGCGGACGAATCGCACCACGTGGCGGGAGATGCCCCGGGGCAGCGGCACCACGAGGTCGTCGCCCCACTCCACCAGCGGCTGCGACCAGGGGAGGGTGAGGACCGCCGGGTCCGGACGGGTGGCGACGATCTGCAGCGCCATGGCCACCAGCGTACGGGCTGCCGGCCCCCCGTGCGCGCGTCACGTCACGGTCGTGGCGACTGCGGCTGTCAGGCGGTTGGGGGGTACGGCCGACGTGCGGGCGCCGGACAGGTCAGTCGGACTTCAGGTAGACCGCGCCGGGGCCGCGCGGCGCCGCCACGTCGTCGGGGTTCATCAGCGTGCACCGCTGCAAGGACAGGCAGCCGCAGCCGATGCAGCCGGTGAGCTTGGTCTTGAGCCGATGCAGTTCGGCGATCCGCTCGTCGAGGCGGCCCTGCCAGGCGCGGCTGAGCCGCTCCCAGTCGGCCTTGTTCGGCGTCCGGTTGTCCGGCAGCGTGGCCATCGCCTCCCGGATCTCGTCGATGGACAGCCCGACGTGTTGTGCGGACCGGATGAACGCCACCCGGCGCAGCTGGCTGCGGTGGAAGCGTCGCTGGTTGCCGGACGTGCGCTCGGAGAAGATGAGCGACTCGCGTTCGTAGTAGCGCAGCGCGGACGTCGACACGCCGGAGCGGCCGGACAGCTCCCCGATCGTGATGTGGTCGCCGAGCTTGGGCATGCCCGCTCACCTCCAGAACTTCAAGTGTAGGTGAACATCAAGTCCTGGCCGAGCGAGTTGTCAGGTCGCCGGACGGGATAACAGTGCGACGGTTGGCTGACAACTGGGGGCCGTGCGGGTCCTGCGGCCGAGTTGTCAGGTCGCCGGACGGGATAACGGTGCGACGGTTGGCTGACAACTTGGTCAGGGGCGCAGCAGCAGGTCGAGGAACGTGATCACCAGCGCCTCGCGCACCGGCGGGGGAGCGGCGTCGAGCAGCGCATTCACCGGCGCCATCCGCTCGGGCAGCGTGCCGGTCTCCAGCACCGACCCGAGTCCGGCACCGGTGAGCAGCTCGGCGAACCCGGCGGCGTCCAGCGTCGCCGGGTCGAGCCCGGCCAGCGCCTGCCGCAGCGCGTCCGGCACCACGACTGGTCCCGCCGTTCGGGCGGCCGACACCGCGTCCCGCAGTGCCGCGAGCAGATCCTCCAGCTGCGGCGCCGTTGTGGGGCTGATGCTGAAATGCAGGGAGGCGGGGACCCCTCGGAATCCGGGTTGCGCCTGCACATACCAGTGCTGCTCGAGCAGCTGGTCGCTGACCGTGAACACGTCCAGGTCGGGGTCCGCGGCGGCGGCCAGCAGCGACGCGTCGGGGCGGCCCAGCACCCGCAGACCGTCGATCCCACCGGACTCGCCGTCGATCGCCTCGACCAGCGCGCTGGTCGCGTCCCGCGCCGCCGTGACCAGACGCACGTACCCGTCGTCGCCGATCGTGTGCACCACCGCCCAGGCGGCGGCCAGCGGCCCGCCGGACTTGGTGGACTGCATGGTCGCGTTCGCGACCGTGTAGCCCGGCCACCGCGCGCCGGCGAAGAACTGCGGCCGGCGCAGCTCGGGGGTGCGGTGCAGCAGCAGCGACGCGCCCTTCGGCGTGAAGCCGTACTTGTGCAGGTCCACCGAGATGCTGGTGACCCCGTCCACGGTGAAGTCGAACGCCGGCACGCCACGGCCGGCCAGGCGCAGGTACGACAGCGTCCATCCGCCGATGCACGCGTCGACATGGCAGCGCACCCCACGAGCGGCGGCCGCGGCCGCGATCTCCGGGACCGGGTCCACGATCCCGTGCGGGTACGACGGAGCACTGGCCACCACCAGCACGCAGGAGTCGTCGATCGCGTCGGCCATCGCGTCCGGGTCCGCGCGGTACGTCCCCGGGTCCACGTCGACCGGCACCGGCTCGACCCGGAAGTAGTGCGCGGCCTTGTGGAACACAGGGTGCGCGGTCGTCGGCAGCACCATCCGCGGTCGGTCCAGGTCCGGCCGCGCGTCACGCGCCGCCTGCACCGCCAGCAGCACCGACTCCGTCCCACCGGACGTCACCGCGCCGACGGCCCCGTCGCCGCGCAGCAGCCGGGCCGCCCAGCCGACCAGCTCGTTCTCCATCCGCAGCAGGCTGGGGAAAGCGGTGGGGTCCAGGCCGTTGCTGCCGCTGAACATGGCCAGCGCTTGCCGGCCCACCTCGTCGGCCTCGGCCAGCCCGGAGTCGAACACGTAGCTGAGGGTCCGACCACCCACGACGGGCAGGTCGCCCGCCTGCATGGCCCGCAACCGCTCCAGCGCGTCGGACGTCATGCCATCCCTCCGCTCAGTCGGTCGACGGTGTGCTCGTCGAGTCGATACTGCCGCAGCCACAGCAGGCTGAGCAGAACCAGGGCTGCGGGCACCACGGAAAAGCCGAGCACGATCGCGGTCACCGCGGAGTCCGGCTGGGCGGCCGACTGGTCGGTCGAGGACACATAGCCGCCCAGTGCCAGCAGCAGCCCGTACAGCCCGGGTCCGAGCGCGAGCCCGAGCGTCTCCCCGGCGGTCCACACCCCGGTGAACACCCCGATCCGGTTCCGGCCGGTGCGGGCCGCGTCCACAGCGGCGGTGTCCGGCAGCATCGCCAGCGGGAACACCTGGGCGCCCGCGTAGCCCGCTCCGACCAGGGTGGTCGCACCGAACACCAGCGCGTCCGGCGCCTGCCAGGCAACCACCAGCAGCAGTGCCCCGGCCGCGAGCACCAGCGACGAAGTGACGTAACCGGCGCGCTTACCGATCCGGGCACCCAGCCACTGCCACCCCGGAGTGATCAGCAGCGCCGGGCCGACGAAGCAGACGAACAGCACCGAGGCGGCCGAGCTGTTTCCGAGCACGTACCGGGCCACGTAGTCCACCCCGGCGAGCATCGCGCCGGTGGCCAGCGCCTGCAGTACGAACGTGGTCAGCAACCGGCGGAAGTCGGCCGACTCCGCCACCAGGCTCAGTTGGCGGCGGAGCGTGCCACCAGCGGCGCTGACCGTGGTGATGGGGGCGTCGCGGGTGCCGACATAGGCGCCCATCGAGCCGAGCAGCAGCAGCCCGGCGACGGCCAGCCCCATCACTCGGTAGCCGTCCCGCCCACCCAGCGCGTCCCGGATCGCAGGTGCGGTTGCTCCGCTGATCAGGATGGCCAGCGCCAGCACGGCCACCCGCCAGGTCATCAGCCGGGTCCGCTCGGCGTACGACGTGGTGATCTCGGCCGGCATCGCCACGTACGGCACCTGGAAGAAGGCGTACGCCGTGGCGCACCCGAGGAAGGCGACCACCACCCACAGGGCGTCCCACACAGTCGCGCCGAGCGGCGGCCCGGCGAACAGCAGCGCGAAAGACAGCGCCAACGCGATCCCGCCGACGCGCAGGAACGGGCGCCGCGGACCCCGCGGGGAGACGTGGCGGTCGCTGATCCGGCCGGCGATCGGGTTCAGCACGACGTCCCAGGCCTTCGGCACGAACACGATCGCCCCGGCGATCCCGGCGGCCACACCGAGGGTGTCGGTGAGGTACGGCAACAGCAGCAGCCCGGGAACCGTGCCGAACGCCCCGGTCGCCACCGACCCGGTCGCGTACCCGATCCGGACCCGGCGCGGCAGGCTCGTCGGCCCGGTGCGGGACATGGGCCGAGCATGGCAGAACCGTCGACCGGCGGGGCGGCATCGCGACGGCCGCACCCGAAACGACCGCGCTTTGGGCAGAGCGGGATGATCGGACCATGAGGTCCGTCGACCGCGCCGCGCAGGACCAGACCGGGACCGGCCCTGCGGGCGCCCATCGGGTGCGCGTGCACGCGTTCACCGACGACGCGCTGGGCAACGACGACGCCACCGCGCTGGCCGGCCGGATCGCCGCCGGTGAGGTCAGCCCTTCCGAGGTGCTCGCCGCGGCGCGGGACCGGGCGGACCGCATGCAGGGACTGTTGAACGGGATCGCGGTCAGCGACTTCCGGCGGGCGTCGGCCCGGGCCGGTGGTGAGCCGGCCGGCGCGTTCCACGGCGTGCCGGCTTTCGTCAAGGACAACGTGGACGTGGCCGGGTTGCCCACCGGCTTCGGCTCCGCGGCGTTCGTGGCCGACCCGGCACCGGCCGATGGCGAGTTCGTGCGGCAGTTCCGGTCGCTGGGTTTCGCGCTGCTCGGCAAGTCCCGGCTGCCGGAGTTCGGCTTCAACGCGTCCACGGAGTACGCCGACGCCGACCCGGTGCGCAACCCGTGGCACACCGCATACTCCGCAGGCGCCTCGTCCGGCGGCTCGGCCGTGCTGGTCGCGTCGGGGGTGGTGCCGATCGCGCACGCCAACGACGGCGGCGGGTCGATCCGGATCCCGGCCGCCGCCTGCGGCCTGGTGGGGCTGAAGGCGACCCGGGGGCGGCTGGTGATGGACGTGGCCGACCGGCAGGCGCCGGTCCGGACGGTCGTGCAGGGGGTGCTCACCCGCACGGTCCGCGACAGCGCGCGCTTCCTGGCCGCGGCCGAGGGCTACTACCGAAACCCGGCGCTGCCGCCGGTCCGGTGGGTGGCCGGACCGGCGCCGACGCGGTTGCGGATCGGCGTCGTGACCGACTCTGTCAGCGGATATCGCACCGACGACGAGACCCGGGCAGCGGTGCTCGCCACCGCGGACCTGCTCGCCGGGCTGGGGCATCACGTGGAGGAGATCCCGAACCCGGTCGGTCCGTCCTTCGCCGACGACTTCGCGGTTTTCTGGGGGTTCCTGGCGTTTCTCATCACCGCCGCGGGGCCGCGCGTCTTCGGTTCCAGCTTCGAAGCCATGCGCACCGACAACCTGACCCGCGGGCTGGCGGCGATGTATCGGCACCGGATCCATCGCACTCCCGTGATGCTCTACCGGCTGCGCCGGGCCTACCGGCGCTACGCCGCGGTGTTCTCCGGGGTGGACGTGGTGCTGTCGCCGGTGCTGAGCCACGTGACACCGCCGCTCGGCCACCTGTCGCCGGCGCTGGACTTCGATCAGCTGTATCCGCGGCTGGTCGACTACGTCGGCTTCACACCGTGGAACAACATTGCCGGCGGCCCGGCGATCGCGTTGCCCGCCGGGCTGAACCGTGCTGGCCTACCGCTCGCGGCGCACTTCTCCGCCGCGCACGGCGACGAGCGGACGCTGCTCGAGCTGGCCTATGAGCTGGAGGAGGCCCGGCCGTTCCCGACCATCCGGTGACGACGGCTCAGCGCCCCAGCACCCGTTCGAGGTAGGGGTTGGTGAACCGGCGGTCGGGGTCCACCCGGTCGCGGAGCGCGACGAACTCGTCGTAGCGGGGGTAGCGGTCTCGCAGTTGCTCGGCGTCCAGGCCGTGCAGCTTTCCCCAGTGTGGTCGCCCGTCCGCCGCGGCCAGGATCGCCTCCACCGCGTCGAAGTAGCGTTCGTACGGCCGACGGTGGTAGCGGTGCACGGCGACGTACGCGGACTCCCGGTCGTAGGCAGTGGACAGCCAGATGTCGTCCGCCGCCGCGAACCGCACCTCCACCGGAAAAGCCACCTGCTCACCGGAGCGTCGGATCCACGTGTCCATCTCTCGCAGGACGTCGGGCAGCGCCGAGCGCGGGATCGCGTACTCCATCTCGCGGAACCGGACGTCGCGGGCGCCGACGAAGACGCGGTACGAGCGGTCGGTGAACTCGCGGCGGGTGAGTGCGCGGGCCGAGACCTGGTTGATCTGCGGGATGACCCGCGGGAAGCGGGTCCCGAGCCGGTTCACCGCCTCGAACGCCTTGTTGGACAGCAACTCGTCGTCCACCCAACCCCGCAGCCGGGTCAACGGGCGCAGCCCGCCGGACAGCGGCAGGCGGGTGTTGCGCTTGCTCTGGACCCGGTCGGTGTGGGGAAACCAGTACAGCTCAAAGTGATCGGTCTGCTCGACCGTCTCGTCCAGGGACGCGAGCACGTCGCTGAGCCGCTCCGGCCGCTCATCCGCGTGCAGTGCGTACGCCGGCTCGCACTGCAACCGGACGGCGGTGACGATGCCGAGAGCGCCCAGGCCCACTCTCGCGGCGGCGAACAGCTCCGGCTGGTCGGTGGCCGAGCACCAGGTGAGCGACCCGTCTGCCAGCACCAGCTCGAGCCCGATCGCCTGGGTGGCCAGCCCGCCGAACCGCAGCCCGGTGCCGTGGGTGCCGGTGGCGATCGCTCCGCTGAGCGTCTGCCGGTCGATGTCGCCGAGGTTGGTCATCGCCAGGCCGTGCTGCCACAGCACCTCGTTGAGCCGGGCCAGTGTGATGCCGGCGCCGACCACGACCTGCCCGGTGTCCGGGCGGATGTCGCGGACGGCGTCGAGCCGGCTCAGGTCCAGTCGCACGCCGGTGGTGACCGCGATCCCGGTGAACGAGTGGCCGGAGCCGACCGCCTTCACCGGCATGGCGCGTTCCGCGGCCCAGCGCACCACCTCGACCACATGCCGGGCGCTGGAGACCCGTACCACGCGGCGGGCGGTGGCGCGTTCGGTGTCGGCCCAGTTGCGCCACTCCCGGGCGCCGACCGGCCCGGTCATCCGAAGTTCTGCCCCTCACCCCGGTAGGTCTTGGCGACGTCCTCGATCCGGTCGCCGCGCACCAGGTGCAGCTCGTCGAACCGCTCGCACAGCTCACCGGCCTTCGCGTGCCGCATCCACACCCGGTCGCCCACCCGCAGCCGGGCGGCGGCGCCGCCGCGCAACGGGGTCTGCACCTCCCCGGCGCCCTCGGTGCCCAGCAGCCGGAGACCGCGGGGCAGGGTCGGTTTGGGCAGCCGGTGCCGGTCGGCCGTACCCGACGCGGGGTAGCCACCGCCGAACACGGTGACCACCTTGCGCGCCGGGTGCCGCACGACGGGTACGGCGTAGAGCGCGGCGGGACGCGGGCGGAAGGAGCGGTAGGAGTCGAACAGCGAAGGACCGAACAATCCGCTGCCGGCGGTGACCTCGGTGACCGTGGGGTCGGCGGTGGTGACCTCGAGGCTGCCGGTGCCACCGCCGTTGACGAATCGCAGGTCGGCCTCGCGGCGGACCGCCCGGACGACCTCGGAGCGCCGGTCGGCCAACTCGGAGGCGGAGGCCTTCTTCACCAGCCGGACCGGCAACGGAGCGTCGGGGAGCCCCGCGATCTGGGCCTCGTAGAACATCAGCCCGACCAGCCGGAGCGCGCTGGTCTTGCCGATCTCCGTGGCCAGGGCGCGGGCCTGCGCCGCGGTGCGAACGGGGGATCGGCGGACCCCGAGGTGGGCGCCCAGCACCTTCAGCGAGGCGTCCACGTCGATGCACACGTTCAGCCGCCGGTGCCGCCGCCCGAGGGTCCGCTGGATGAACCGCAGCTGCGCGGTGCTGTCCACCATCAGCGTGACCGACTGCGCAGCGTCCGAGCCGGCCAGCATCTGCAGCGCGCCGCGGTCGGCGGTGGGATAGGCCACCACGATGTCGCGCAGCCCGTACCAGTGCAGCCACAGCGCCTCGCGCAGGGAGTAGGCCATCAGGCCACGAACGCCACCACCGCGAACGGCACGGTGGATCAGCGGCACCGACCGCACCGACTTGGTCGCCAGTCGGATCGGGACGCCGTCCGCGCGCCGCAGCAGGTCGGCCAGGTTCGCGTCGAACGCGTCCAGATCCACGACCGCGAACGGTGGGTCGAGCTCCGCTGTGGCCCGGTCCAGCCGGGCCCGCCATCGGGTCGGGGTCTCCGCCCCGCCGTGTCCCGCCGCCCGGGCTGCGCGCTCGTCCACGAGGCCTCCGTACGACTAGTCGGTGCGGAGGCCCAGCGTAGTGGTCAACGCTGCTCGGGCGGTTCCACTCTCCGGTGCGGGCCGGGCTCGGCCTCCACCGCCGGGGTCCCGGTGACGTACCGGGTGAGCAGCGAGTTGCGCCCGGGATGGTCGGGTTTGCGCTGCCGCGGGAGGGTGCGGCTCTCCAGGTTGTCCCATACGTCGTCGGCGACCCGCCACAGCCGGTGGCTGGTCCGGCCGGCGACACCGGCGTGGGGGCTGTGCGGATGCGGCCGCGTAGGGGCGTGCGCCAGTGCGCCGTCCACCTTGGTCGCCAGCTCCGCAAGGCCGGTGTCGCTCAGGGCGGCGGCCAGCT
Organism: uncultured Nocardioidaceae bacterium; assembly: GCA_964571285.1. Classification (GTDB taxonomy): domain Bacteria; phylum Actinomycetota; class Actinomycetes; order Propionibacteriales; family Nocardioidaceae; genus CAZNCE01. The sequence continues at coordinate 629 of CAZNCE010000097.1, read as the reverse complement.
CCTCGACCAATTGCTGCTCGTGCCTGACGTGCTGGGCCAGCTCGTACTCCACCAGCTCCCACAGGTCAGCGAGATGGAGCCGGCTGGCCGTCCGGTCGCCGTACATCCGCGCCTTGACCGCGTGCAGGTGGCGCTCCAATGCCTTGGCGCAGTGCAGGTAGTCTGCCGCCCGCCGATCGCCGTCCGGGAGGTGCTTGCGTACGGCCGGCACCAGCACCTCTTGAGCGGCGGCGAGGTGGCGGGCGATCGCGGACACGTACGTGTCGGCCGTCCGCCAGGAGTGGCGGGGTTCGTCGGAGGCGGCCAGGTCGTGGGCCGCCGGTCCCAGCTGAGCCAGCTCGTCGTGGGGATTGAGAACCGCCCGGTGCAGAGGGGTTTCGCCGTTGTCGTCGGTCATGACGACCACCTCTTCTCAGACCACTAGGGTCGCTCGCCCGGGGACGCAGATCAACTGGTGAAATTCCTGGAGGACGCGCTGCTGGTTACCATGGCGTCCGCATCCGGCCGGCGTGGCGCAACTGGCAGCGCACTCGACTTGTAATCGAGCGGTTGGGGGTTCGAGTCCCCCCGCCGGCTCCCTGTCTGACCTGCGGGAACGCTGTTGCGCATCGCTTACTCATCCTCTCCAT
>CAZNCE010000096.1:4080-12821 GCA_964571285.1 uncultured Nocardioidaceae bacterium | reverse complement strand
ATTGGTGCTGACGACGCGCCGCGGGTCCGGCAGGTGACGTGGCAAATGGTGCTGGAAGAGATCCGACGGGTCGGACTGCCGGCCCTGCAGGTGCAGGTGCAACCGGCGGACAAGACACTGGTCAACTTCGACACGATCTTCTACACCAGGCCGGAACCGTTCACCCGCACGCTCACCATCCTCGGCCGGCAGGTCGAGGTCCGGGCGGAGCCGACCAGCTTCCACTGGCGCTACGGCGACGGCCACACCGCCACCACGACCACCCCCGGCGCGCCGTACCCGGCCAAGGACATCGTGCACAAGTACACCGATGCCGACGTGACGGTCAGCCCGAGCGTCGACGTCAGTTACCACGCCCGGTTCCGGGTCGGTGGCGGCGACTGGCAGGACATCCCCGAGACCATCACGATTACCGGCCCGGCCACCGACCTCGCCATCGTCGAGGGCACGCCGGTTCTCACCGGCGGTTGACGACTCGCTCCGGCGCCCGCCGGCCGCACTCGCACAGCCCGGGTCACACATCCAGCAGGCGGTACGCCGCGCTGAGGAAGAGGCGCCGGGCCTCGGCCACGTCCAGGCTCTGGCGCAGGTGCCGCAGGGACAACCCGTCCACCACGGCCACCAGCACCGCGACGGCGCCGGGCACGTCGTCGCAGCGGAACACCCCCAGCTCGACGCCGCGGGTGACGAGGTCGCCGATCGTGTGCTCCCACTGCTCGTAGCGGTCGCGCTGCGCGCCCAGGTCGCCACCGCGGTGCCGCCGCAGGATGTGCAACCACACCTGCCAGTGCTGCGCGGTGTCCACGTTGAAGGTCCCCTCCGCAAGCAGCCGGAGCGCGGCCAGCGGGTCGACCTCGGCGCGTACCCGTCGCTCGAGGGCGACGTAGTGCGCGGTCACCTCCTCGGCGAACGCCAGGTCGAGGATGTCGTCCACCGAGGCGAAGTGGTACGTCACGGTGCCGACCGACACCCCGGCCGCTGCGGCGATGTCCCGCAGCCCGATCCGGCCCAACTGCGACGTCCGCAGCAGAGTGCCGGCGGCCTTGACGATCTGAGCCCGCCGCTCGGGCGGTCGATGCCGGCGCCGACCGGGTCCCGGCCACGGATCCGCTCGCCCCGTCGGCGGCCCGGGAGCGTCGGCCGGCTCAACACTCATGCGGACGACCTCGGCACCCGGTCGTGCCAACAGCGGTCGGCGACCACCTCGTCGCCGGCCCGCGCCACCAGGCGCGACTCCACATGGAACGCGTCCGCGTCCGCTCGCAGCGACGTCTCTGCGACCACCTCGGTGCGCCAGTCGCCGCGGCGCAGGCTGATCGTCCACGACGACCGCGCCCGCGCGGACAGCGGATCGGCGCCGATGCGATAGGTCTCGCGCACCCGCTCGGCGTACTCCAGCCCGTCGGGCATCCGCCGGGGCGTGGTGTAGTGCGGGTCGACCTCCAGCACCCACTCCCCCGTGTCGACCACCTGCGTGACGGTCCGCTCGGGTCCCGGTTCGGCGGTCGGCTCCAGTGGCTCGACCGGCAGCGGCGGCGCCTGCTCGGGCTCGTCGAACTCGACCGGCGGCGCCTCCGGCCCGCCTTCCCACAGCGGCAGTTCCACCCGGCTCTCGGCGGGCAGCACGTGCAGCGACCCGGCCTCCGGGTGCGGCCACAACCACGGCCAGTACGCGTTGCTTACCGCCACCCGCAGCCGATGCCCGGGGGGCACCACATAACTGGTCGCCACCAGCCGCACCACGACGTCCTCCCACCGACCCGGCACCATGTCGTCGGCCGCGTCCATGCCCCGGCGCTTGAGCAGGTTCAGGACGCCCCGTGCCACCAGTGTGGACGACCCGTCGGGTGCCACGTCGCACAGCCGTACGGCGACGTGGGCGCGCGGCCGGTCACTGGCCAGCCGCAGCCGGGCCAGCACGTTCCCCAGGATCGGCACCGGCGCGTCCAGCACCGCGGTGTCGAAGCAACTGGACCGGCCGTCCTCGCACCGCTGGTCCGGCGGCAGGTCCGCGCGGTTGCCGTACGGGAAGAACCGGCCCGCCTCGATCCCGGTGTGCTGAGGACTCCGCACCAACACCCGGCCGGACGCATCCGGCGGGTGGGAGGCCACCAGGTCGGCGAGTTCGAGCGTGCGGATCACCGTGTCGTCGGCCGGCCACGAGTCGGCCTGCACCCAGCGGCCGAGTCGCTCGGGGGTCGCCGAACCCGGTGGCACCGCGTCCTGCAGGTAGGCACGCAGCAGCGGGACGTCCATCGCCCCGTTGTCCGCGCCCTTGAGCCAGTGGTCCCACCACCGCAGCGTCTCCTGCAGGAAGCCGATCGCCGGTCCGGGCGCGGTCGGGATGTCGGGGTACTGATGCGCCCACGGGCCGATGATCCCCCGCACCGGGCCGGGCAGGTTGCGGATCAGGCGAAGCACGGTGTCGCGGTACGGGTCGGCGAACCCGCCCACGGCCAGCACCGCCGCCTGCACTGCCGAGTAGTCCTCGCAGACGCTGCCGTGCCGCCAGTACGCATCGCGCTCCTGATGCGAGAGCCACTTGGTGGCGAACGGCTCCAGCCCGTCCAGCCGCTGCTGCCACAGGTCGCGCCACCGATCGCCCACCACCCGTGGGTCCGGCGGCCGCGCGCTGAACGCCAGCATCGTGCCCGCCCAGGCCGGCATGTCGACGCCGAGCACCGCCCCGCCGGCGTAGTGCACGTCGTTGTCGAAGCGGTCGTCGGTGGAGCAGACCGTGACGATCGCCTTCAGCGGCTCCGGCCGCAGCGCCGCTATCTGCAGCGCGTTGAAGCCGCCCCACGAGATGCCGAACATGCCGACCGACCCGCTGCACCAGGGCTGCGCGGCCAGCCACTCAACCACCTCGCAGCCGTCGGCCAGCTCGGTCTCGGTGTACTCGTCGAGCAGCACGCCGTCGGAGTCACCCGACCCGCGCAGGTCCACGCGCACCGAGGCGTACCCGTGACCGGCGTACCACGGGTGCCGCTGTGCGTCGCGCGGCGCCGTCCAGTCGTCCTTGCGGTACGGCAGGTACTCGAGCAGCGCCGGCACCGGTTCAGCCCGCGCGGTGTCCGGTAGCCAGATCCGGGCATGCAGTCGGGCTCCGTCCCGCATCCGGATCCACTCGTCGACAACCGAGACCGGGTACGGGAACCGGGTGCGGACCCTCATCCCGATTCCGCCTGCGGCCGGGCCTCGACCCGCCGCCAGCGGCGCACGCGGTGCCCGCCGCCCAGGTCCGCCATCCCGTCGGTGGTCTCCCACTCGTTCTGGCCGGGCGGCGGACCGTCGTCGTCGGGGTTTCCGGCGATGCCGTTGCCCAGCACCGCGCCGCCACCGGCGACGGTGGCGCGAGCCAGTGCCGGGTCCGGCTCCAGGGTCGCGGCCAACAGCTCAAAGGTGTAGGGGTGGTTCGGCCCGGCGAACACCGCCGCCGTCGGACCCTGCTCCACCACCCGCCCGCGGTACAGGACGACCACGTGGTGCGCGACGTCGTGGACGACCGCGAGGTCGTGGCTGATGAACAGGCAGGCCAGGTCGTGCTCGCGACGCAACCGGTCCAGCAGCGTGAGGATCTGCGCCTGCACGGACACGTCCAGCGCGGTGGTGATCTCGTCCGCGATCAGCACCTCGGGGCGGGCCGCCAGTGCCCGACCGATGCCGACCCGCTGCCGCTGGCCGCCGGACAGCTGCGCGGGCAGCCGGCCGAGCAGCTGTCGCGGGAGCTGCACGTCGTCGGCCACGGCGCCGACCGCGTCGTCGGTCCGGGCGCCCTCGGCGGTGCCGAAGAACGTCAGCGGACGACGGATCGCGGACGAGACCACCCGCCGTGGGTTCAGCGACGTGTCGGCGTTCTGGAACACCATCTGCACCCGACGCCGCAGGTCTCGCGGCCGCCGGCGCGCCGGTCGTCCGAGGTCGTGACCCCCGTCGGCCAGGTAGGTCATCTCGCCCGACCGCAGCGGATGCAGTCCGGCCATCGACCAGGCCAGCGTGGACTTGCCGGACCCGGACTGACCCACCAGTGCCAGCACGTGCCCGCGGCGCAGCTCCAGGGAGACGTCGTCGACCGCGACCGATCCGGTCCCGCGGCCGTACCCCACGACGGCATGCCGCACCGCGACCACGGGGTCGACCGGCGCCTCGGGGTCTGCGGTCACGTCCGCAGCCACGGTGGGTGCCACAGCCACACCCCGCTCGGGCAGCCGCGGCACGCTGGCCAGCAACGACCGGGTGTGCTCATGGCCGGGCGCGCGGAACAGTTGCTCGGCACCGGCGTGCTCGACGATCCGGCCCGCGTGCATGATCGCGATGTCGTCGGCGAGCGCCGCCACCACCCCGAGATCGTGGCTGACCAGCACCGTGGCGGTGCCGAGCTCGCGCGACAGCTCGCGCAGCAGGCCGAGGATGTCGCGCTGGGTCACCACGTCCAACCCGGTGGTCGGCTCGTCGAGCACGAGTACGTCCGGCCGGGCCACCAGCGCCATCGCGATCGCCACTCGCTGCTGCTGGCCTCCGGACAACTGGTGCGGGAACCGGCGGACCAGCCCTGGGGCCAGGCCCACCTGGCCGAACGCCTCCTCGATCCGGCCGGACCGTTCATCTGCCCCGAGCCCGCGGATCGCCGACACCTCGCCGACCTGCCGGCCGACCCGCATCGAGGGGGTGAGCGCGTGGCCGGCGTTCTGCGGCACCATCGCGACGCGGCTGCTGCGGAAGTCCCGCAGTTCAGCGGCTCCGAGACCCAGCACGTCCACGCCGCCGACGTGCACCCGGCCGCGGACGAGTCGCGAGCCGGTCCGCAGGTGACCCAGCATGGAGCCGGCCACCGTGCTTTTCCCCGAGCCCGACTCGCCCACCAGGGCGGTGGTCCGGCCCGGCCGTACCTGCAGGTCGACGTCGTCGACCACGACGACATCACGGCCCCCGGAGCGGTAGGCGATGGTGAGCCCGGTGATGTCGACGGCCGGGTCGCTCGCCTGAGTGGCCGCCGCCCGGTCGGAGTTCTGGTCCGCCACCGCTCAGCCCCCCTGCTTCGCCCGGTCGACGCCGAAACCCTTGCTCAGCCCGTCGGACGCCAGGTTGAGCCCGATCACCAACGTCGCCAGCGCGATGATCGGGGCGATCGTGGCCATCGGGACCACGGTGATCGCCGCCCGGTTCTCCGAGACCATCAGGCCCCAGTCCGGGGTGGGCGGATCGGCGCCGAAGCCCAGGAAGGACAGCGAGCTGATCAGCAGCACCACCCACGAGGCGCGCAGCGCGACCTCCACGGCGATCACGTCGACCACGTTCGGCAGCAGCTCACGCCACAGCAGCGACCACCAGCCCTCGCCGCGGGCCCGGGCGGCGGACACGTAGTCCAGCGGCACGACGTTCTGCGCGGCCGCCCGCATCACGCGGGTCACCTGGGGCGCGAAGGTCACGGTCACGGCCAGCACGATCACCCAGATGCCGGTGCCCAGTGCCGTCACGACGACCAGCAGCGCGAGGATCGCGGGGACGGCGAGGACGGCGTCCAGGACCCGCATCAGCACGGTGTCGAACCAGCGGCTGGCCAGTGCGCTGAGGCAGCCGAGCACGGTGCCCACGCCGACGGCGCAGACGGTGGCCAGGGCGGACACCACCAGGGCATACCGGCCGCCGAACAGCACCCGGGTCAACACGTCGCGTCCGTACTGGTCGGTGCCCGCCCAGTGCTCGGCGGACACCCCCGCCAGGGCCTGCTCGGGATGGTTGCCGATCGGCTGGTACGGCGTGAGCAGCGGCGCGAGGATGGCGACCAGCACGTGGATCAGCACCAGCGCCAGGCCCACCTTGGCCGCGCCGGAGCTGCGCACCACCACCATCAGCCGCGCCCACAGGCTGCTGCGCCGCACGGCCGGCGCTTCGGCGACCGTCCCGCTCACTTCGCCGGTCCCCTCGCTCACTGGCGCCCACCTCCGGTGCGCAGTCTCGGGTTGAGCAGCATGGCCATCAGGTCCGCGGCCAGGTTGCTCAGCGCGTACACGATCGCCGACAGCACCGCGATCGCCTGCAGCACCGGCAGGTCACGGTCGTAGACCGAGTCCAGCATCAGCTGGCCGATGCCGGGGTAGTTGAACACCGTCTCCACCACGACCACTCCGCCGACCAGCCAGGCGATGGTGATCGCGATGACGTTGATCGCCGGCAGCAGCGCGCTCGGCAATGCGTGCCGGACCAGCACCCGGCCGGCGGGCAGTCCCTTGAGCCGCGCGGTGGTGACGAACTCGCTGGTCATGGTGTCGACCACACCGGCACGCGCCATCCGGATGATGTAAGCCGACAGCGCAATGGCCAACGCGATGGCCGGCAGCCAGATCGCGGGCAGCAGGTCGCCGATCGGCGCGTTCGCGTCGTCCAGCACCACCGCCGGGAAGATCGGCACGGTGATCGAGAACACCAGCACCAGCAGGGTCGCGACCACGAACTCGGGAATGCTCATCCCGATCAGGCTGAGCCCGGAGATCAGGTGGTCCGGCCACCGGTCCCGCAGCAGCCCGGCGACCACGCCGAGCACCAGCGACAGCAGCACGCCGATCACCACCGCCACCACGGCGATCAGCAACGTGTTGCGCAGGTGCGTCCAGATCAGCGTGGACACCGCGTCGCCCGAAGCCAGCGAGGTGCCGAGGTCACCCTGGAGGGCGTTGCCCACCCACTCCAGGTAGCGCTGCCAGGCGGGCTCGTTGAGGTTGAGCTGTTCGCGCAGCGCGGCCTTCGCCGCCGGGGTGGCGTCCTGCCCCAGCACCTGGGTGGCCACGTCTCCCGGCAGCGCCTGCAGCGCGAGGAAGACCAGCAGCGAGGCCAGCGCGACGGTGATCACCATGGCGCCGACGCGGCGCGCGATGAACCAGATCATCGGGCACCCTCCGCGAGACCGATGTTCAGGTAGTCGAACTCGAAGCCTTCCTCGCGGTAGTTCACGACGTCGTTGGAGATCCCGACCAACCGGTCGGCGAAGAACGGCGTGATCGAGCCGGAGTGGTCCACGATGTAGCGCTGTGCGTCCTGGTAGAGGATCTTGCGCTTGGCGTCGTCGGTTTCGGCGCGGGCGGCATCGAGCATCCGGTCGAACCGCGGGTCCGCCCACTTGGTCTCGTTGTACGACGAGCCGCCGCGGAAGATCTGGTTGAGCAGCTGGTCGATGGGCCGGCCGGTGTACCAGTAGGTCGCGCAGAACGGCTTGTGGATCCAGATCTCGGAGTAGTACGAGTCGGCCGATGCGGTGCGCACGTGCACGTCGATGCCGGCCCCCTCCACCGAGCTGGCGTAGGCGAGTGCCATCGGCGTGAACACCGGGTCGTACGACGAGGTGTAGAGGTCGACGGCGAACGGGTCGTGACCGGCCTTGCGCAGCAACGCGCGGGCCTGTTCCGGGTCGTGGTCGAGGTGATAGTCCAGCCAGTACGGGTTGCTCGGCGGCACCGGGTTGTCGTGCCCGATCGCCCCGGTGCCCTGGATGGCCACGTCGATGACCTGCTGGGGGTCGTAGGCGTGCTTCATCGCCTGCCGCAGCGTCGGGTCCTTGAACGGCGGGATGTCGCACAGCATCGGCAGCCCGTACCACTGTCCGTTGGGCACCCGGGCGATCGTGGTCTTGTCGGACGCGTTCACCACGCGGGCCGTGACGAAGTCGAGGTTGGTCTGCGAGAGCAGGTCGACCTGCCCGGCGAGCAGTGCGTTGGTGCGGGCCTGCTGGTCGGCGATCGAGTAGAAGTCGATCGCGTCCAGCGCGGGCCGGCCGGCGAAGTGGTCCTCGTTGGCGACGACCCTGCCGCGGCCGGCGGCGGTGAAGTTCACCAGCCGGAACGGTCCGGTGCCGATGCCGGTCTGGCCGATCTCGTCGCCGCTGTCGACCGGGACGACGTAGCACTGGTAAGCCGTCAGCAGGCTCGGGAACTCAGCATTCGGGGTACGTAGCGAGCAGACCAGCGTCCGGTCGTCACGCGCCCTGATGTCGCGCGGTTTGAGCAGCGGCGAGAGCACACCGGCCTGCGGCGACGCGACGTCGGGGTCGAGGATGCGCTGCAGGCTGTAGGCGGCATCGTGGGCGGTGCAGGGGCGGCCGTCGTGGAACGTCACGTCGGGGCGGATCCGGAACGTCCACGTCTTGGCGTCCGGGGTGCTCTCCCACGACTCGGCGAGGTCGGGGGCAACCAGGCCGTCCCAGCCGATGCGGACCACCCGGTTGTAGATCGCGCCGAGGTACTCGTACGCCGAGAGGCTGGATGCGGGGTCGAGGGTCTCCGCCCGCGAGGCCGGTGGCCGGGCGATGCGCAGGGTCCCGCCCTGCTGTGCCGGTCCGGTGATCGCCTGCTTGGGCAGTTTCGCCGACGCGGGACCGGAGCCGCCGCAGCCGCCCAGAACCGCAGCGCCGGCCAGGCCGAGACCGCCGGCGAGGAAGGTTCGACGGGACAGCCCGGTGTTCGGGTTGTGCATCCGGTGGCCACCGCCTCGCTAATCGTTCGGCTGAACGATTGGCTACCGTAGGGCCGCGCTGGGCCACCTGGCAACCCCCTACCGTGATCCGGTCGGTGGAATCCGGCCCGCGGCGACTCGTGCCACGTGCGTGCTGCTGCCCATCCGCCTGGCGGGTGGCCCACTCCGGCCAGCGTGGCGGGTTGCGGGGCAGGCCCCGCCCAGCGTGGCGCGTTGCGGGTGGGTCGCAACCCGAAACTGCGCCGGAACGCGCCACCGTGGATTCGCCTGTCCCT
>CAZNCE010000096.1:0-3980 GCA_964571285.1 uncultured Nocardioidaceae bacterium | reverse complement strand
CCGATCCACACCCCGGCGATGTCGGTGACACCGGCGAGCGCGAACACCTTCGCCAGCGCGTTCTCGGCGTCGGTGGCATGCCGCAGCCCGACGTCCAGCGTGCTGCCGTCGTGCGGCCGGATCCACACCGCGTCGAACTGCTTGCCCGCGTCCAGGTCCCCGACCCGGTCCGCCAGCCCCAGGCACTCGGCGCCGGCCCGGGTGACCAGGTAGAGCAGGTGCGCCGGGGTCAGCTCGGCTCCACGGTCGCCCAGCAGCCGCTGCATGAAGTAGGCCTGCAGTCCCTCCTTGAGCAACGAGAAGCCGGTGCCGGCACCCACATCGGTGCCGAGCGCGACCCGCACTCCGTGGTCGAGGTGCCGGCGCAGCGGGAACAGCCCGCTGCCCAGCGCGGCGTTGCTGGTCGGGCAGTGCGCGACGGTGGCGCCCTGCGCGCCGAGCAGCCCCAGCTCCCGGTCGGTCGGGTGCACGTTGTGCGCCAGCACGCACCGCGAGCCGACCAGGCCGTGCCGGTCGTAGGTGTCGACGTAGTCGTGCGCGTCGTCGAACAGGGCGGCCACCTGCTCGATCTCGGCCAGGTTCTCGTTGACGTGCGAGGTGAACCAGGTCCCGGGTACGTCCTTGAGCACCGAGCCGCAGGCGTCCAGCATCGCCTCGCTGGCGGAGAACGAGAACCGCGGCGTCACCGCGTACCGGGCGTGCCCGCGACCGTGCCAGCGGCCGGCCAGCTCGCACGACTGTGCGTAGGCCTGCTCCGGTGTGGTCAGCAGTTGTGGCGGCTCCAGCAACCGGTCGCTGACCACCAGCCCGGTGGTGATCCGCAGCCCTACCCGCGCCGCCTCGGCGAACACCTCGTCCACGGCAGCGGCGAAGTGGGAACCGAACACCAGCGCGGTGGTGGTGCCCGCGTCGACCAGGCCGCGGACGAAGTCGGCGGCCACGTCCCGGGCGTAGCAGGTGTCGGCCAGCCGGGCCTCCTCCGGCAGCGCGCACTCGCGCAGCCAGTCCAGCAGCGGCATGCCCAGCCCGGCGATCACCCGCACCTGCGGGAAGTGCACGTGGGTGTCGACCATGCCCGGCAGCAGGATCCCGTCGCGCAGGTCGACCACCTCGAGGTCGCGATGGTCCGCACGCACCCGGTCGTACGGTCCGCGGGCGGCGATCCGGCCGTTCTGCACCAGTAGTCCGGCGTCGGAGTCGGCGCGCAGGCGGCCGTCGCCGAACGGGTTGCCCGGCGTGTCGAGCACCCGGGCGCGGTACAGGATGGGCTGCTGGGCCTCGGCGCCCGGCAGCGGCGTGTCCGCGGCGGACGGGCCCCCGGCCGCCGCCGGATCCGGGCCGCTCACGGCGCCACCTTGGTGGGTGCCCGCTCGGACTCGAAGGTGCGCACCAGGTCGGCTGCGACGCTGACCGCGATCGTGGCCGGGTCCTTGCCGCTGATCGACGGCAGCCCGATCGGCGTGGTGATCCGGGCCAGATCGGCCTCGGCGTGCCCCTCGGCGGCCAGCCGCTTGCGGAACCGCGTCCACTTGGCGTCGGAGCCGATCAGGCCGATGGAGCCGAGGTGGCTGCAGCGCAGAGCCACATCGCACAGCGCGGCGTCCTCCGCGTGATCGTGGGTCATGATCAGCACGTGGGTGCCGCGCGGCACCTGGCCCAGCACCAGCTCGGGCACCGGGGCGTGGTGCACATGGACATTCGCCGGGCACTCGTCGCCGAGCACGGCCAGCCGGTCCGCGGCCACCTGATCGGCCCGCGAGTCCACCAGGTGCAGCTCGATGTCGTGCCGGGACAGGATCCGGGCCAGCTCCAGGCCGACATGGCCGAGCCCGAACACCGCCACCGCCGGGACGACCGCCAACGGCTCCAGCAGCAGGGTCACCTCGCCGCCGCAGCACTGCAGCCCGTGCTGCGCCGGCGCCTTGTCGCTGAGGCCCATGGTGAGCAGCTCCGGGGCGGCGGCACCGTCGGCCAGCAGCCGCCGGGCCCGCCGCACCGCGGTCTCCTCCAGGTTGCCGCCGCCGACCGAGTCGTACGTGCCCTGCGCCGTGACCACCATCTTGGCCCCGGCGTCGCGGGGCGCGTGCCCACGCACGGTGATCACGGTGACCAGCACCCCGGGGGAACGCTCCTCGCGGAGCCGCTCCACCGCCTGCAGCCAGTGCACGGCCTACTCCCTCAGCAGCGCCGGCGCGGGGGCCGGCTGACCGTTCTGCCGGGCGGGCTCGACCGGCTCGGCGTGGTGTTCCCGCGGCGACTCGGACTCCGGGCGGGCAGCGCCGTCGACGCCCTCGCCGACCGCCGGTGCGCGGCGGCTGGTGTGCTCCGGCTCCGCCCCGGCCCGAGCGGACTCCACCGCCCAGAACACCTCCTCCGGCGTCGACGGGCAGCCCAGCTCGACGGTGCGTCCGGCCGGGCCGAACGCACCGGCCGCCTTGCGCAGCGCCTCGCGCACCGAGAACGCCAGCATCAGCGGCGGCTCGCCGACCGCCTTGCCGCCGTACACCACGCCCTCCTCGTGTGCGTCGGCGAACAACGACACGTTGAACGTCTCCGGCATCTCCGAGAAGCTGGGCAGCTTGTAGGTGCTGGCGGCCTGGGTCAGCAGCCGGCCCCGGGACGGGCCGTCGCTGGTGTCCCAGCGCAAGTCCTCCAGGGTCAGCCAGCCGGCGCCCTGGACGAAACCGCCCTCGATCTGGCCAAGGTCGACCAGCGGCGAGAGGCTGTCGCCGACGTCATGCACGATGTCGACCCGGCGAGTGCGGTATGCCCCGGTGAACCCGTCCACCTCGACCTCGGTCACCGCGGTGCCGTAGGCGAAGTACTTGAACGGCTCGCCCTGGAAGGTATCGGCGTTCCAGTGCAGGCCCTCGGTGCGGTAGTAGCCGGCCGCCGACAGCTGCACCCGCTGGAAGTAGGCCAGGTTCACCAACTCGGCCCAGGCGATCGGCTCCTGCTCGTGCCCGAGGCCGTACACCACGCCGTCGGCGAACCGCACGTCGCTCGGCGGCACCCCGAGCCGGCCGGCCGCGACGACGGCCAGCCGGTCCCGGATCTGCTCGCACGCGTTCTTCACCGCGCCGCCGTTCAGGTCCGCGCCGGTGCTGGCGGCTGTGGCCGAGGTGTTGGGCACCTTGTCGGTACGGGTCGGAGCCAGCCGCACGGTGCTCAGCGGCACACCGAGGGCAGTGGCGGCCACCTGCAGCATCTTGGTGTGCAGGCCCTGGCCCATCTCGGTGCCGCCGTGGTTCACCAGCACCGAACCGTCCTTGTAGACAAGGACAAGTGCGCCGGCCTGGTTGAACGCCTTCAGGTTGAACGAGATGCCGAACTTGACCGGGGTGGCGGCGATCGCCCGCTTGACGTGCGGGTGCGTGGCGTTGAACTCCTCCACCTCGCGGCTGCGCGCCGCGAACTCACTGTCGTCCAGCGCCTGCGCCCACACCTTGTGCAGCCGCTCGGCATGCCGCACCGGCTGGCCGTACGGCGTGCTGTCGCCGGGGTGGTAGAAGTTGCGCTCGCGGATCTGCTCATAGGTCAGGCCCAGCTGCGGCGCGACCCGGCTGAGGATGTCCTCCATGACCAGCATCCCCTGCGGGCCGCCGAAGCCGCGGAACGCGGTCTGCGACGTCTTGTTGGACTTGGCGATCCGGCCGAGCACCGAGATGTCCGGCACGAAGTAGGCGTTGTCGATGTGGCACAGGGCGCGGGCCAGGACCGGCTCGGACAGGTCGAGGCTCCACCCGCCGTCGGCGGTGATGGTGGCCCGCAGTGCGCGGATCCGGCCGTCGTCGTCGAAGCCCGCCTCCCAGGTGGAGTGGAAGCCGTGCCGCTTGCCGCTCATGGTGATGTCCTGGGCCCGGCTCAGCCGGACCCGGACCGGCCGCCCGGTCAGCGTGGCCCCGAGCGCCGCGACCGCGGCGTACCCGTGCGGCTGCATCTCCTTGCCGCCGAAGCCGCCGCCCATCCGCAGGCACTGC